>NZ_JABBYJ010000001.1:1576740-1892088 GCF_012932565.1 Sneathiella limimaris
GGTGGGATTTTCAACGTCACAACATTCAGCCGGAACAGCAAGTCTTCCCTGAAGGTTCTCTCCTGAACAGCTTCTGCCAGATCCCGGTTGGAGGTTGCGAGAATTCGAATATCCACTGGAACTGGCTTGGTACCACCAACCCGGTCAATCACCCGCTCTTGAATGGCCCGAAGTAGCTTCGCCTGCAGTTGGATATCCATTTCGCTGATCTCGTCCAGCAGCAAGGTTCCGCCATTGGCTTCTTCAAACTTACCAATCCGCCGGGCAATCGCGCCGGTAAAGGCACCTTTTTCATGTCCGAATAATTCAGATTCCAGAAGGTTTTCAGGGATTGCTGCGCAGTTTACACAAACAAACGGCTTATCAGAGCGGTTGCTTTTCTTATGTAGATAGCTTGCCATCACTTCTTTACCGGTACCGGTCTCACCGTTGATGAGAACGGAGGCAGAGGAGGGGGCAATCTGATCAGCAAGTTTCACAACCTCGGCCATAGCCGGGTCACTGAAAATCAGTTGGGAATTATCTTCCGCGACGGCTTCCAGAACGGCAGCAATCAGCTCCGGATCTGGGGGCAGCGGCAAAAATTCCTTGGCACCTGCGCGAATGGCATTGGCCGCAGCCTTGGCTTCGGTGTTAATGCCACAGGCAATAATGGGCAGGTTGATCCGCTCGTTTGTCAGGCTTTCAACCAGTTGCGAAATAGGCAGATTGACATCAATCATCGCCATATCTGCACCCCGACCTGAGCGCAAGGAGGTCAACGCGGCTTCAATATCTTCAACCTGGCTGACTTTCGCGCCCCGGGACATAGCAATTTTGCTGGCCGCCCCGATTTGTCCGTTTAATGATCCAATTATAAGCAAACGCATCTGCTTATTCTCCCGATACTCTAATTATAAAACTGCACGCGCTCGGTCGGCGGCAACAAGGTATTCAGTACCATTTCCAGGCGACGGGGATTTTCCTGTCTGCCGATGGAGGTGGCGCTGGCGATATAAATGCGGTTAATCAGTACTTCCTCAGCGGAATTGCGTTCCAGTTTCGACGCAAGTGGGCTGAAAAACATATTGGCGAGAACCGCGCCGTAAAATGTTGTCAGAAGGGCAACTGCCATGGCTGGTCCGATTGTCGACGGATCATCCAGGCTGCTGAGCATCTGGACAAGTCCCACCAGTGTTCCGATCAGGCCCATGGCGGGTGCAACTTCGGCTGCCCGATGAAGCATACCCGCAGAAGAGTTGTGACGGGCTGACATGGCTTTTAACTCGTTACTGAGGATCCGGTTGACCTCGTCAGCAGGCAGACCATCCACAACCAGTTGAAGGGATTTGTTCTGGAAGCTCTCTGGATCTCCCTGACTGATATAGTCCTGTAATTTTAGAATACCTCTGCCCCGGCAGCGCTCTGCCAGTTCAATCATATCCATGGCGACCTCAATGGGGCGCCGATGCGGCTTGAAAAGGGCCCTTAAGATCAGGCGTTGAGAGCGCAAGACCTCAAAGAGCGAATAGCTCATGGTTGTGACCAGGAAAGTGCCCCCCAGCACAATAAGAACTGATGGCAGGTTATAAAAAGCTGTTGCGGAGCCGCCAATGAGGACGGCTGCCGTAATCACAGCAAAACTGCCAAAAAGCCCAAAAATTGTCGCAAAATCCAAGTTCATTATTGGTTATCCAGTTATCTGCGATCCGACTTGATAATCTCGGTCATTGTGACACCCAGCCGGTCCTCCACAACAACAACCTCTCCGCGGGCGACAAGACGGTTGTTGACATAAATATCGATCGCTTCACCGACTTTGCGGTCCAGCTCAACAACGGCCCCCCGGCCGAGTTTTAGAAGCTGGCTGACCTGCATTCTGGATTTGCCCAGAACAGCAGAAACATGCACTGGAATATCAAACACAGCTTCCAGATCGGCGGCTGTGCGGGCGATATCGGAATCATCCTGAATATCGTGATCCTCTGCTCCGTCTTCGGCAGCGGCGTTAGCCCCTTCCTGATCGGCCCCTTCAGCACCTGCCTCGTCCGTAGGCTGGGCGCTCAGATCATCAAGCTCTAAATCTTCATTATCTGCCACTGTTACTCTCCATAACTGTCATAAGCATCTTCCTTCAGGACCCTTATGACTTTGCTTCATCTGCCGAATTGACAAATCGGTGAATGATCTCTTCTAGTTTCTGTGTTGTGTCGGTGACGTCTCTTTCCACGCCGCCATCTGCCCACTCAATGCGGCAGTCACTATCGATTTTTGTATCGTCCGGTAACAGGATGATATTTCCCTGAAATCCGGATTGTTGGGCCAGGATATCCACTTTCTCGGATAGACTGTTACAAACCTGTTCATTGGCTCTGAGGACAATGCGCGGCTCGTCATGTAAATCAGCCAGGCAATCCTGTACCATCTGCAGCACTTCTTGCTCCGGTTGGCGGGCAATTAGGGAAGGGGCCAGTTTCTTGGCAATGGCAAAGGCAAGGCTAGCGGCCTCGCAGCGAACATTTTCCATCTGTGCCTCATGGGCCTGCGCAAGTTGCTGCAGTTGACTGCTCAGGTCACTCATGATTTGGGCAGTTGTCGCTTCAACACTTTGCAGAACCTCTTCCCGGCCGGCAGCTTGTCCGGCGCTATGGGCTTCGGCACATAATCTTTCCTTGTCTTCTTCCGTGTAGATAGCCGGTGGCAATTCCGGTTCCGGGGCCTCTACTTTTTCAGGCTCCTTCTTAACGGAACTACCGAATTCGGTATCAAACAGGAATTTGGAAGTTGCACTCATTACTAACGCCCTTAATAAACCAGCTCGTCGTCACCGCCACTGTCAGCGAGCATAATTTCACCTTTATCAGCCAGGTCTTTCGCGATATTCACGATTTCCATCTGGGCCTCATCCACATCCCGCAGACGAACCGGACCCAGGGCCTCCATATCCTCGCGAAGGATCTTGGCCGCACGCTCAGACATATTGCTGAAGAAAAGGTCCCGAACGGCATCGGAAGCGCCTTTCATGCAAATGCCCAACCGATCCTTGTCCACATTGCGAAGCAGGGTTTGGACACCTGCAGGATCGAGTTTGAGAAGATCTTCAAACGTAAACATCAGCGCCTTGATCTTCTCTGCACTGTCGCGGTTCCGCTCTTCCAGGGCGGCAATGAACCGACCTTCAGTGTTGCGATCAAAATTGTTGAAGATCTCAGCCATCATTTCGTGGCTGTCGCGCTTGTTGGTCTTGGCAAGGTTGCTCATGAACTCGCTGCGAAGTGTATCTTCGATCTTGTCCAGAACCTCTTTCTGAACAGATTCCATCTGCAGCATCCGGTTCACCACTTCGAGGGAGAAATCCTCTGGAAGCGTGGAGAGTACCTTGGCCGCATGATCTGGATTGATCTTGCTCATGACCACAGCCACGGTCTGCGGATATTCGTTTTTCAGATAATTGGCCAGCACCGCTTCGTTCACATTGGCCAGCTTGTCCCACATGGTCCGACCCGCCGGCCCGCGGATCTCTTCCATGATGTTGTCGACCTTGTCGGAAGGCAGGGCTTTCAGCAGAAGTCGCTCTGTTGCCTCATATGTGCCGATCAGGTTACCGGTTGAGGAGATGCTGCCAGCAAACTCAACAAACAGGGCTTCCATAACTTCTGAGGACACTGTACCAAGATTCGACATGGACTGAGAAATCTCCTTGATTTCCTCTTCATCCAGTCGGCTCCAGATCGGAGCAGCATGTTCTTCCCCAAGCGCCAGCATCATGATGGCCGCTTTGTCATTTCCAGACAGTTGTTTGATATCTGTGATCGCCATGAGACTTCCCTGGATTACTTATCGTGATAGAGCCAGTTGCGAATGATCGCGACGGCTTCATCTGGATGTTTTTCAACGATTTCGCCAACCTTATTGAGGGCAGAGGTTTTGACCTGTCCATCAACCTTGGCAATGTCGATCATTTCATCCAGCTCAGATAGGGTTTCGGATTGCAGGCCAAGATCCTTTTCACCTGCAGGGCCCTCAAGGGCTGCGGTAGTACCGCCGGCGCCGCCCGGTATCTGGGCAACACCTCCACCTGCTGCTGCGTAGCCTGGCGCACCTGCAATTGCACCGACGGCGCCGCCAGGACCCGCCAAAGCATTACCAGCATCATCTGCGCTTAAAGCCCGTGTTAGCAATGGCCGTACGACCAGAAGCAGAGCAAGGATGGCAACGATCGCAAGGACAGCCATCTCACCCATCTTGAACAGGTCGCGTTTGGTGAGGCCCATGAACAGTTCAATTGTTTCCGGATCTTCCTCAAACTCGACAGGAGCCAATTGCACGAAAGGCATATTGACGACTTCAACAAGGTCACCGCGATCCTCATCGAACCCGATTGAGGATTTGACCAATCGGGCGACCTGATCAAGGGCATCCTGATCCAGTGGTTCATAGGTTTGATTGCCATCTGCATCTACCGCGGCACGCCCGTTCACCAAAACAGCAACTGTTAGGCGTTGGATAAGACCACTTTCCTGAACCTCTGTGGTGATGGTTTTGGAAATTTCGTAGTTGACTGTCTCTTCGACCCGGTTGGAGGCACTTTCAGATCCTGCACCCCCTTCTTGAGCTGCTTCTGCTTCTGGAAGGTTGTTGCCAACGGTAACACCTTCAGCGCCCCCTGTTGTATCGGAGGAAGAGTTACTTTCCTCAACAGTCTGGGTGGAGCGGACAACCTGTCCATCTGGGTCATATGTTTCTGATTTGACCGTTTTCTGGTCAAAGTTCATTTCCGCACTGACTTGGGCACGGACATTTCCTTTGCCCAGGGATTGTTCAAGCAAGGCTTCGATTTGTTCACGCAGGCGCGCTTCATAAGAAACCCTCATGAACTCGCTTTGGCTGCTGAAACCGTTGCCTGGGTTTTCTTTACCATCGCCCCGTGCCAGCAGATTTCCGCGGCTATCGACAATTGAAATCCGGTTCACGGCCAATGTGGGGACTGCTGCAGCGACCATGTGCTGAATAGAAGCAACTTGGTCTTCGCTGAGACGGCCTTTAAGTTTTAGAACGATTGAGGCAGAGGCTTCCCGTTTTTCCCGGCTGAAGACCTGCCGTTTTGGCAAGACGATATGAACACGAGCTGTCGAAACATTGTTTAGCGCGCGAATGGTTCGGGACAATTCCCCTTCCAGGGCGCGCACCAGATTAACATTCTGAACGAAAGCCGTTGTGCCGAAAGCGTCTGAATTATCAAAGATTTCATAGCCAACAGAGCCACCATTTGGCAGGCCATCCTGCGCCATGCCCAAGCGGAGTTTATCCACTTGATCGCGCACTACCAAAATATCCCGGCCACCATTCTCAAGTTTGTAGGGAATGTTTTGAGCGTCCAGCCGGCTGATCACAGCTCCGGAATCCTCTGGTTCCAGATTGCCATAGAGCAGCGCATAGTCTGCGTTTCCAAGCTGCGTGGACATAAACATGATCAGGGCGATCAGACCCACGGCGACAGACCCCAGTATGGCGAGCCTGATAGTACCGAGGTTCTGTAGAAGCTGACTTAATCCGTTCACGATCGACACCTTTAAAGCAAAAAGTACAAGTTAGAACACTGTCCGATGAGACCGTAATCTAACGACTTGTTATAAACAGAAGGTTAACGACCGGCAATATTTGCCGAGTTTTAGGAAAAAATTGCCTATTTTTAGGAAGTCATTGAATTAGAAAAAGAAAATAAAAAAGCGATTTGGCGGGTTTCAGGCCAAATCGCTGCGCGAAAAGTCAGTTTTTAGGGTGTGATATTTTTGACTCGTTTCCCTAAAAAAAGTTAATTTTCAAATTCTGGAGGGCTCGGAGGCCGGTATTGCTGGATCCGGGTGGTCCGAAGTCCGGGCAAACCGTGCTTGTCGATTGCCTTTTGCCAGGAAAGGAATTCTTCGACTGACAACTTATACATTGTGCAGGCTTCATCCAGGCTGATCAGGCCACCGCGAACGGCTTGGACAACCTCGGCCTTGCGACGGATCACCCAGCGCTTGGTGTCTCTTGGTGGCAAATCATCAACGGTCATCGGCTTGCCATCGAGGCCGATGATTTTACTGGTTCTTTGTTCTGATAAGGGCTGCATTATGGTGCTACCTTACTCCAACTCGTAATCTTTGCTGAGATCGGATAGTAGCGCCGGTAATTTAACAAACTGCTAAAGCCGATGGTTAATTTTATCTTTCGGCAAAAAAAGGCAGAAATTCCCGACCAAAAGCAGCATTTTGGCCGGGAAAAAAGGAGTATTTTCAGTTACTTAAGAATTTATCGCTTAATTCGGATAAGTTCTTCAAGCATTTCGTCTGCAGTGGTGATGATCTTACTTGCAGCTGAATAGGAGCGCTGGGTTACAATCATCTTTGTAAATTCGTTTGCAATATCCACTGTCGAAGCCTCGGTCGCCGAACTAATGACTCGGCCAGCGCCGCCAATGGTTGCCTCCCTGAGGGAAAATGTTCCAGATTCAGGGGTTTCATCATAGGCGTTACCGTCCAAGTTGCCCATTTCGTTAGGGTTCGGGAAGGTCGCGACCGGGATTTTGTAGATATATTTTGATGTACCGTTGTCAAACTTGGCAATCACGTTTCCTTCTTCGTCAATAAAGACAGAGTTGAAGGAGCCAAACAAGGCACCGTTCACTTCTGAAGAAACCAGTTCAGAGTTACCGGCGAAATGTGTAAATCCGTCAGATTGATCATCCGTACCAAAATCAAGGGTCAAGGCTTGTGGAGTCTCAATACCCAGTGTTGCAGCCCATGGAATGTTAATGGTGTTGGTCTGGGTCGTTGCGCCTGAAGACAGATCTATCGTGCCGTCTGTATTAAAGGCAACAATTTCAGTTGAAAGAACGTCTTCATTACCATCCGCATCAAGGTCGGCGGTAATTTCAAGCGTCCATTCGTTTGGCGTGACACCCGTGCCGGTTTTCAGGAAGTTGAAGGTAACGGAATGAGCCGCACCTACACTATCATAAATCTGGAAGGACCGTGCAAAGTGAGGCGTTGTTGTGCCATTGGCCATATCACCAGCGACATAACCAGCACCAAATGTAGCCTGCTCTTTCGCCAGGTTAGCTTTCAACTCAATCGTTGTGGTTGGCTCAGCGTTACCGGTCAGGCCTGAAATATTAACAGGCTCCAGTGCTGCCAAGTCAGATTGGTTGGTTGGAATATTTCCGTCCGGATCAATCGCCCAACCTTGCAGATAATATCCTTGTGCATTACGCAGAAGGCCTGTTTCATCCGGCTCAAAAGTTCCTGCACGGGTGAACAGGTAGTTACCGCCTGATGCGGTTGGATCACTTTGGGTGTGCACAACGAAGAACCCGTTGCCCGCGATTGCCATATGTGTGTCGGCATCCGCTGCTGTGATCAAACCTTGTGTATCAACCCGCTGGCTTGGGTGAACAATCACACCACCAGGGGAATAAGTTGTGTTGGTTGTACTTTCTGTCACCAGGGTGGAGAAAACCGCCCGAGTGTCTTTGTAACCAATTGTGCTACTGTTTGAGATGTTATCAGAGATAATGCCCATTGACATGGACTGGGCTGCTAGGCCCGATACCCCGGAGAACATTGCTGCTGTAAGACTCATTTCTTTACTCCTTTAATCAGGTCTGCTCCGGTTAAAGAGGCAGACAGGTTACTAATTACGCTTTACGCGCCGTCAGTATCAGTGTTCGCGACCTCAACAGTCGTGATATTTGCAAGTCCAAGTGGGACCCCGCCCACCATAAGGACCGGTTGTCCATCGATTGTTTCTACTTTGCTGGCCAGCCCTTTAAAGCTGTAGTTCACATCTACCTGGCTGCCACCGTCGGTCTTGGCATCTACCACCAAATAGTAAGCCCCTTCAGGAGCCTGGCCGCCATTAACCAGCGATCCATCCCACGTAAAAGTTTGGTCGCCCTTACCAAGTGTGCCTGCACTTTCCGTATGAACTTTGTTTCCGGCTTTGTCATAGATTGAGTAGGTCACCTCATCTGCAGTTGTCTGCAGATTGATGTTCCAGGCCGCGCCTTCACCATCCAATTTGGCCACGTTCAGATCAGTACCAACCGTCTTGCCAAGATAGCTGATCAGGGTTGTCGCCTCATTGTTCTGCTGGCTGATGGATTGCAGTTGGATCAGGGCTTCCAGATGCTGGTTTGTCGCAATGGACTGCTCAACCCCGGTGAAGGAGACCAATTGATTTGTGAATTCGTTGGAATCCGTCGGGTTTAGCGGGTCCTGGTTCTGCAACTGGGTGGTCAGCATGGTCAGGAAGTCGTCAAAATTATCGGCTAGGTTCACCGCAGATTTATTGGCGGTGCTATCTGCCTTATAATATTGAGCATTTGCTTCTTCGATATTCATCACATTACTCCTTCAAGGGTCAGACCTGGATATCCAGACCACTGTCTGATCCTGCCGCATTTGAATAGGCTGCTGTTTCCAGTGCCATTTCTTCATCAGCGGCTTCTGAATTGAGTGGTGAACCACCAGCAAACTGCTGATTGGCATCACCCTGATCGTTGCCCTGGTTCAAAGTGAAGTTCAGGCTGTCAGAGCCTGTTTTGAAACCTGCATCCTGCAGAGCTTTTGCCAGTTGGTTAGCGTCCTGACGCAGAGTTTCCAGGCTGTCTGGGTTGTCTGCGGAAATAACCGCCATGACCCGTCCGTCATGACCCAGTTCCATCTTTACGTCGACCCGACCCAGCTCCGCAGGGTTCAGTTGAACCTTGATCTGATCAACCCCATCCTTGGCAGCTTTGCTCAGCTGGGCAGAGACTTGCTCAGCAGGACTTCCAGCCTGGGCTGTTGCCCTGTTGGCCTGAGTTGCCTGGCTGGCTGAACTGCTGCTGGTTGAATCAACGCCAGCGATTGCAGCGCCTGGGGCGGCAGTGGAGCTCGTCACGGCGTTCGTGTCTGTCTGCACTTGTGGTGTCAGCAAGGAGGTCGCCAAATCACCGTTTGGAATGATGATCGGTGTCTCAGCCTGTTGGGCTGACTGGGTGACCATTGCGATTGCAGTGTCAGCTTTTGGAGCCGATGCTGCTGCGGATTGCTGAGTTGCGGCAGTGCTGGCTTGTAGTGTATTTCCACCACTGACCATGGATCCAGCAGACGCGGTTGCTGTGCCAGTCTTGGCGGCCGAGGCTACTGTAATCTTGCCCTTGCCGCTGGCCAGCATTTCAGAAATCTTGGCGGAAAGGACCTCTTTCTCGGTCATCTTTGCCATTTCATCCTGCCGCATTTTTTCAAGCGGATTGACAGTTTGTGCCTGGTTGGCTGTTTTTGACTGAACTTCCTCAGTCTGTGTCATGTTGGTTGCCGCCGCCTGAGCAGGCGTATTGTTCTTTGCCTTTGCAGCGGTATCCGCAACCTGACCATTCTCGCCTTTGGTTACTTGTTTACCCACTGCTGTAGCGGCTGCTGTTGCGGCTGGTGTGCTGGACGCTGCCGCAGTCGCTGATTTTGGATCAGCGCTTTGCTTTTGGCTAGCGGCTGCAATGGCAGCACCGGCTTGTTCAGCTGCCTGGCCGCTTGTTCTGGTGGCTGCATTCTCAAGACCTACTTCTTTAGTGGTGCCTGAAACATTACCTGTTTCACCTTCACCAGAAGCTGCTTCGGCGTTTGCACTCTTCGATTTCGGGTCCGCCACAGATGTCGCTGCAGTTTCATCTGCAGTGGTGCTGCCAGTGGTCACTGCTGCTGTAGCCTCACCATCACCCTTGGGCGTTGTTACCTGGCTTGCTGCTGCCGGAACCTGTTGAGGAGCGACGGTAACTGTCTCAGTGCTGTCAGCGGCAACTGCTGGTTTGTCGGAGTAGGTATCGTCGTTCTGCTCAGCAGTATCCGTATCCTCTACTCGGTCATCATCGTGATCGTTGACATCATCGACATCCTCGCGGGCTTTGACCTTTTCTTCGGGTTCTGGACGCTCGGCGCGATCTGCATCGGCAAGGTGCCGGGCGAAATCGTCCTTGGCTTCATCCTTAAAGGTTGGGCCCCAGTTAAAGGACTTGTCGGTATCATGTCTGACTTGTGATACATCCATTGATTTAATCTCACTTATGTATTTCACGAACCTATTGCGGTTTGCCCCATACCAAGCAAAAGGCGGGCCAGTTTTTCAAAAAAAATAAAAATCAATAAAATCAATGGTTTGTGCGTTGTTGGGCATATCAAGGTTCGGTGGGTCTAGTCGGTTCAGGCAATTTCTGCCAGCTCCACGAGTCCCTTTCTTGCCTAGGGTGGCAAAAACCGTCTTTCAGGGTGACCACCAGAGGGGGCTTCTCTTCGGAAAACTGGTTACACTTTATAATAGGGGGATCTTTTCAGGCTCAGTTTCGAGGAGTTGGCATCCATATTGCATAGTATGGGGTGAGATTAATGTCAGTTGTGGCATGTCCAGTTGAAAATATAGGTCTCTAAAATCTATTAAGGTCAGTATTTTCAATTAGTTAAAGCAGTTTTCAGGATTGTGGAGAGATCGGAAAAAACTGCCTTTTAGACAGGTTACAAAGAGTAACCCGGCGAAAACTGCCCATAGGCTGAAGCCAGGTTAAGTGGAGAAGAACATGAGTTTGACTGCAATTATGAATTCGGGTGTCACGGGTATGCTGGCTCACCAGCAGGCGCTCAATGTTACGTCGAACAACATCGCCAACGTCCAGACCGAAGGCTATGCCCGCAAAGTCGTGGACTACAGCACAATTGTTCTTGGCGGGCAGGGCGCTGGTGTGGATATCGAAGATGTCCGCCGTGTCACTGACGAGTTCATTCAGCGCGAACTGCGCCTTTCCACTGCGAGCACCGAACAATATGCTGCCATGTCCGATATTTATGGCAAGTTACAGGCCCTGCTTGGAGATCCGGCAGAAAACACATCCTTAACTGGCAAGGTGGATAGCATTCATACCTCTTTGTCCCAGTTGACAGTGGATCCAACGCTTTCGGTTGCCCGCTCCTCTGCGTTGACAGAAATTCAGAATTTCGCAATCGAGGCAAACCGGCTGCAGACACAGATCCAGGCCCTGCGCAAAGAAGCAGATAATCATATTGTCACAGAGATTGAGACTGTAAACCGGGCGATCCTCCGGATCCACGAGTTGAACCAGGAAATTTCCTCCGCAACAATCAGCGGCAAGCCAACCGGTGAATTGGAAGATAAACGGGATCAGGCTCTCTCTGAGATTGCTGATATTGTGGATGTGAAAACCTATCCGCAAGGCAATAACTCCGTGGCCGTTATCACCAATGCCGGTCAGCAGCTTCTCGATTTTATACCTCGTCAGCTGGTTTACGATGCAGCTGCAACTGTGACTTCGGAAACGATTTTCGATCAGGTGACGATTAACGTTTATAACACGACAACAGAAACAGTCGCGGCAACTGGTCTTGCCCTTGATCCGGAATTAACCGGCGGTTCCTTGCGGGGCTGGCTGGATATGCGGAATGTGGAATTGCCAGGCATGGCAAATCAGATCGGCGCGCTCGCTGGTGAAATGGCTGAACAGTTGAACGCTGTCCATAACGCCAATGTGGCGGTGCCACCTCCTGCAACATTGACAGGCCACAATAGCGGTGTCGTCGCAACAGACGATCATGGCTTCACCGGTCAGGCAACATTCTACAGTTTTGATACCAATAACGACATCGTGGCTTCCTATACCGTTGATTTTGATGCGGGCGGAACGACAACAATGGCCGATGTGCTGGCTGAGGTGAACGGTGCCCTTGGTGCAGGAACACTGACCCTGACAAATGGCGTTCTGGAAATGACGGCCCAGGGCGGTGCAACGGGCGTCGGTGTTCAGCAGGTGGATACAGATCCTTCCCTGCGAGGCGGCAAGGGCTTTTCCCATTTCTTCGGCCTTAATGACCTTGTGGAAGCTTCGGTTCCAACAAATTTTGATACAGGTCTGGCGGCCGGTGATGCGCACGGGTTCACTGGAACCATTGATATTGAAAACCGAGGGCCAAATGGCGAGGTTCAGAGCAGCTTCACAATTGACTTTGGCGCTATTGGCGGCACCGTCAATGATATCATTAACGAGCTGAACACAAACCTCTCACCCGCTGCAACGGCAAGCCTGACATCAGACGGAGCCATTGTGATCTCAAATGTTACAGGCTATGAGAACTACAGCATCAATGTCAGTAATGATACGTCTGATCGAGGCGCTACCGGTGTCTCCTTTGCCGACATGTTCGGGGTGGGTCTTCGCTATCCTGTTGATCAGAGTTCCGGCCTGACTGTCCGCTCGGATATTCTGGCGTCTCCCATGTCAATGGCGTTGGCCCGTGTGGATGCAACAGGAACACCAGCCTTGAACCTTTCTGATAACCGGGGTGCTCTCTCTTTTCAGGATCTGGCAAATACAGCGACCAGCTTTGATACCTGGGGTGGTCTGCCCGGCTCAAATGTGACTGTCGGTGAATATGCCGCACAGATCCTGGCCAAGTCCGGTTTGGACGCAGCCCGTGCCGACAGCCTAAGAGAGGACCGTGCTGCGCTCGCCGGGGTTTTAGAGGAAAAACTTCTGGAATCTGCCGGCGTCAATATGGACGAGGAACTGGCCAATCTAATTGTCTATCAGAATGCCTACAATGCGGCGGCTCGTGTGATCACAACCGCCCGCGACATGTATGACATTCTGATCAACATCGTTTAACGCATCGTCGTAGGAGAAAGCTCATGACACGCGTATCCACATTCCACCAAAGCCAGACGCTGCTCAGCTACATGCAGGGTGCCCAGGCGCGGGTTGACAAAGCCCAGTTTCATGTGACCACAGGTCACGTGGCGGAATTCTACAAGGATATCTATCAGGATACCTCGACATTGACAGGGTCGAAATCACTACTGTCGCGCCTTGAACAGCATAAAGAGAATAACGGCGTCGTGTTGTCAGAGTTGGCAGCCTATGATCAGGCGCTTGGCGGGATGGAAAGTGCTGCAACTGACCTGAAAGAGGCCGTTATGGGCGCGATCAATGCGTCCTCCGCCCTTGGTCTGGAAGCCACCATCGAGGGTGTATTTGATGCAGTTGTCGGGTTTATGAACAGTCAGAATACGGAAGGCTACTTGTTCGCAGGGAGTAAGAAAGATACGTCTCCCATCAACATTTCCGATATGAACGATCTGCTGACAGCGCTCGAGCCTCCAACCGATGTTTTTGACAACAATACATTGAAACGCACCGTTCGCGTGGATGAAAACCGGACCCTGGAAATCGGCTTGGTGGCGGATGAGGTCGGGCTCGACATCATGACGGCGGTTCAGCGTCTTGTCATGTGGCAGAACGGAACTCTTCCAACAACTGCGCCCGTTCCAACCGGGCCAGCAGGACCTGTAACCACACCGCTTCGCGATGAGGATCAGGCTTTCCTGACGGGCGAGATCGCCAATTTGGAGAATCTGGTGCGGGATCTGGGTGAGCTCCGCGGTGAAAACGGTCTCAACCAGAAAGTGATGGAACAGACCGTTGAGGCGATCGATGTGCAGATCACACAAACCAAAATCTTCATCAGCAATATTGAGGATGTGGATGCCGCCGAAGCGATCACGAAGTTGAACGAGGCGAACTTTGCGCTTGAGGCGTCTTATAACGTCCTCTCCCAGCTCAATCGGACAACGCTTCTGAATTATCTCAGCTAGTACGCCTTAAAAAAGGAACATCTCCAGAGAAAGGCATCTCGTCCCAAGGGACGGATGCCTTTTTTGCATGGCTATAGTGTGACGGTTATACTTGCATCCGCTAAAAACCAGCCTATATTGCGCGCCATGAATTCATTAGGTTTTGATACAGCACCGGAAGATACCCGCGTTGTCGTCGCCATGTCAGGCGGCGTGGACAGCTCGGTTACGGCTGCGCTTTTGAAAGATCAGGGCTATGACGTGGTCGGGATCACGCTGCAGCTTTATGATCATGGCGTTGCGGTTCAGAAAAAAGGCGCCTGTTGTGCCGGGCAGGATATTCACGATGCCCGCCGGGTCGCTGATGCCATTGGCATTCCCCATTATGTGCTGGATTATGAAAGCCGCTTTCAAGACAGTGTGATGGAAGAATTTGCCGACAGTTATCTGCGCGGCGAAACCCCTGTCCCGTGCGTGCGCTGTAATCAAACCGTGAAATTCCGCGATTTGCTGGAAACCTCTCAGGATCTAGGCGCCGTTGCCCTGGCGACCGGGCATTATATCCGCCGCGAAGGCGGCCTTAGCGGCGCTCGTCTATATCGCGGTGCAAATGCCATCAAGGATCAGAGCTATTTCCTTTTTGCGACGACGCAGGAGCAGGCGGATTATCTGCGGTTTCCTCTTGGCGGTCTAACCAAGGAAGAAACCCGGGCGCTGGCAGAAAAATACAATCTCGCCGTTGCGGCCAAGCCTGAAAGTCAGGATATCTGCTTCGTTCCCAATGGCAATTATGCCAGCGTGATTGAGCGTATTCGCCCAGGCGCCGGTCGGGAAGGGGACATTGTCGATCTTTCCGGTAAGGTTCTGGGAAGTCACAATGGCATCATCAACTACACCATTGGGCAGCGCCGTGGCCTTGGCATTGCGGTTGGCGATCCGCTGTATGTGGTGCGGCTGGACCCGGAAGGAAACCGGGTCGTGGTCGGACCGCGCGAAGCCCTGCTGGTCTCCAAGCTCAGCCTTCGGGAAATGAACTGGATTGGTGATGAGCCGCTGTCTGATCAGGGCACAGAGGTCATGATCAAGGTGCGCTCTACGCAGGATCCGTTCCCGGCAACCGTTTATGGTGCGGCCAATGGCTGGGCCGAGGTTCACCTGACAGAGCCCGAAGCCGGTGTTTCTGCTGGGCAGGCCTGTGTCATGTATGACGGGGATCGCCTTTTGGGCGGTGGCTGGATCGCTGGAACAGAAGCACCGCTTACCCTCGAGGTTGCTTAACGACTTGCCGCCGATGACCTCTTTTCAGGTCTTCAAGATCCGCAACATCCGGGCCGTTCACGCCTGCGCTAATCCTGCAGCTAATTTTGTTGATTTCTTCGCTTGACAGCCTCAGCAAAAGACCCTAAAAACCGGGCTCCAGACGGCCTGATCCACGGCCGTTCTTCGTGTGGCGGAGTAGCTCAGCTGGTTAGAGCAGCGGAATCATAATCCGCGTGTCGGGGGTTCAAGTCCCTCCTCCGCTACCAAAATTCCTTTAAGTAAGAATACTTTTGGTTTTGGTTATACTTTTCCAGAGTGCTATAACAAATCCAAATGGGGGTCTTGGTAATGCCAGTTGCGGTTGGCTCAACTTTTCCAGAGTGCTATAACCTTTTGCGTTGAGGCAAAAGCCGCGCCGAGGTTTCGGTTGGCTCAACTTTTCCAGAGTGCTATAACTACTAGCAAGGTGTATTGAGGGAGGCCCCAGTTGCGGTTGGCTCAACTTTTCCAGAGTGCTATAACGAGGGCGACAAAGGCGTCGGAAATCACCGCGTTGCGGTTGGCTCAACTTTTCCAGAGTGCTATAACAACCGGTGGGCGGCCACCCTTGGCAAATTGGTTGCGGTTGGCTCAACTTTTCCAGAGTGCTATAACTCACTTCGCTTTATGGCGGAGCGGTTTCAAGTTGCGGTTGGCTCAACTTATCCAGAGTGCTATAACGTCTTCCGTTCGGTGCCTTCAGCTCAATGAGTTGCGGTTGGCTCAACTTTTCCAGAGTGCTATAACTTGCACTATTCACTAGACCCTGACCAACTGGTTGCGGTTGGCTCAACTTTTCCAGAGTGCTATAACTGCCGCTTCCAGAACCATTAGCTTGTCTTCGTTGCGGTTGGCTCAACTTTTCCAGAGTGCTATAACGGCAAGCTGGTAAAGGTTCGGACCTTATATGTTGCGGTTGGCTCAACTTTTCCAGAGTGCTATAACTCCAGCCAGTCAGCACCACACTATATATTAGTTGCGGTTGGCTCAACTTTTCCAGAGTGCTATAACGATCGAGGAGCACAAGAAACAAGCGCGGATGTTGCGGTTGGCTCAACTTTTCCAGAGTGCTATAACCTGACAGGTAATTACCATTCAGGGTATTGAGTTGCGGTTGGCTCAACTTTTCCAGAGTGCTATAACCGCTTCGTCTTGTACCCATAAACCAACCGTGTTGCGGTTGGCTCAACTTTTCCAGAGTGCTATAACTATTGAAGCTTGGGAGCTTGGTTTCCATCTGTTGCGGTTGGCTCAACTTTTCCAGAGTGCTATAACTCAAATTTATCTGTTAATTCAACTTTCATAGTTGCGGTTGGCTCAACTTTTCCAGAGTGCTATAACTCGGGGAGCCGGTCGGATCATCCTGGGTTAGTTGCGGTTGGCTCAACTTTTCCAGAGTGCTATAACTATTGAAGCTTGGGAGCTTGGTTTCCATCTGTTGCGGTTGGCTCAACTTTTCCAGAGTGCTATAACAAGTCTGCCCATGCATCCCCCGAAGCCACTGTTGCGGTTGGCTCAACTTTTCCAGAGTGCTATAACGGGGTCGCAATTGACTATGTTGCAGGATATGTTGCGGTTGGCTCAACTTTTCCAGAGTGCTATAACTGATCGCAATATAAGGTATTGAAATAACGAGATTTATTGGGTTTTGAAATGACAAAAAACATATCGTTATTTTTTAAAATAGAATGAACTGTTCCGGGTTTTTAAGGGATAATCTGCGCTGATTCCCTCTAAAACACACGATGTTCTCATATTGTTTGTCCGTAAATTGTAAGATGTCTACTTTTCCCATTGGTGGCATGGCGCGTTCGATTTTTCGAATAATTGCCTGCACGGCATCTTTGCCAGAGGTGTGTCGCACATATACAGAATATTGAGCCATCTCAAAGGCGTTATCAAGCAGGAAGTTGCGGAATTTGGTATAGTGATACCGTTCTTTCTTCGTTGCGGTCGGCAGATCGAATAACACCATCACCCACATGAATTTATATCCGCTCAGTTCTGTGTATCTCTGACGTGCCATTATATTGGCTGGCCAAGTGTTAAGGGAATTGGTGGGGCTGGTAATTCCAGCTTCTTTCGATTGCCGAGAAAAACCTGGGCGAGGGACTGGGCCATTCGGTCCATGCAGACTTGCATCGGGCTCGCCCCTTCAGCAGCTTGCATATCTATCGTCAGCACCGCTGCGAGTGCCGCTTTATGTTGAGGCGTCAGGGAAAACTCCTGTCCCTCAATTTGCTCGGAAATTCGTTTGACTCGATCATCAACCCAAGGACGATATGGCTCCATTAGATCATCTGCGAGGCGCAGGGCATCTCCCTTGCTTTGATGGTGAATTGAGAGGGAAGGGTGAAGGCCTGCCGCCAGCAGGGACCGGGCTGTCGCTGCCCTTAAAATGGTGTACCCATAATTCAGGGCGGTATTGATTGCTCCTTGGTGGCTGCTTCGTATAAAATCTTCTCCCATTAGCCGCTTCCAGTATTTTCGGGCTGCCTGCGCTTCCAGATTATCTATATCTCCTGATTTGACGCGACCAGCCATAGAGGCAATGTCTTCGAATTCTTGGTTGTATAATCTTAGGACTTCGGCCTGATTTTCAATTTTACTCTTGACCAACTGTGCCCATAACCGCTTTTGCATCGGTTTGTTTGCAACGGCTTGGGCCTGCATGGTCAGGCCTTGTGTGAAATGACCGCTGACAGGCCAGATCACCGAAGCAGGTGACTGGTTGGTGTTGCAGATGACAATTGGTACATTGACGTCTGCCAGTCGGGCGCAGATATTGGCTGAAAAAGACGCGCCATGTCCGCGAATGATCAAGGCAGACATATCTTCAATGGCAACCTTTCCAACACATTCCCTGCCCATTGCAACTGACAGAAACCCCCGGTCGACAGACAGGTGTGCCCCGTCCGAGGATATTTCGACGACACGGTTTTTCATCTTTTCCCCTCACTTGTGTAGGAAAAGATATATTAGATTGAGTTAAATTTTTATTTATTCTCTAATTTGATGTGATTTGGAAACTCCTGATGGACTAACGGTTAAGAGCACTGCGTTGGCATTTTGTAAAGAGCTAGGGGACTTGAATATGAACTTTAACTCATCATCCTTGTCCCGCACGCGTGCATCTACATTTGCTTCCATATGCT
Source organism: Sneathiella limimaris (assembly GCF_012932565.1). NCBI lineage: Bacteria > Pseudomonadati > Pseudomonadota > Alphaproteobacteria > Sneathiellales > Sneathiellaceae > Sneathiella > Sneathiella limimaris. The sequence continues at coordinate 1,594,827 of NZ_JABBYJ010000001.1, forward strand.
CTGCTAAAGCAAGAGTACCATCAGTAAATTTCACAACCTGGACAATGATGTCTCGGTTTTCATGATGGATTTTCAGGTAGTCATTTTTGCGAAGTCGCATCAGCAGCTTCTGACCTTGCTGTCCAACCGGCTTTTGCCACCAGTTTTCATCTTTTCTGGCCAGTTGATAGGCCTGGAAGGTTGAGATGACTTCGCCCGTCCATTTTCCGGTATTTGTCTTCCAGATGTCGTAGCAGTAATTGCCATCCCCCTTATAAGATTTGTATTCCTTGCCCTTTGTATCTTTCATTGGAATGACGCGCAGCTTTTCTTCGATACGGATTTTGTATACCGGCGGGCTCATGGCATTCCCTGCTGCGAGGAGGGCTTCCTTGAAGCTGTTTCCAGTCAATCCGGCCGTTTCGGACATCAGATGTTCGCGAATGTCGGGGTCACGAATTTTCTCCAGATCCTCCTGCTTCTTAAAGCTGTCGCTATCCAATGGTTTGCGGGTGACAACTGTGCGAACGCCTTTCTTATCTGGCTGTCCTTCTTCGCCTTTTGGAATGCCATAGGCGGTGTCGTTATGCATGGCGGCCTGAATGCCATGGTCCGGCTGATGGCTGACGATTATGTCGCGAACTGACTGTTCCACATCCTCGCGAAACCCCTCCCAAGGCTCTGCAATACCTGCCATTAGCTTTTCACTGAAATTGTCTTCATTCTTTTTGGCCTGTGTTGCGATATGCTGAACCAGTCTCTGATCCGTACATCCGGCCACAATCGCATCAATCGCATGATGGCGGTGATCGTTGCGGTTCTTTCTCTGGGCCTCTGCCTCCGGCTCGTTATGTCCTCTCAAAACCGCGTTTAATCCCCACTCATGTCGTAGATCGGCCGTCAGACGGCCTGGAATGACGCGGACACGGTTTTTGGCCCCTTTGTACCCCTGACCCCCGTACAGGGCTTCTAGGTAGGATTTGGTGAGCCTGGAGATATATTGTGTGTCTGTCAGTTGCCGGGCAAGAAAGCCCCCTTCAAATTCCGTGTATCGCTTTAATGCGTCCGGGCTAAATCGCCAGCGTTTGTTATAGGGGAGTTCTGTCGCCCGATCCGCTATTGCTTGCCAGTCATATCCGTTGGGAGAGTGGCCGAAAGCGTCATAGGGTGCTTTCTTGCCCTTGTCCCGGTTGGCTTTTCGCGTAGCAAGTGTCTTGTTCCCATAACTATCATCAAAAGTGATGGAAAACGGAAGAATATGCTCTACCTCGACCCGATCAGAGAACAAATTCGTTAAGCTGATGGGCTCTCCTGAGAAGGGACAGCATTTGTCAAGGGCCTTCAGGTCTTCATAAAGGCGCAATCGCATGCGGTTCTCGTAGCTGTCTTGTACCCCAAGTTCATCTAGGATTTCTCTTCGTTTATTATTCGCGTCCTGATTTTCCCTTTGCAGCTTTTCCAGCTCGCTTTTGCGTTTTGCAGATAGAGGAAGATCCCGCGCCAATTCAACCACGATTTCCTCTGGCGTGCCAAAGCGTCTCATCAGGTCATTGACCACCGCTCTGATTTGATTGAGAGCGACATGAACAGTTGGATTTGCAACTTTTCCATAGCGTTTTTCGTCAGGATCATTTGGATCTCCTGAGCCAAAGGCAACTGATCTCTCAAGAATGTAACCGTAATAGGGAAGCCCATCGTCAAAGATCTCGCCGGTTGCAAATTGGCTGTGGCTGCCGAGCCCGGCGCGTTCTACCGCCTCAGAATAGACGATCACGTCATTCTCAAGTGCAGGGACTATTTTTTCGAGAGCTTTCAGGCTAAGTCTTCCATGGCCATCGGGTAGGGGACAGTTGGATACTTGATAGGCTTGTTCCGGACTGAGTTCCCAAGTGTTACAAAGCCATTTGATCAGGGCTTCCTCATTCTCTTCGTGAAGAAGTTGGTAAACGATCTGGTGTTGCTGATCAGCGGTTAGTTCCAGCCATGCTAGTCCCCAACGGTCCGGTTGCATAAGTTTGGCAGCTGTTTCGTCTCCCTGGAGCTCTTGACGCTTATCAGACTCCAAATTGAATAAGACATCAGCTTCTAAACCAAGCAGCTTCTTTAGCTGCTTAAATGTGACTTTCCCAGTCTTACTTGTTGGAGTAATCAGTCGATTAACAACCTTGTTGCGCTGCTCGATGGAAAGAGCGTATTCAGCTTTTCCCGCATCTGAAACTCTCAATGCGTTTACTTCCTGAAGGATCCGTGCCCGTTGATACACAGGATAGGCCTTGGCGGCTCGTTCTTCTTCCGGTAGGAGGGTGCATCGTCCTACTGGTTGGGCTTTGAGCGGGTGTTGCCATTCTATTGTGTCTGCCAGTCGGGCGTAGGCTTCATCTGTTAGGACTTCTGGATGGTATTTCTTTTGAGCTTCCCAGATGAGATGAAACTCTTCCATGATCAGTGCGCGAGTTGGGTAATAATCATACTGCCATTTTGATCCGGATCCGGATTTTCTGACACGGGCGAGGGGTTGTGGTTTACGCTCACCCTTTGGCGCCGTTTTGTTGAAGCAAGCAGCTTCGTATCGGGAGTGCCCAAACAGCTCGCCCAATGTGCGGGCATCATTCTCCTCCAATGCAACAGATGTTCGCTGTGTTGCCTCAAAGACCTTGCCGCTTTCTGAATCCGCACGGTCTGTTTTTCGGTTAGACTTGAAACCTCTCCGTTGGTGGAGGTGGAAAATCGCGCGCCCCAACTGGAATAGGCTGATTTCTTCGTTGAGGGCTCGGTAGCGCAGAATCCATGGATCAGTATCCTCTAAAAGAGTGTGTTTTCCACCTTCAAGTTTTTTGCGCTCTGAAGGATCCGTCGGCATGAGTTTGAATTCAGTGAGTTCGCGCATGAGTCGCTCGGTTCGGCGTTTGGCTCGATCTCTATTTTTTCTTGCGCTGCGGGGTTCGCGCCGTTTCGCAGCGTTGGATTGTTTGTCTTTGGGATTGCGTCCATCTGAGAAAATTCGAACACCACTGGCAACAATACCAATGGGTGTAGTCTTGGCATGATTTAGCTCTAATGCTGCCCAGCCGAGTGAATTGGTTCCCAAATCAATTCCTAATCTCCATGGTGTCCGTGTTTGCATGTTTCCCCCTTTAAACGCATTATGGTTGCATTAATTTCTTTCGTCTAGTAAGATCAACGAACATTTTGTAGCACTCTGGAAAAGTTGGGCTTTCCGTTAACAAGGATTTAGTCCACAAAATGTAACTAATAGGGCGGTTTATGCTTTAAGCGTAAGCCGTTCTATTTGCTTCTATGCTCTTAATTTGCTTCTTCTATGCGCCACTTTCTCAACTGAGATTTTGTATATTCCCTAAATCTAGCGGCATGGGATGTCTATATTTGCCGACTAGGACTTCTAACGTGCGAGTAGAAAAATCAGCCTTCCCACCATAAAAGAAGATAAGAACTTAATGAACTCAAGTAGGTATCGCCAGTCATCGCCTGGAATGGCTGTAATCATGAGCAACATCAAGCCCAATAAGACGATGATTAGGGAGAAAACCACTATTTCAAATGGATGAGCTCGAAATGAGCAAATGAGAAAATCTAGTATTCGAAATTGCATTGATCTGACCTCCAGTTCATTGTCGAGATTATAGAGGAAAGATTAAAAAAATAAACAAAAACAATAACTTAAGTCACTCGTGACTTACTTTGGTTTCTATCTATAAGGTTTGAAAAATAATCAAAGGTCCTTGGGCTGTGACCAAAAGATATTGAGATGTAATCCTTATATCTAGAGTGTCGAAATATATGGTGGACTGGTACTGTAAGGATCCGATTGGTGTCTCTTAAAACTCTGGAGCCATGCCCCTAAAGCATCCCTGTTTATTCCTAGGACTTCGCTTTGATAGCGGACGCATGTGAGGAGCATGCAAATGAAAAAAGCCGAAATAGCCGTGACAAAGTGAGACATTTCGAGACATTTTTACATTTCGTAAGCTTTTAGTTCTCAATTCATATGGTCGATTTCTAGCTTTTTAAGTGTGTGAGCTAAATTGCCTCGCGACCAGACCCTACCATTTTGGGTTCTTATTCCCCGTGCATTTAGTTCATCAGCGATTGTTTGTATCGACGGTTTTTTAGCCTTTTTTAGTTCAGCGATAACCGCCTCAATTTTTGGTTTTAAAATGCTTCGAGTATATCTGGCCCAACTGGCTGCAACTGATGATGCTTTGGTCGTGTCGTTTTCATGTGTGAGGTGGCTTTGCTTCCCCAGCCATCTTCTGTAACCTTCTTCCATTTTGATTCTGTAATTTAGTGGGGTAAAAATTGTTTCAGGTGGTATCCTTATTGGTATCCCATAAAGTGTATCTATTATTTCAACCTTATCGCTAAACAATACGCCCAACACATTTTCAATTTCATTTTCATCACTTTTCATAAGCCACAGAAGCGAGAAAATATCATGTATCAGCAATAAGCTGTTACTTTTCTCAGCTTCACATAGAGCTTCTTTGAACTCTTGATCATTAAAAAAATTATGCGTTTTACCAGAAGAGTATTTGAAATAGGACCTCTGTGCAGGCTGCAAATCGTGCTTTAACCTATAGTATTGGTGCGTTATATTCTGAAATTTAGTTCCAGGATACATTATTGGCTGGTTCCAAAACTGCCTTTCAGGGCGTCTCCTGGCGTAGAAAAATGATATTGCTTTGTTTGACACTGGGGCTGACTTCCGGCGAATGCCTTACTTGTGAAGATAGCTAGCAATCTAAATTATTTCTTCTCAAGTTGCCCAGCGTTTATTGAAAATATTCAAATTACGTGGTTGATTGTATAAATGCGCTTTGCCTCTCGATTTAAGCTTTGTGAGCATGAAATCAGAGAATTATCAGTGCAAAGAATGGATTGCGTCTTTTTAGTTTCCTTTGCGCAATACTGAGACCAGCCCGCAATTCCATTTTTCCCTTGAAACCCAAGATCCCAGTTTGGTTTATCCGTATGAGTGGCTTTCCGGTCATAGAAAAACTCCGCAGTAAACCCTTTCAGTTTCCTCTTGTCGCCACTAATTTTTTGAAGACCAGTTCGAATTTCCTCTTCTGAGAGGGATCCTCCATGTAATGCACCATGTATATGCTTTCTGGAAGTCCCCTTATTGAGTTCGATGACAAAGAAATAAGGAACTTTGGGAAACTGTCTTCTAAACCTCTGGGCAATGTAGTGCTTAATCGATGTTTGACTGTCCATGCGCCGGTGGATGTCCTGAGTGAAGTGTACTGTGAACGTGACAGGGCTTCCCATTGAGTTGAGTGCGGCAGCATAAAACCATAACCTGTCTTTCTCTTTAATATGTCTCCATTGCCTGGGAACGATCGGTGCTGTTCCAGGATCGAAGGGGCGGGAGGTAAGGGGTTTACATGTCGTAGGAATAATTGGACCTCATATACTGATGAGAGGTGTGAGTTTGTTGTGTTTCTGTAAATCGGTTTAGTACTTAACGCCCAGCACTCTTCTTTTTTCCAAGGAGCAAAGCTCTTAATCCTAAAAAATTTTATAGTCACTAAAGGACGGTGTTAAGGAGCAGTTGAGGTGTGAACGGATGTAACTCAAATTATTCATTTTTTTGCTTTGTTGTTTTGAGCTTCAATGTTTTCATTTTGGCTATCTTTGTTTGTAATTCTCTCAAATTCTCTATCTGTTTTATACATGCAATTATAGCATCTTAGGTCTTGTCTGTCGGGCTAAAAAGGCCAGATTTCTGCGATCTTCGATTCTTGTTTGCAGATGTATAAAATCAGTGTATACGCGGATTTTATACAAAAAAATGATAAGCCTTGTGTCCGTCTGGACACCAGCCAGAACTAATCTTGATCGGGCCGGGAAAGAGCCCGACACCAATTTCCGCTCGTCCTAGAATGTTGTCATTGAATACGAAATTGTGAGGAAAGAGGTTTCAATGACTACACAGGAACATACAATAAGAGATGCCGCGGAGATATGGTTGAAACGATGCCGGTTACGTGGATTAGAACGCGCGACTATTCGATCTTATCAAGGGCATTTTGATCATCATATTGAGCCGAAGATCGGGGATCTGCGGCTCAATGAATTGAAGCGCTCTCAGCTACAAGAGTTCATTGATGAGATGCTTGAGAAGAACTCCCTCGCGATGACGAAGAAGGTACTTGCGAGCCTAAAGGCAATACTTGCTGAAGCTGTCTCTCGAGACATGATTGAGGTTAATCTGGCCAATGACATAAGGCTACCTCGTTCTCGTCGCAATGAAGCTGAAAAGATCATCCCCACAAAAGCAGAGATCAAAGCCTTGATTGAGAAAGCTCCGGAACGTCACAAGCCTCTAATAGTTACAGCGATTCTGACGGGTATGCGCGCAAGCGAGCTCCGAGGTTTGACCTGGGATCACATAGATTTTGAAAATCGGGTGATCAAAGTACGTCAGCGCGCGGATCGTTATAACGAGATGGGGAACCCTAAGAGCCGTGCTGGGCGCCGTGACATACCAATGACACCCAAGGTATGTGAAACACTATTAGAATGGCGTCAGCGCTGTCCTGGGGGTGAATTACGATTGGTCTTTCCAAATGGGGCAGGGAACGTCGAAACGCTCTCAAACATCACGAATAGGGTGTTTAATCCGTTGATGAGAAAATGCAAGATCACAAAAGCAAATAGTAAGCCGAAATTCAGTTTCCATTGTCTCCGGCATGCCGCTGCTTCCCTCTATATTGAGCAAAGCTGGTCCCCTAAAAAAATTCAATCTATACTAGGGCATTCATCTATTAATATGACGTATGATGTGTATGGACATCTTTTCCATGACCCTTCAGAGGACGTTGAGTTAATGGCCAAGATGGAACAGGATTTGTGGGCTGCATAGTTAGTAATAATAGTTTGCATTATTGAGAATAGTTTAGGAGATAGTGTGTCCAATTTTGATCAAGAAACGGTGTTCGGGAAAGCTGAAACAATAGCAGTTATTGCGATTTTTGCTGTTGTCATATTGTCGTTATTGGATTTTTTGGATGCTGAGAACGCTAGCGTAACTGATTACGTAATGGCTGTATCCTCTGCTACAATTGCAGTTTTTACAGTTTCGCAGTTTTTGCTTCAATTTAGAACTCATCGACTTAGCCGAAGATTGTTTTTTGCGAAACGTGATGAGGCTTTATTCGAAAAGCGAATGGAAGTGTACCAAGCGGTTATACATTGCTTTGACTGCTTTTTGCGTGAAGGAAAACCAAATGAAGATGCAGTGAGACAGGCTAACTTTCTTTGTAGACAACTTGAGTTCATTCTTGATGAAGAACAAATAGATTATATTAAAGAAATTTCGGAACAATCGACTGATTTTTTCATCAACCAAAATCTGAGGGAGCCTCTGCGAGCTAGAGCGTTTGCAGGTGAAGACTTGTCTGAAATTGAAAGAGAGCAAAAAGACAGTTATTTGCGAAAAATGCAGGAAATACGTACTTGGTTTCGTGACCAGATTGATCAGAACCTACCCCGCGCTAAATTTAAAAATATACTTGATATGTCAAAATTTTAGCGGGAACCAATCGGAATCATAATCCGCGTGTCGGGGGTTCAAGTCCCTCCTCCGCTACCAATTTTTCCTAATGGATTGAATACAATTTTTTGATATTTTTGTGTTCACCTTTTCAGGTTGGTATCTTTTTCACTCTAGGTAGTTCTCTGTGCTGCCCTCTTATTCAAGAAATCACTTAAGGTTTCGTCCCTCAAAAAGCAATTCCATCCTATTTGTTTATCGAAAAATTATTGTATAAGATTATTTAAATGTGTGGCGATGGCGAGCTTTGCGGCGAAAAAATATTGGATAGAATTTGAAACTTGAGGGGGTGGAATTTGGAGAAATATTTACATTTGTCGGAGGGTGCGCATGCGACCACTTGGGTAAATGGCGGTTCAATTCCCCTGAAGGTAGCTAGTACCTACTATGAACAAGAAAGGCATGGAACTCAAACTCTGGATGAAGGCCTTACAATTCAAGGAATCGAAGTAAGCCAAAGCATAAGAAATCCTGTCGTTAGGGATGGTAATAGAGTCTCAGTTGGGCCCTTAAATTTGAAAGCTAAAAAAGTTCTAATCGAAAATTGTACATTTGAGAATACATACTCCCCTTTTGAGGGGATTATAGAAAGAATGCATGTTGGTAGAGTCGAGACGTGGGATGGTCTCGTCTTCTGCTGCTCAAACCGCTATTCAGTACCAACTGCCCTGAAATTCAAAAAACATTATTGCGTCAAGATTTTAGATATTGATGCATTAAAGAAGGTGTTGGATAACGCTGTAGGGGATCAGAGTAACCAAGGACCATGTAACTATGTACATGGGATTTCAAGGGATCCATTTACAAAATCAATAGAAGATAAATGGCAAAACGAATATCGCTTATTTTGGCCCGATAAAGAAAATACCTGGGTAGATATTCCGTCTGGGCTTGCAGTTCCTTATGCGAATTTGGAGTTTAGGGATACGCAGGAGTTTCCCACAACAGTGTATTTTTGATATTCTAAATTGCGCGGTTTGGTGCTCTTGTTGTTTTAACGTATAAATGAAATCCTGTTAAAATCGGCGTCTCAGGGTTCAAGTCCGTACCGAAACTACCACCTTTTTCTTCTGTGAAAAGAATATGAAGACATGCAGCTCTGGGCGACGCTGTTTGCTGCTCAGGATCTATACCTGCCCAACACTTGCTTTACTAACCACAAAAAACGTCAGAATAACCCTTAAAGCAACGAATAAATAGCCAGAACGACAACCACCATCAAGGAGCAGGCCATCATCATATTGACCCGAAACTGGATGTGGGGCGCGAGCTCCATGCGCTCGACATAAATCCCTGCGGCCAGCCACAACAGATGAATGGGGATCCAGATTGCGTTGAGGATCCCGAACTTGATCACGGTCTCCATCAATAACGCATCCGGCAGGATGGCAAATCCGGAAAAGAGGGCCGTATTCACCGCGTAGGCTTTGGGGTTTATGGCCTGCAGGGTGACGCCGGAAAAGAAGCCGGGTTGGCTGTCCGCTTCAATAAAGGCGATTTTTGATCCCGCTGTGGCAATCCGGAACGCCAGATAGGACAGATACAGCGCCGACAGGACCAGGAGAATGGTTCGGACCCAGGGAACGGCGAAGATGATGGCCGCCAACCCTGTGACCACGGCAAGCCCGACAAGCGCATTGCCGACGCATAATCCTGAAACATACTGCAATCCTGCCTTGCGGCCAAACGCGGCCCCAACACCTGCGGTCGTGAGAACCCCAGGCCCCGGCGTAATCAACAGGAAAAAAACTGCAACGGCAAATGTCAGCACGGCTTGATACCCCCGCAGGCAACTATGTTTCCGCCGAGCGGCGCTGGGCAATGGTGGGATGTCGACTTAGTCATCGTGAACGGTTTAACTCGCGAGGGTTTTTGACGCTATTTTCAAAACTTGTTCCCTCATTCATATTCGCGTCAGTTTCAGAAGTATAGGATATTTTGAAAAAGGGACCTCATCTGGCAATGCCTGTTTCCTTTGAGGGAAAGGGAGGTTTTTAGTCGGAAATACAATCCGCACATCCGGGGGGGCAGCTCGCCCCGAAGCTGCCAACTGTCGTCTTGATGTATAAATCGGTTTTTGTGTTTTAAGTTTTTAGTGTTTTTATTAATCCGAGCGATCTGGGTCTGTTACTGAACCTCGCCTCAGGCGTTAAATTCGGGATCTGGAGGTACTCTCTTAAGAGTGTTTTCCCTTACGGAAACTGTATTTGGGAACCGATTGAGCCGCCGGGCGAGAAGTGCTTCCTTGATTTCTCTTTGTTTACCATCTGCATGATTAGCGATGCTGATGTCCCGCGCTAATATGTGACTGCGCCACCAATCGCGAAGAAAATGTTGCAACTTATGTAAAGTTTCGGGGGTCGGTTGGTCCCGCCAAGACTTGGCGAGCTCGTCGACTTGTTCTTCCAGCTTGCGATGACCGTTTAAGTGATTGTCTATATCGGGATATCCGGCAATCTGCATGATGACTTCTTCACGCTTAAAATGGTATCGAGTGTAAGCGATCATTTGCTCAATGATCTCAGCGACTTGGCCTTTCTCCAGACTTAGGCGTGACGCCCGATTGATTAAAACGAAGATTTGCTGATGGTCTTGGTCAATCTCATCAACACCAACACGCAAATCATCGGTCCAAATCAAGGCGTCCTTATTCGCGGCCAACGGTACTGCAATCCAGAATTCGCTTCCGATGCCAATCTCGCTCTTATAGTCGATCCAACCTCCGAGCCTTTCTATGATGCTTTTAGAAACTGCGAGACCTATGCCGCTTCCTCCTCCAGCGACTTCAGGATTATCAATGCCGCGATCAAATAGATCGAAAATCCGATTTCGGTTTTCCGGTTGGATGCCGATCCCGGTATCTTTGACCGCAAGACGTAAATACCCATTTTCTAACAACTCTGCCTTGACCTCAATCATGCCGCCGTCGATGTTATAGCGCTCTGCATTGGATAACAGATTAGACAGGACCTGAGCTAAGCGAACTTTGTCGCTTCTAACGGCATGTTTTTGGCGATCTTCAAGTGAGACGTCTATGCGAATATTGCGGCTTATACATTTTTTATGGACCCATTGAACACATTCTTCGATTGTTTCACTTGCATCAAAATCTTCGAGTTTTAGCTGCAACTGGTTAGACTCGATGCGTGCTAGGTCCAGAACGTCGTCCACAAGCCGCGATAAATGATTGCCACCGTTCAAGATATTCTCGATGACTTCCGCTTGTTTTCTGTTTAATGACCCGTATACGCCTATTTGTAACATTTGCGAGTAACCCAGGATCGCGTTCAACGGAGTTCGCAGTTCATGGCTCATGGTCGCGAGAAACTCTGATTTTACCTGGCTCGCCAACTCGGCCTCTTCTTGCTGTTTTTTCACCCAGGTAATATCCCATCCTGTTGAGATAAAATATTCGCCCAAGGGGATACTTGTCATTTGCAGATGTTGGTCCAGGTCGGGAAAATAAGTCGTCCAGGAATAAGGCTTGCCAGTTTTAAATATTCGATTGACCATGGGCATGAAGAGTTTGACCGCCTCGGGAGAGAAGATAACGTCAGCTGTTTTGCCAATCACGTCTTCCCGTTCCATCTCCCAAGATTTTACAGCGGCAGGGTTTATGTCTATCAGTCGCCAGTTCCTGATCTCACCAGTTTCGTCCCGGACCACTTCCCAGAAGTGAACCTCATCCATCATGTTATTGAAGAGTGAGCGATACTTGCCCTCACTTTCAATCAGTGCCGTATGCAACCGCTGTTGTTCTGAGATATCTCGGGTTAAGCAAATGATGAGATGTTCGTCCTCAAAATGAAATGGTGCCGCACTTACAGAAGCGATGAATGTCGTGCCGTCTTTCTTTTTATGAACCGTCTGAAATTCAACTCGCTGCCCACCTACCAGAATTTTTTCGATTAACGACTCAATCTCTTTTTCAGTTAAAGCCTCATCCCATAATACTGGCTGTGATCCAATTAACTCGTCACTCGAATAACCCAGCATCTCACAAAACCGATTACTGACTTCTACAACTTTGCCATCCGAGGAAACAACACACATCCCATCACTAAGATTTTTAAAAAAATGCTAAGGCTTTTTCATACTCTCGTCTGAGATTATTAGAGCTCAATATTCTCTCCCACGGTCATAAAAATCTAACTGTTGAAAAAAAACACTGCCGAGGCCGAAACATTAAAAATCAATTATTTAGTATATTACTAATAAATATTAAACCGTATTGGAGATTTAGCTGAGGAGCTGTGGTATTCTCGACAACCTTCTTTGACTAGGAAGGGCCACCTAGAATAAGCCCGATTGTTGTCGGTCTATTTATGTCCCAAGAAACAAAAATAACCCCAAGTGGAGTTGTTTTCATTGCGAACTCAACTTATAATATGTTTCTAATGTAAATTGGACCTAGTCTGGAACCTTGGGGGAGGGGAAGATGAAACGGATTGTAGTCTTTGCTGACGGCACATGGAATTCACCAGAAGAAGAGGGTGTGACCAATGTCTTGATGATGGCCAGAAGCGTAAAGCCTGTCGCGGATGATGGGAGCAAACAGGTCGTCTTCTATGACTGGGGTGTTGGGACGGATCGCAAGAAGCTGATGGGCGGTGTGTCAGGCGAAGGGATCGACAAAAATATCCAGGATTGCTACCGCTTCATTGTTCATAATTACGATCCGGGGGATGAGCTTTTTTTCTTCGGCTTCAGCCGGGGCGCCTATACGGTTCGCTCTCTGACCGGCTTTATTCGCAATTGCGGACTGCTAAAGCGCGAGCACGCGATCCGAATTCCCGAAGCTTATGCTTTGTACCGTAAGCGCACCAAATCCAGCCATCCAGACGAAGATATGGCCAAGCAATTTCGGGCGGATTATTCTGTCGCAAATAAGACCCCGGTCAAATTTGTGGGGGCGTGGGATACGGTTGGCGCCTTGGGGATCCCGGTTCCTTTCTGGGGAACACTTGGCAAGAAGGAATTCCTGTTTCATGACACCTCTCCAAGCGGCATTATTCGGCACTTGCGGCATGCGATGTCGATCGATGAGGATCGGGAGGATTTCCAGGTCACCCGCTTTGATTTAAAGCCCAACTCCACCATAGACCTCAAAGAGGTGTGGTTCCCTGGCGTTCATTCGGATGTGGGCGGCGGCTATAAGGTACATGGGTTGAGCGATGCGGCCTGCAAGTGGATGAAGGGGGAAGCAGAAAGCTTTGATCTTGAGTTTGAAGATCAAATCAACACCTGGATAGACCCTGATCATGGTTCTAAAATCCATGCCGAGCGCAAAGGTATTTATCTGCTCAGGGACAAGATTACGCGCGATGTCGCTGGGGCAATCCACAAGTCTGCAAAGGACCGATGGGACAATGATGTTGAGGGTTATCAGAAACGCAGCAAGGCCCTCGCCAAATTCCTGAAGGCCCATGGCAATAACTGGGCAAATGTGGAAATTGTCCCCTAGCGGAAGGTCGAACCCTTAATCCTTACCCAACTCAAATGGCGATCCGACGGCGAAGAGTTTGGTGACCTCGCCCGCCTCGTTGGCAAGCGGGCAAACGAGGCCGAGCAGATGCCGTTTGAAGCCTTGGACATGAACGAATTCATAGACATCAAGTGCGGCAAAGCGATGTTCGACCACATCCCGGAACCGAGTTAGGATAGAGGAAACCTGGACCCGCTCGGACATGGTAGAGACCAATTCCTTGGTTTTTAGAACCTGCCAGTCCGAAACTTTTTCACCAAAGATTTTCGCCATAAAATCGGCCCCGCCATCAATGACTTCGAAAAAGCCGATATGCTCGAAGCAGATGGGTGGTATTGCCTCGGGCCTCAAGTCTTTTTCCTTGGGGATTTTGTTGCCATTACACAGTGACAACCAAAACTCATACCCAATTCTAGACGGGCAGTCGGGCATATATTGCAATAGGCTACCGCGCTGATCTCCTTCTGTCAGGTAGCCGTCTTTACACAGTTTGGCTAGTGTCTCAAAACTCGCGTTGTTTGTAGTCACTCGGATTTGTCCTCACATATCTTTGCTCATGCGGTCCCGCCGTTCAGGCTCTCAGCAGCCCGACCGTATTGCCAATTCTTCTTTTTGCAACAGCGTCGCCCCCACTCCCCCTTTTGCGATTATTATAATATAATGAGTATATGATTTGTGAAAGTGTTTTCAGATGTGGATTTCCACAAACACACGTGTGAAGTGGTGAAATCTATTCACATTTTGAGTGTGTATTCATGTTTTAAGATAGGGGAATACCATGAGGATGAGGCGTACCTGCTCAAACCCTGCGATCTAATCCTAACTGGTTGTTTTTAAATTAATTTCATAAAATGTGTGGTTGGTGAAATTTAATTACATCATATTTATTCTTAGAAAAATATTATTTCCCCCTGTTCAAATGGGTTCAAGTTTGTCAGAATTAGGGAACAATAAATTAAGAATACGTTTTATGGGAGGGGCACTCAGGTGCCAAGGGGCGTAATTCTATAAAAAGCAAGAATATGCATCTTGTGGCCTGTGTAGCCAATGGTAGTGTTTGAATAATAATCTAGCGAGCAAAGTCGTGCCCGAGAGCGGGCGCGCGCGGCCCTTATTGAGTGTCCGGGATGTTAGCGTGAATTTTGGCGGCATCATCGCGCTTGACGGGGTTTCCTTTGATATCGAGGCGGGTCATATCGTTGGTCTGATCGGGCCTAACGGGGCTGGTAAAACCACCCTGTTTAACTGCATTAGCCGGCTCTACAACGTCAATGCAGGGGACATCCTTTTAGAGGATCACTCCATCCTGAATGAGCCGGTTCACAATATGTGTTCCCTCGGCGTTGGTCGGACCTTTCAGAACCTGGCCCTTTTTGCCAATCTAACGGTTCTCGACAACATCATGATTGGCGGTCACAGCACCGGAAAAACCGATTACATCAGCAATGCCCTGCATTTGCCCTGGACCCGGCGGGAGGAACGGCGTCTACGGGAGCAGGCGTTGGAGGTTCTTAGCTTTCTGGGGCTTCAAGATACGGCCCAGCAACGGATCAGTGACTTGCCATTTGGGGTGAAGAAGCGGCTGGAAATTGCCCGGGCGCTGCTGAGCAAGCCAAAGCTTTTATTGATGGATGAACCCGCGGGCGGGCTTAATCACAATGAGCTGTCGGATCTGATCGCCACCATTCATAAAATCCGCAACGAGTATGGCGTGACTGTCCTTTTGGTTGAACATCACATGGGCCTTGTCATGGAGGTGTCCGACACGGTGGTTGCCATGAGCCTGGGACGCAAACTGGCGGAAGGACCGCCCAGCGTTATCCAGCAGCATCCAGACGTTATCGAAGCATATCTTGGGACAGGCAAATGAGTAGTTTACTGGAAGTCAAAGGGCTGGAGGCCTCCTATGGGCAATCCAAGGTCCTGAACGGTCTTGATTTTAACCTGGAACAGGGCGGCGTGACCACCATTCTGGGCGCGAACGGGGCCGGCAAAACCACAACATTACGGGCCATCAGCGGCATGGTTTCCTTGAAAGGATCCATCAAGCTTGCGGGTCAGGAACTTGCGGGAACCCGTGCGGCGGATATTACCCGCTGCGGTGTTGCCCATGTGCCGGAAGGGCGGGGGACATTTGTTCGTCTTTCCGCGCAGGAAAATCTGACGCTTGGTGCTTATACCCGCAATGACAAGGCCGGCATCGCCGAGGATATGGAGCGGGTTTACAGCTATTTCCCGATCCTCAAGCAGCGCCGCAATCAGCAGGCCGGAACCTTGAGTGGCGGTGAAGCGCAAATGCTGGCCGTTGGCCGGGCGCTAATGCTGCGGCCACGACTCTTGTTGCTGGATGAGCCGTCTTTCGGTCTTGCCCCGCTGATTGTCGCTGAATTGTTTGAAATCCTGAGACGGATCAACGCGGAGGAAGGGGTCAGCATGTTGCTCGTCGAGCAGAACGCCTCCCTTGCACTTGATCTGGCTGACCATGCCTACTTGCTGGAGACAGGGAGTATCGTCCTTTCCGGCACGGCGGATTCAATTTTGGAAAATGAGACCGTCCGGCGGTCCTACTTGGGATACTAGGAAAAACGCTATGGATCTTTTTTTACAACAAATCCTGACGGGACTGGCTAACGGCTCGATTTATGCCTGTCTGGCGCTGGCTGTGGTGATGATTTACCAGGCCATCGATCACTTCAACTTCGCCCAGGGCGAAATGGCCATGTTCAGCACTTATATCTGCTGGAGCATGATTGCAGTGGGTGTGCCTTACTGGCTCGCCTTTTTCCTGACCATTGTCATTTCCTTTGTTGCCGGTGTCACCATTGAGCGGGTGATATTCAAGCCCCTGCATAACGCACCGGTTCTCAGTCATATTATTGTGTTTATTGGGCTTTTGGCCATCTTCAACAGTATGGCGGGCGCCATTTGGGATCACACCATCAAGACCTTCCCATCTCCTTTCCCTGAAGGCTCTTTCCAGGGGCTCATCGGAATGCATGAGGTGGGCATGTTCTTTGTCACGCTGATTATGTTGCTCTGCATCTTCTGCTTCTTCCGCTATACGCGCATCGGCATGGCCATGCAGGCGGCAGCGGCCAATCCGGATAGTGCCGAACTGGTTGGTATTCGGGTGAGTTGGATGCTGGCACTGGGCTGGGGACTTGCTGCAGCCATTGGTGCGGTTGCGGGGATGATGATTGCCCCGATCGTGTTCCTCGATCCGAACATGATGCTCGGTATCCTGCTTTATGGATTTGCCGCGGCTATTGTGGGCGGTATCTCCAATCCTGGCGGTGCCGTGGCAGGGGGCTTTCTCGTTGGAATTATCGAGAACCTGGCCGGAACCTATCTGCCAGCAATCGGAAGTGAACTGAAACTGACAGTGGCTCTTGTCCTGATCGTCACGGTTCTCCTGTTCAAGCCGAACGGTCTGTTCGGAAAATCAATTGTGACCCGGGTGTAATGTCATGACTACAGATGTAAACGTCAATATGGAAAAACCGGCAGACAAAAGCCTGCTGGAGGGTCGCAAGATTAATGTGAAATGGGTGGCCCTGTTCATTGCCATTGGGTTGGTTGTCCCCTTTGTACTGGATGGCTATACGGTCTTTCAGGCGACTATGGTGGTTATCTATGCCATCGCGATTTTGGGGCTTAATCTGCTCACCGGGTTTAACGGGCAGTTCTCCTTAGGTCATAGTGCCTTTTATGCGATCGGCGCCTACACGGCGGCGGTTCTGGTCAACCATCTGGATTTCCCCGTTTATGTGACCATTCCGCTTGGTGGGGTTGTCTGCTTTGTGGCGGGTTTTCTCTTTGGGCTTCCGGCCCTCAGGCTGGAGGGGCTCTATCTGGCGCTGGCGACATTTGCCCTTGCGGTGGCAGTTCCGCAAATCCTCAAATCCTCCCATCTGGAAGGATTAACCGGTGGGGTGCAGGGAATGGATCTGTTCCGCCCAAGCGTGCCGGAATTCCTGCCGATCAGTATGGATCAGTGGTGGTACCTGATTGCCTTTGGCATCATGCTCCTGTTGTTCTGGGTGGCATGGAACCTGATCAACAGCCGCTCTGGCCGGGCCATGATGGCCATTCGCGATAACCCGATTGCGGCCCGCTCCATGGGTATAAACACGTCCCTTTACAAATCTCTGACCTTCGGTGTGAGTGCCTTTTACACAGGTGTTGCCGGGGCATTGGGGGCGATTATCGTGGAATTTGTCGCACCGGACAGTTTTACGTTCCAGCTCTCGATCCTGCTCTTTATCGGCCTTGTGGTCGGCGGAACAGGAACCATCTGGGGCGCTATCTTTGGCGGAATGTTCATTCTGCTGGTGCCGAACTTTGCCGAACAGATTTCTACCGGACTGTCCTATGCGGTGTTCGGGGTCATACTAATTCTTGTCATTTACGTCATGCCCTCAGGTTTTGCGGGCTTGGTAAATCTGTTGTTGGCGCGCCTTCGAAGATAGAGGCGGGCCCACAATTGCATCAGTGAGGAGAAGCTCACTTTAATCAAGCAGATAACAGGAGGAAAACATGCTAACCGGGAAAAAACTGGCAATGACTCTGATTGCGGCGGCAGGCCTCAGCCTGTCCACACAGTCAGCGTCCGCCGACAAAATGTATGGACCAGGTGTCACCGACACGTCCATTAAAATTGGCAATACCATGCCCTATAGTGGCCCAGCTGCTGCTTATGGCACTATCGGCAAGGCCTCTGCCGCTTATTTCGCCAAAATCAATGCGGAAGGCGGGATCAACGGCCGTAAGATTGAGTTTATCTCACTCGATGATGGTTACAGCCCACCAAAAACCAAGGAACAGACCCGGAAACTGGTCGAGCAGGAAGGTGTTCTGCTGATGTATGAAGGCCTTGGAACCCCAACCAACTCCGCGGTTCATGCGTATCTGAACCACAAAAAGGTGCCTCAGCTCTTTGTCGCGACAGGGGCCACCAAATGGGGTCAGCCAGATAAATTCCCATGGACCATGGGCTGGCAGCCAAGTTACCAGACCGAGGGGAAACTTTTTGCCCGCTACGTGCTGGATAATGTGAAAGACGCCAAGATCGGCATTCTTTATCAGAATGACGACTACGGCAAAGACTATGTGCACGGCATGAAAGACGAGCTGGGTGACATGGCGGATAAACTGATCGTGGCCGAAGAAAGCTACGAGGTAACAGATCCAACCATTAACTCCCAGATCATCAAGCTCAAAGACAGTGGCGCTAACGTGTTCTTTAACGTGGCAACACCAAAATTTGCGGCGCAAGCGATCAAGAAAGTCCGGGAACTGGAATGGTATCCTGTATTCCTGAACAACTCCGTCTCCAACTCAGTGGGTGCGGTTTACAAGCCAGCTGGTCTTGAAAACTCCAAGGATATCATTTCTTTGCAGTATTACATGGATCCAACAGCCCCTGAAACTCAGGAAACCGAAGCCTATAAAAAATGGGCTGCCTGGATGAAGGAATATTACCCAGAAGGCGATATGCTGAACACCTTTAACGTCTACGGGTATTTGAACGCCCAGACACTGGTGCAGGTGCTGAAGCAGGCTGGTGATAACCTGACCCGCGAAAACATCATGAAAGAAGCTGCTAATCTGGATTTTGAAATCGACATGTTCCTGCCGGGCGTGAAGATTAAAACCAGCGCGACAGACTTCTATCCAATTGAAGGCATGATGCCGGTCAAATTTGACGGCCAGCGCCCTGTCCCAATCGGAGAAGTGGTGTCCTTGGACAAGTAATCTGAGAGACCCTTTTTAAGGAGTATCAAGAATGGCGGGGCCCAAAACCCCGCCATTTTTTGTTTGGTTTGGTCAATTTCAGGGGAAGTCGCGTTTAGCGATATCTTGCAAAACGAGAGGTGCCGAACATGCGTCTATGTTCAGCTGGTGTCAGGCCCGTTTTCCGTTTAAAGAGCCGCCGAAAGGAAGGGGTGTCCATATAGCCGACCTGTTCACCAATGTCAGTGATGGAAAGATCCGTTGTCTCCAACAGTTGCCGGGCTTCTTCAATCCGGACTGACTGGATATATTCCATGGGGCTTCTGCCTGTTGCCTTTCGAAACCGGCGGGCAAAGGTGGTGGCAGGCAGTTTGGCATTTTCCACCATCTCGGCGACTGGATTGTCCACGGCATAATGATCAGCGATCCAGATTTGGGCGTTTTCGATAATCTGGTCATCATGGGGCGCGGTCCGGATCATTGAGTGATAAGGGGCTTGCAACTCCCCCCGGTCCGCCATTAACCAGATCTTCGCAGCGCGGGACGATTGTTGCAAACTGCCATAGTTGCTGATCAGGAAAAGGGCCAGTTCCTGCCATCCTGTGCTGCCGCCTGACGTTACAACCCCCTGTTCCGCGGATCGAAAACAGAGGCCCAAATCAAGACGCAGTCGAACCTTTGGATAGAATTTTTTGAACAGGTTTTCAAAAGCCCAATGGGTTGTTGCCTCAAGCCCATCGAGCAGGCCAATTTCGGCAAGATAAACAGCCCCGCTACAGGCTGAAACAACGCGGGTGTTGGTCTGGCTTTTGCTTTTCAGCCACGCAAGGCCTGGATGGTCTTTTGGATCAATCCGCTCATAAGGGGACAGGTTCAGGCCCGGCACAATGATCAGATCACTTTGCGCTGCTGTCTCAAAGGTGACATCTGGTGCAATCATCATTCCGCTCCCGCAGGAGAATGGCTCAGTACTCGGTCCGACCAGTTTCAGGTCAAAGAGCGGGGCCGCAGGCTCCCCACTGACCAGCATTTCCCAATCCTGCCCAGCAGCCTTCAGGGTTTCATATAGCCCGGACACACTGGACGCGCTGGTCTCTGGTGTGGCCATGATCAGGACGGATAGGGGATTTGCCATAAGTCATCACTCAAGTGGTCAATTTGCCCCTATATTAGAAGATCTGCATCTCACGATCAAATCTCCAGTTGCCTATGCTGGGTGAATTCAAGCCCGAACGGAGACCAACCATGCAGACCCTCATGAACACGCTCAAACACTTTTGGAAATCAGAAACAGGCAAATTCCATTTCAGGCCAAGTCGTCTTTACCTTTCCAAATCCAGCAGCTCCCCAAGGATGGGTCGATGCGCGTATCCCGCCAAAGAAACCTATCCGGAATGGGATAATGTTATTCACTTCGGTCAGGATAGCCCCGTTTTCAGGCGTTGAGTGATTGCGACTGGCAAATGGGACGGTCACAATTAATTATTGTTTAAAAATCGAAAATATTTAAACTTTAGGTAGTGGTAAGCGCGTGTGCTATTGGAGAAGGTATGTCCGGAGAGAATTATGATGAGGGCGTTGAACGAGTGCCAATGGCGGGCGCCCGGTTTCAGTCGTCACAGTCTGCTCTCAGAAGACTTCAAGCCTTGCGCCTTCGCGAGAAGGTGATCGGAACCTTGGTCGCGTTATCATTTGTCCTGGTGCTTCTCGTGATTTTTAAATTGATGGCGTGGGGCAAGACTGATGCCTCCAAGGCGTTAAAGGAGGCTGACGAAGCCCTTCGGAAAGGCGCGTATGAGCAGGTTTTAAGTCATGCAGACAATGCGCTTGAATACGAGAATTATGCACCAGAAGCGCATCTTTTTAGCGCCTACGCTTACATATTCCTTGGGCAGTATGAAAAAGCTATACAGGAAACTGATAAGGCAATTGCGTTGACCTCAGATGAGTTACCCGAAGTTCGAGAATATTGGCTTTTGAAGATACTCTTAACCCCAAAAGAAAAGGGCATCGATGTTGCTCTGGATCAATTTGCAGAAGCTGTTTGGGAAAAGGCACCTGAAAAGCCGAGTGGTATAACCTCCGCGCAAATAAAAAAAATGGATGGAGCTCTCAAGGCAGGCCTCCTCAAAATGCTGGATATCAAGGTGTTGGGCGGGTTTTGCCTTAATAAAAAAATTCCGGGGGTGGAGACGCACAAACCCCTGAAACTCCGACTTTGTCTTGGACGGACGCTTTCAAAGCAATTGGCTGATCGTCGCCGTAACTTGTAGTTGGCATTATCAAATTCTTTCCCCCTAATTCTGACTGTGCTAATATAAGGCTGTGCAACTTCGCCTATCCAGATGGGGTTAGCGGATGAAACTCTTGGCTCCACTTAACTTGATGACAATTACCCGCGTGCAGGCGCTGGCAGTCGTTTTGATTGTCTATCTTCTGCTATTGGCCGCGGCGTCCATTGTTGCCGCGGAGGGCAAGGGCCGACAGTATACGGTTGGGGTTGCCTATATCCTGACCCGGCCGGATGCCCAGCTTTGTGGAACGTTTAAAGATGCGAGCGGGCAGGAGAGGCCTGAGCTATCCCGGATTGTCCGGCGCAAGGACACCTTGATCACCGAGTTTGCCGATGGCCGGAAAATTCGCGGGCCCATCTCGCTTAAAAGCTCGCGGCGGACCTGCTGCACGAACGGTGTTTGTGCCTATCCCAAACCCAATGTATTCGTCGAATGAGCGTGATCTAATCTTATGGATGTTTGATCTTAGGTGCTTCTCTTTCCTTCCTAAGCAGTTTAGTATGACTGCCGAATAAACAAGCAAGAACCAAAAAAGGAAGGTAACATGTTTAGTCATATTATGCTGGGGGCGGATGATCTGGAAAAGGCCAAGGCTTTTTACGATGCCACTCTGGGCGCACTTGGCATTAAGCCAGGCGTCGTAGACCCGAAAGGTCGCGTTTTTTACTTCACCAAAGAAGGTACCTTTGCCTTGACCAAACCACTTGATGGCAAAGCAGCCTCTTGCGGGAATGGCAGCACCATCGGCTTTGCAGCAGCCTCGCCAGATGCGGCAGACAAATGGCACGAAGCTGGCCTCGCCAACGGCGGGACAACTTGCGAAGATCCTCCAGGTGTTCGCGAAGGTGCGAAAGGCGATCTTTATCTCGCCTACCTCCGTGATCCTTCTGGCAACAAAATCTGCGCCCTGCACCGCATGTAAGGCTCAAGATTTTAAGCACAGTGTCAAAGGCCCTTCGGGGCCTTTGGTTTTTTAAAGGGCACACCTTACCCGCTTTCCTTAACCCTCTCTTATCCATTGCGCGCTAAAATGCAAAGAATGATCGATTTATGCGTCGATCAGATTATGTTCCGAGTTCAAGAGCGATACAGGTTATGGCCTCTACTTCCACACATTTTTCCCTTCTTCAACCGGAAACGGGTGAGCAGGCCTCTATCTTGCAGGACGCGATGGAAAACATGGCCCACGGCTTTGCTGTTTGGGATCGGGATTTAAATATTCTGCTCTATAGCCGCCGGTTCCTGGAATTTTGGGATATTGATGAAGATTTTGTCGCGGCCCATCCTAATTTGCGGGATATCCTGCGGGTTGTCCTGATGGAGAATGGCGTGACAGCCGAGGATGTAGATGCTGTGATTGCGGAGCGAACCCGGCTTGTAGAAGAAGGTCAAACCGAGTTTACCAGTTTCATCAATCTTGCCAGTGGCCGGGTGATCGAGAATTTCGTTCGTTTCACACCAGCGGGACGCTGGGTCATCACTTACACGGATATTACGGAACGGCGAAAAGCTGAATTGGAGCTGCAGGCAGCGGCGACTACCGACGCACTTACGGGGCTGGCCAACAGAAGCGCCTTTTATGAACGGTCGCTGCAGATGCTGTCCCTTTCCGCGCATAAACGCCGGGGCCTGCCGGTGTTGATGATGGATATTGATTATTTCAAGCAGGTTAATGACGATTTTGGCCACGATGCAGGGGATAAGCTACTTGTCTTGGTGGCGGAGACTTTGGGGGCCAGTATTCGCCCTTATGATATCGTTGCCCGTCTTGGCGGTGAAGAGTTTGCGGCTGTATTGTCTGATACAGATCCTGATGCCGCCTATCGTGTCGCAGAGCGGATCCGAAAAGCGGTTGCAACCCTGCAACTCAGCGATCAGCCTGATCTCAGGATCAGCATGAGTATCGGGATTGCTTTTACAAAAGCAGATGCCACGGATATTGATGAAGCCTTGAAGGTCGCCGATACCCAGCTTTACCTTGCTAAGGAAAAAGGCCGCAACCGGGTAGAGATGGTCAGCAAAAACCGATAAGCCCGTTTTCAGAAGGGAAGCTGATAGTCGGCTGGCAGTCCGATATATTCCAGGGATTGTTTGGGGTCTTCGAAAATACCAATCTCAATCATCGCCTGATCGATGGTCGCGGAGGTCATTCGGGAAGTTCCAAACATCAGCTTGGAGGAGACCAGTTGGGCAATTTTGAACTGGCCCCGCCGGTCATTATGCTTGGCCATAAATTCTGCAATTTCCCGAGTGTCATCACTGCTGAGATTTATGATTTTACAGTCCCGGAAATCCACATGAACCGGAATGCCGGGCCAGATATCTGGCAATGCGTTAATCTCTTTTGACGCGCCGATAATGATGTCCTTGTTCAGGACTTCGCCATATTTAACGAAGAAGGCGCCTGCCTCTCGATCAAAATAAAACTGATGGCCCATCCTTACCCATTCATTTCATTCGATTACGGATCACACCCATAATTATTTTTGGTGTCCTAGGGAGTAACCTTTTGACGATGGTGGTAAAAAGTCATTTAAAATCAACCATTTCAGACTCTTGTGCCGGTATCCCTAATATACAGGAAATGGGAAAACCGGACATCAAAAAAAGCGGGCCAGGACCAGGGCGTCAGTCTGGCCAGTAAATTTCACTTTCTGGAACCAATCTTTCCAGCTGAGGTTTGGCAAACAGATACCCTTGCATGTACTCAACACCAAGTCCCTTCAGGTATTTGTATTCCGCTGCTGTCTCAATGCCTTCGCAAACGACCCGAATATCCAGCGAGTTTGCGATCTGCAGGATACCTTTGAGGATCGCTTGACGGGCTTCACTTTCGTCGCAACCAGAGACTATATGCCGGTCGATCTTGATTTTGTCCGGCTGGAAATCGGCCAAGAGCCCTAGCCCTGCATAGCCGGCGCCAAAGTCGTCCAAAGCTGTCAGGTAACCATTGCGTCGATAGGTCTCGATAATGTTCTTAAGGTGGTTCGTATCCTGGACATTTTCCACCTCGGTAAATTCAAAGGTAATGAGGTTGGACGGGAAATTATGTTCCGCGGCGGCCTTAATGGTTTTTTGCAGGCAAGCTGTTGGATGATAAACGGCATTGGGCATGAAGTTGATGTTCAGCCGCTTCTTCAGACCCAGCCGGGCTGCAATCTCGATGGCTTTGACCCGGCAGCTCTGATCGAAGGCATACATGTTGTCTTCCGTGACAGACGACAAAACCTGGTAGGCGCTTTCACCGTTTAAGCCCCGGACCAGGGCCTCATATCCGTGAATGGTTTGTGTTTCAACATTGACTACGGGCTGAAAGGCCATGGTGATGGGAAACTGCTCCAGATCATCGCATTGACCGTTGCAGGTAAATTGTTTTGCTTCTGTTACTGACATTTTAGCCCTCTTCATTTTCCAAAAGCATAGAAAGAAGGCATTCATAAATAGTTAAAGACGCAAAAAGAATGGCCGGAAGGTCTCCGCTTGTTTCTTGACAATTCTGCCCACTGGTGCGGATTATGGGAAAAAAGAAAGCGGGGGTAAAAATGACAGGAACAAGCAATATCTGGACAGCGAAAGGCGGGGCCGATACGGGGCCTTTATTGGTCCTTATCCACGGGCTTGGGGCCAATGCCACCGTTTGGGATAATCTGATTAATGAGGTCTCCGCAAACTGGTCCGGTGGCTGGATGTCAGTTGATATGCGGGGGCATGGTCGATCAGGTCATCCCGGGCGTTACTCAGTTGGCGATTATGCTGCGGATATTGCCGCCCTGATCCCGGCAGATCGGGAGATCGCCTTGCTCGGACATTCGCTTGGCGGTGTTGTCGCGCTGGCACTGGCTTCCGGTCTTTATGGATTGACCATCCGCTCCTGCACGGCTGTTGGTATCAAAACCAACTGGCCGGAGGAGGATTTCGCCCGCGCTGCGCATCTGGCGGCACAAGCGCCCAAGCTCTTTGATACGGAAGAGGCGGCAATCGATCGCTACTTAAAGGTAGCGGGTCTTTTTGGGCTGGTGGAGCCGACAAGTGAGAGCGCCAAGGTTGGGATTACGCTTCAGGGAAGCGCTTACCGGTTAGCGTCCGATCCGAAAACAAACGGGGTCACGCCCCTTGATTTTGCGGGTCTGGCAGCTTTGGCCAGATGCCCGGTTCATTTCCTTTGTGGGGACAAGGATCCGGTTGCAACTCCCGCAGGCATGGAAAGCCTTGGCTATCCGGTAACCCTTCTGCCGGGCGGCGGGCACTATCCTTTTGTGGTGGATCCTGCAGGGTTCTGGACCGCGATCCAGGACCGTCTCTAAGCACAAGGAAATCAGATCGGATGATTATTTATGACTTGATCAAGTCGGGCAAGATGCCGCCCCCGGAATGCGCCAAAACGCTGGGTTTTGAGCTCATCGACTATTGCCCGGATCGACTTGAGATCCATGTGGCGTTTGAGGGTCGAGAAACCTTTACCAATCCAGCAGGCAACATTCAGGGCGGGTTCATTTCCGCTATGCTGGACGACACCATGGGGCCGGCGCTGGTCTTTTCACTTCCCCCGACCCAGTTTGCCCCCACGCTGGAGCTAAAAACCCAGTTTATCAGGGCTGCCAAGCAGGGACGGCTGGAAGGGAAGGGGCGTGTTATCTCCCGCGGACGGCAAATTTGTTATCTGGAAGGGGAGCTCTATCAGGATGACACCCTGATTGCCAAGGCAACGGCAACTGCCATGATCCGGGATCTAGGGTGAGCTGGCACAAGCCGGCGTTTAGAAGAACTGATCGATCGGGGCGTTTGGAAACAGATCCTCAAAGCACTGCCCCTCTGGCAACTCCATGTGAATGAGGAAGACTTGAGAGACTTGCTTGCCGTCACTCAGTGGTAAATCCACGCCCACAACCCGCCGGTGGGAGCGTTTATACTGATCCAAGTGGCCCTGGATCAGGCCGATGAACGGGCGCTCGGACATTTCGACAAAATAGCGTCCTTCAACCGTTTTCCAGGCTTCAGGATTTATGGCTTTTTCGCCAAGTAACTTGCCGGTGTAATCAACGCCCCACCATTCGGCCAGTTTGGTCCCCCACAGGGTAAACCGCACATTAAAGGGATCCCGCTCCAGATTGACGATGGCAACTCGCCCCCATAAACCTCTGAAATCAGAAAACTCAAAATCCCGGCGCAAGGGTAGCTCATTCCCTTTGCGTTTTGATTGCCATAAGGAAACTATGGATTGAAAAGGGCCGAAATCAGCGGGATTGGCGTCTAGCGCACACTTGCCATATTCCCACTTGATCAGCTTGCGTTCTTCATCAGACATAACTTGGGTACTCAACTCAGACCAGGGCAGTGATCCTGCCTTGGCGTCAGTATAAACGAGGGTGGGTTTTTCGCAACTGAGCGAAAGACTTAATCCTCTTGTGTAGGTCTTAGAAGAGGCTAATGGACTAGAAGTTCAGATGATAGGCGCGCTTCAGTTGCCGATAGAGCCATTCCCGCTCCACTTCCGTCAGGCTTTTCCCAATTTCAATTCGGTCTTTGCCATGATCAATGGTCAGGCGGCTTGGATGGTCCTGATCGCGCAGCATAAGGGTTTTGATCTCTGGCTTATCAAAATTATAGATTTTCCGGCGTCGGATCAGGGACTGGATCCGCGCCTTGGAGCTTCGACCTTGCCGACCGAATTTTCCCGACTGGAAACCGCTGTCATAGCCAAGGTTGGGTTTGTTCAGCAGAAGTTTTTCCGGTTTTGATGGGCGCAATCCCTGAAACAGCATCCAGACAACCAAAAGGCCCCCAACGCTCCAACCTCCCAGCCAGAAAATAAGGAAAAAGCCACCGCTGCCTTCTGCGATCTGGTCCCAGGCACTCTTAAAGCCAACGGCCCAGCCGCCGAGCCAAAACAGCAGGAAAAGCATCACAAAATACTGGGCAGGCCCTTTGGAGTTCATGGGCAGGGTAATCTGGTCCAACCCATTGTGATGATCAACGATTATGTTCGAGCCTTCTGGTGGCAGTTCCATGCAGCGTCCCCCTCTAATCCCTTGATTTGCTACACTGTTCTGAATTGGACGGCAACTGAATAAAGGACTTCTCAAAGGTTTGGCGGGAAAATCTCTTGCGGGTCCGGCGGCGGCGGCTTAAGAAGAACGCCTGTTCCCTTGAAAGGCATGATCCATGAGCGAGTTTCCTCCCTGTCCAAACTGCAATTCCCCTTATGTTTATGAGGATGGCGGGTTGCTGATTTGTCCTGAATGCGCTCATGAATGGGCCGCTGGATCTGCTGGCGCGTCGGATGAGCCGGTGGTGCGCGATGCCAACGGGGCTGAACTGAAAGATGGCGACACGGTAACGGTGATCAAGGACCTGAAGGTGAAGGGATCCTCTTCGGTGGTGAAAGTCGGCACAAAGGTCAAAAACATCCGACTGGTTGACGGTGATCATGACATCGATTGCAAGATCCCTGGGATTGGGTCGATGGGCCTGAAATCCCAGTTTGTAAAGAAGGTTGGGGACTGATCCCAAAAACGGCACCTCACCGCTGTTCACAAATATATGACAACTGGTGAACGCCCGGCCACTGGTGGTTAGAGGGGTGTCCGGTTATATTTAATCCATGGTTTTGAGGCGGGGCAATGGCTGACCATGGAACTTTATCAGATTAAGTATTTTCTGGCATTATCCGAAACCCTTAATTTTACAAGGGCGGCGGAGCAGTGCCATGTTTCCCAGCCGTCCCTTACGCGGGCGGTTCAAAAACTCGAAGAAGAACTTGGCGGGGTTCTCTTCCGGCGGGAGCGGGCACGCACTCACCTCACGGAGCTGGGCCGGTCCATGCTGCCGTTTCTCAAGAAAAGTCTGGAAAGTGCAGAGGCTGCGAAACATCATGCGCAATGCTATGGCAGCGGCGAGGTTGCGCCGCTAAAGCTTGGGATGTCTGCCTCCATCGATATTGATATGATAATGCCAAAGCTTCGGGAGCTTTCCCGCGCCATGCCGGGTCTTAAGCTGAAAATGGTGCGCGGCTGCGCGGATAGCCTGATGCAACAGTTGGAAGAGGGTGAACTGGAGCTTTGCATTACCGCGACAGAAGAAACCAAATGGGAGCGGGTTGATCAATGGCAGTTGTTTACCGAAGCCTTTCGCCTATTGGCCAGTCCCAATCATCCGGTCTCAACAGCCAAGAAAGTCTGCCTGAAGGATCTGGAGGGGGAACAACTGGTCAGTAATGCCCTTTGTGAGCATTTCAAGCTGTTGGCGGGGCGGCTTGAGGGCTGCAATATTTCCTTGAGCCATATTCATGAATTGTCGGATCCTTCCGATTTCTGTGCCTTTGTCGAAGGCGCACTTGGGGTTGGGATTGCACCCAGCAGCATGCAGCATTCGGACAAAACGGTTTCTATCGCGCTGGATGAGCCGGGTCTTGTGCGGACGGTTTCGTTATTTGCGGTGGCGGGGCGTCAATATTCGCCCGCGGCAGCGACCTTTATTCGCATGATGCGGGCGGCTGAGTGGCCAGCCGATTATGACGCCTGACGTTCAAGAGCCGTAATGACTCTCTCAACATCCAGCCGTTTACGAAAATCCGGGTCTACATCGGCGACGATCACCTTGCCATTTCTATCGATCACATATGTTGCCGGGATCGGCACAAACCAGCCTGCATTTTTTTGACTATTGGCCAGATTGGTCCCGCAAGCGAGCATAGCCTCTTTCAGCATCTCTCCAATGGGGATCATTAAGCCGAGGGAGAGAGCATAAGCATTATCCATATCGCTCAACAACGGAAAGGGAAGGTCCAGATCTTCCGCCAATCGCCGACTGTAGGCGGCGGTTTCCGGCAGGATGGAGATGACATTGGCGCCAAGTTCCCGAATTCGGGGATAGGCTGCCTGATAGGCCAGCAATTCTAGCCGACAAAATGAACACCAATGGCCGCGGTTAAAACTAAGAACTAGTGGACCAGATGCGGTCAGTTTCTCAAGGCTCATCAGTCGCCCATTTTGGTCGGGCAGCAAAAAATCAGGCAGGTTATCGCCTGTCATGGGGGCATCGGCCCCTGC
This sequence comes from Sneathiella limimaris, assembly GCF_012932565.1. Taxonomy (NCBI): domain Bacteria; kingdom Pseudomonadati; phylum Pseudomonadota; class Alphaproteobacteria; order Sneathiellales; family Sneathiellaceae; genus Sneathiella; species Sneathiella limimaris. The sequence continues at coordinate 1,623,942 of NZ_JABBYJ010000001.1, forward strand.
ATTTGTTTGCTCAAGTCGCTGGATCAGATCCGCATACAAGCTTGCCAGATTTGGTGCACGCCCCGCCAGGACCTGCTCATACCGGGATAGTTTTTCCGGGAGCGGAGCGGTAATGCAGCTGATTTCTTCAAAACTGGACATTGAGGGAAAGTCCTACGGGGCAAAGCGGTTTTCAATCGGCTTCACCATATCTGAAATCGCCATGCGTGACAGGTATGGATTCTATAGCTAACTGATATTTCAAATCGCGAGCGGAAAGGCGCATCTTCAAGTTGTGGAAGGTCGATACCGGCCTTAACCAAAACCAATGACTTGGAGAATGAAAAATGACTTCTAAGATTTCTGCGAAACACGTTTTGATGGCTGCCGCTGCTATGGGCACTGTAATGGCTCTGTCTGCAGGTCCTGCGGCCGCTGCTGGCGATAAAGAAAAATGTTACGGCGTTGCTGCTGCTGGCAAAAATGACTGCGCAACAGCGACTTCTTCCTGCGCCGGAACTTCAAAAGTTGACCATCAGAAAGATGCTTTCGTTGCGGTTCCAAAAGGTCTTTGTGAAAAGCTGGCCGGTGGCAGCTTGGAGCCAATGAAAAAAGGCTAAGACCTCCGCTTTTTGTTCGGGAAGGAAAATCTCATGGTTCAACAGATTTCACCTCTAGACTTCGCGAACGCACCGATCCCGGCCAAGGCCGGGATCGGCCTCAAATTTGACCATATTGCCGAAATTATTGAAACCCGGCCGGATGTCGCCTGGTTTGAAATTCATGCGGAAAACTTCATGAGCCGGGGTGGTCCTGCCCTTTGGTCACTGGAGCAGATCCGCCAGTCCTATCCCATCTCCGTGCATGGGGTTGGCATGTCCCTTGGTGGGGCAGACCCTTTATCCAAAGATCATTTGAAACGCCTTAAGACCCTAGTGGATCGGATCGAGCCAGGTCTGGTCTCCGAACATCTGGCCTGGTGTGGCCGGGGCGGGGCTTTTTACAATGATCTTCTGGCCCTTCCCATGACAGCGGAAGCCCTCGACGTTGTTTGCGCCCATGTGGGTGAGGTGCAGGATACCCTGGGCCGGCAGATCCTGATTGAAAATCCGGCGGCCTACCTTGGGTTTGAAACGACTGACATGAGTGAGCCTGAGTTTTTAAACGCTCTTTGCAAGCGAAGCGGCTGTGGGCTTCTTTTTGATGTGAACAATGTTTTTGTCAGCTCCTCCAACCTTGAATTTGAAGTGACCGCGTATCTGGACGCCCTTGAGTTTAGCAACATTCAGGAAGTGCATCTGGCCGGGCATCACGTTCGGGAAGTGAACGGCGAGATTTTGCGGATTGATGATCACGGATCACCCGTCAAACCTGAAGTTTGGGAACTTTATCTAACAGTTTTGCGGCAAACCGGCGAGCTGCCCAGCCTGATCGAGTGGGACACAAATGTCCCGACCCTTGATGTGTTGGTCGCTGAAGCCACAAAAGCGCAAGCCTATCTGGACACCCTTTCCCTGCCAGAGGAGCAGTTCCATGCCGCAACAGCCTGATCAGCAAAGTTTGAAAAGCTTGCAGCACCTGGTTGGTAATGCGATTGAAGCCTATGAGACGGAACCAGCTGTCACGCATATTCGGCGCGGTAAATTTGCCGGGACTGATCTGCTCGCTATTCACCAGAACCATTTTCGAAGCTCATTAAGCGATGCGCTTGGGGCCAATTTTCCAGCGATCCTCGCCCTCATTGGGGAGGATTATTTTCAGCATGTGACCCGCCGCTTTGTGGAGGCATCGCCGCCTCCCGGTGCGATCCTTGCGGAATATGGCTGCGGCTTTGCAGATCATTTGGCAGAAAATGACGCGCTAAATCCCTTTCCGTATCTGGCGGATGTTGCGCGCCTTGAGTGGCACTGGAATGAAGCCTTTCATGAGGCGGATGCAGCCTCGTTGAGCGCAGAGGAATTAACCGCGCTCGCCACGAATGCCACGGAAGAAGCTCCGCTGGATCTGTTTTTACATCCGACGGTTCGGCTGATCCGCTCTCCCTATCCGCTTGCAAAAATCTGGGAGATGGCCCGCTTTGGGGCGCTTGATCCCGACGATATTGATCTGGCGCCGGCTGATTATCATTACCTGATTATTCGATCCGGACAGATGCCAGAAGTATTTGCGTTGGATGCGGGTAGTTTCGCGTTTCTGGAGGCGCTCGCCAAAAGCCCTGATTTTGAGGCGGCTGCAGTCGCTGCGATGGCAGCAGCACCGGATTTTTCATTGGAAGGCTCGCTCGGCAGCCTGCTTCTCAAAGGGGTGTTTCGGCATCCTTAATCCCCTGTTTTAGTCTATGAAAGGACGAAATGCCCATGAGTGAACAGACCGATATGACAACAGCTTCAGTCAATGATGGCAGAGGTCTGAAAGGCTTGATCAACCGTCTTTTTGGATATGCGGAAGCCATCCCCGATAGCGCCCTTTCGGTGGTTGCCCGGATCGGGATTGCAGGCATCTTCTTTCGCTCCGGCCAGACAAAGGTTGATGGCTTTACGGTGACGGACAGCACTCTTTATCTGTTCGAGGATGAATATGCACTTCCTCTTCTGGATCCAGTGTTTGCGGCCCATCTCGCCAGCATTGCGGAGCATCTCTTCCCGGTGCTACTAATCATTGGTCTTGCCAGTCGCTTCAGCGCAGCCGCGCTCCTTTTCATGACGCTGGTCATCCAGATTTTTGTCTATCCAGGTAGCTGGCCTGACCATTTCACCTGGGCGGCAGTGCTCCTCTTTATCATGGCCCGAGGGCCTGGTGTTTTCTCCATCGATCACCTGATCCGGAAAAGCTTCGGCTCCTGATCTCAGCGAATAAAGTGAAGGTCCTTGAACTGGCTTCGATAGGCTTTAACTTCAGTCGCAAGGCTCTCTGGATCATTTGATGTCAGTGCGGCCGCGATCAATTCTGCAAGGCGGGGTATGTCTTGCTCGGTCATGCCCCAGCGAACCAGTTCCGGGGTGCCGATCCGAAGCCCGTTCAAGTCTCCCTCCACCGGGGTGGTGGGCAGACCAATCCCGCAAGCCAGAAATCCTGCTTTCCGAAGATGCTGGGAGGCTGCCTGTCCCCCGCCATAAGGGGCAGCGAGCACCGCAAACTGATGGGACGCGGTCATCACGTTGCCCGATTTGAATATCTGAATGCCAAGGGCCTGCAGGTTTTCCGCCAGGGCGCGAGCCGTTCGGACCATGGCGGCGGCATAATCCCGACCATGGACTTTCCAGTCGAGCAGACTAATGGCAAGGCTTGCGGATTTGGCTGCGTCAAAGTTGGCGGTAAGGCCAGGGAAGGCAATCTGGTCAATCTTTTCGGCAAGGTCCGCCCGGTTGGTGACCAGCAGGCCACCTGCAGGACCGCCAAGACTTTTATAAGTGCTCATGGTCATCAGATCTGCCCCCTCAGCCAAGGGGTTGGGCCAGGCGCCGCCTGCAATTATTCCGCATTGATGAGCCGCATCAAATAAAAGGTCTGCCCCTACTTCATCGGCGATTTTACGGATTTCCGCCACCGGGTGCGGGGTGAGGTTGAGGCTGCCCCCGATTGTGATCAGTCGGGGTTTGATTTCCCTCGCCATTTCCTCCAGTTTTGCTGCGTCCACCGTGTAGCCATCGCTCGCCACCGGGGCAGCTTTGATGGTCAGGCCATAAAGCCCGGCAGCCCCTGCTTCATGGTGGGTGACGTGACCGCCAACGGCAGGGGGCGGGACGATAATAGTGTCGCCCGGCTTGCACGTCGCCATAAAGGCATAGAGGTTGGCAAGCGCGCCGGAGGCGATGCGGATTTCTGCAAAATCCGCGTCAAAAACCTCAGCGGCCAACTCGGCGGCGATTACCTCAATCTCTTCAATCGCCTCCAGTCCCATCTCATATTTATCACCGGGATAACCGAGGGACGGGCGGGAGCCAAGACCAGCGGCAAGCGCTGCTTCGGCTTTGGGGTTCATCACATTGGTTGCGGGATTGAGGTTAAAGCAGTCGTCTTCGTGGATTTCCTTGTTGCGCGCGATCAGGGCATCAATCCGATCCCCGATGTCGTGAGGGGCACTTGCCTCTACCGAAGTTGCATAAGCCTGAACCAGATCCTCAGACCCTTCGGGCACCCAGCCCCGCCGCACCAGTTTTGCCATTTACCGCCTCCGTTAATCTCTGTGCTGCCAGCAAAGCAGAAAGCGCTCCACCGGGCAAGCAAAGAGGTGAGCCTTCATAATTTCCGACCTCGTTTGACCTCAATCAATTTCATTTGTCCGTTGCTCTGTTAGATAGGGGTAAATTCGGGGTGATCCCGTTCAAATTCCAGAACAGGAGAGTGGAATGAAAAAAGCAACGATGCTGTCCCTGCTGGCCGGTACTGCGCTGGCGCTGACAAGTTTGACGCAGCCAGTTTTGGCGAAGGATGCGGGTGACCTGCTGATGCGGGTTCGCGGCATTGCAGTGATCCCGAACGAAGGTGGGAGCACTGATGCGATTGGCGGGCAAGTGGATATTGGCGATGCCTATATGCCCGAGCTTGATTTCACTTACTTCTTTACTGAAAACATTGCGGCGGAGCTGATTTTGGCAACGGCCAACCACAATGTGAAGGTCAAGGACACCTCCCTTTCACGGGATGTGGATCTGGGCGATGTATGGCTACTGCCTCCAACCTTGACCCTGCAGTATCACTTCATGCCGAAATCTGCGTTTAGCCCCTACATTGGTGCGGGTTTGAACTACACCTTCTTCTATGGTGAGGATAAGGGTGGTGATCCGGCTGTGACCAGCGTGAAATATGAAGATAGCCTCGGCTATGCCCTGCAGGCGGGTTTCGATTACCAGCTGGATAACAACTGGTCCCTGAACTTCGACGTGAAGAAGATTTTCCTGGAAACCGATGTGAAGGTAAATGGCGGCGCTATCAATGCCCGTGACGCCAAGATCGATCCGTGGATCTTTGGTGTGGGTATTGGGTACCGCTTCTAGGGGCGGCTAACCTCCCTTTTAGTCTCTAGCTTCGGCCCGTTGCATTCCCCCTTGCAGCGGGTCTTTTTTTGCCCAACTTATCTGGGCCGACGTTTTTGTTGAGTTCCCAACTTGTCTGAGCCGACAGTTGGGGTGGTTTTTTGTGCCCAACTTATCTGAGCCGATAGTTGGGGTGTTCAGCCAAGTCGTCCAAAGAACGTCATGCGGGCAGGCTCTGAAAGGGCGATACCCGGCTCGCTGTTATAGGCAAGGACAACCATCAGCCGGGTTTTTGATCCTTCTGTCGGGGTGACCCGGTGCAGGGAATTGCGGCCTCGAAAGAGGGACAGTGTTCCTTCCTCGATGGGCAGGGTGCTCACAGCTGTTGTCCCATTCAGGACGGCCTCGACCCCGTCGAAATTCATCTCCCCGGCATCTGCATCGCGCAAGTCACGGACATATTGAAATTCCCCGCCGCCTTCAGGGGCTTGCAGGAGCAAGGTCGTGGCAAAAGAGCTGTTATCAAAATGCCAGTTGAGCTCCCGCCCTTCATCGGCGAAATGCACGTTAATTCCGGCAAGCGGATCGGCATAAGGATAGATTGCTTCTTCGCCCACAACTTCAGCCACAAATTTCTTGAATTCCGGGCTATCATATAAGGCATGAAGGCCGGAGCCTTCGGGCACCTGGTCGGTGGTGATGCAGCCTTTCGTGGAGCTGAGCTGGCGATTGAAGATATGGTCCTCTGGCAGGTTCGGATCCGGATCGGTCAGGTAAATGTTATGGGTCTGGGCCGTGTAATAGACCAGATCACTCTGCGCTTCCGCCTCCCGGATGATTTCTGAGCGGGCCTCGTCTTTTAAAAAACCGGGCAGCAGCAGGGAGCCATCCGCATCCAGTTTCTCCCGACATGCCTGAATAAAATCGGGCGAGGTGATCGGATAGGCTTCAAGATTGATCCAGCGATCCAGCATGGGGGTCCTCTTACATGTTTGGCTGCTTCCAAGGCCGCTTTAAACCGGCGTCAGATAAGGCTGTTGCGATATCCTCCAGTCTAAGGGTTTACAGCTAGAAATCCAGTCCTCAAAAAGGGATGTTTTTGTATTAGAGATTAAAGGTTTTTAAAGAAAATTTCCCCAATATCTTACCTCGCAAGTCTGTCGTGGGAACATAGTCTAGTGTCGCAGCCGTATATCAGAAGTAGCCGCTTTTTGGATCTGGTAATCTGTTTTATCGGGATTGTTGTGGCGTTGGCGCTGTCCCACACCTTTGACCTCAGTGAAAGATGGATTGAGTTTTCAGAATCCCATGAAGATTGGGAGCTTGATGAGGTCTTGATTGTCTGTGGTGCAGCTTCGGTGATGTTCTTCTGGTATGCACTGAGGCGGCGCAACGAGTTCCTGCGGGAATATGATCGGCGACTGGAAAGTGAGCTGAAGCTCCAGGCCGATATTGATACCAAAAAACGCATGGATGATTTGTCGTTACTGACGGCCGGCATTGCCCAGGAATATAACAACAAACTCGCTGTCATTATGGGAAATACTGAACTGCTGGCAGAGCGACTAGGGCCAGGCGTCCCTGAAACCCGTCATATTCTGGACGCCGCGAAGCATAGTGCAGTTCTCACTCATCATTTGCTGGCGTTTTCAAAACAGCAGCAAATGTTTTCCAAACCAGAGGAAATGGCACAGCGTCTACAGGAAATTATTGATAAGGCCTCCCAAAAATATGGGTCAGGTCTGCAGTTCCATTGCGAGATACCTGACCAGTTCTCTCATGCCTTGGTCGACCGTTATCATCTGGAGGAGGCGATGATGGCCCTGATCGCTAATGCCTATGATGCCCGCTTGGATGATAATCGTATTGAGATTAATTGTCAGGCAGAGCGCCGCGAAGCGCCGGCGCAGGAGCCGGGCATGGCTGCTACCCAAAAAGACTACGTGCGGATTGATGTGCAGGACCATGGCAAGGGGATGCATGAGATTATCCGCGAGCAGGCGTTCGAGCCGTTCTTCACCACAAAGGATGTTGGCAAGGGCCTGGGTCTTGGGCTTTCCATGGTTTATGGTTTCGCAGCCCAGTCTGGCGGATTTGTCGAAATCCAGTCTGAACTGAATAAAGGGACTAAAGTCTCCTTATTCTTACCCGCCGTGCAAGAGGCCGCCTGAAGCATGTGGCAAGCACCAAAAGCCTCGCCAGAGGGGTGCTCTGCAAGGGCGTGATATCTATGTGGGTTAAGGGCGCCAGGATTGAATTTATTGTTATAATTCAATGATTTTAGGGCGCTAATTTCGGATTGATCAACGGATCCTCTCAAAAAAGATCGCCGATGATGCGGTGACTTGATACGGTACTTCTGTTACTACTGCTGACTGGTTACGCGACTGGTGCATCACCGGCGACAAGGTTATTTATCGTTGATTTTGCACGTGACGAATTTTGGATCAGATCTGTTGTACCGGTCTTTTGGAACGGCCCTGTCTTCCTTGGCTTCCTGCCACTAGAGCCCTCTGTCCCCGGTTGAGTACTTGCCGATACAAGTTCCCGCCCGCACGATCCAGCGCCTGATCACCGGAGGCTGCCACCCCCACTCTTACGCAAGACGGCTCATGTGGGACCCCACCCCCAAAGCTTCAAGCCTTTTCCTCAAAAAAGTGGAATAAGTATTATTTATTAGTCGCTGACAACCTGTCTGGAAAGGGTTTGGCGAAGGTTTCATTGGGAAGTTTGGCCACATTCGCGACCATGCTCACCGTGTGATAGGCGCCAACCAGATTGATAAGTTCAAGTTGCTGCTCCCGGCTCCAGTCACTGGTAAATTCGAGCCATTCGGCTTTGCTCAAATCCGCCCGGTCAATCAGGGTATCCAGGCACCGGATCAGGCGGTATTCTTCTGGGGTCCAATGGGCTGGGTCGATTTTATCCCGGCAAAGGTCCCTCAACTGAGTGTCCGAAAACCCGGCCGCTTGTTGAAAGACAGCGGCGTGTATGCCCCATTCATATTCGCAGCGGTATCTTGCTGTAATGCGGTGAATAGCGATTTCCCGGATCCGCAGGGGCAGGGGACTTTCCTTGTCGAGCAGGTTGGGGACCCCGTTTTTCAAAAAGCGCTTACTGTTGGCAAAAGTGCGAAACAGGCTGAGCAGATATCCCTCAACCCGCGGGTAGGGCGCCAGCATGTCTTCAATCTCTGCAGAGAAGGGGGCGGTCAGGGGGGTAAGTGGATTGCTCATTGGGGGATCCTTGTGCTACAAAATGTGTAACAGACATATATGCTACATTTTTTGTAGCGTCAAGAGAGGTTTGTAATGGCAAAATTACCGGGTCATCCGGTTCGGGGATCGACGACAGGCCGTCCGATCATGGCGCTTCTGGATCTGCTTGGGCAGCGCTGGACGCTTCGCATTTTGTGGGAACTGAAGGCGGGCGCCATGACCTTTAGAGCCCTCAGGGAGGTGTGTGATGGGGTGTCGCCGACGTTACTCAACACGCGGCTGAAAGACCTTCGTCAGGTGCAGTTTGTGGAACTGACGGATAGTGGATATGCCCTGACCAAAATGGGGCGAGAACTGGTTGAGGAATTTTCCGCTCTGGATCGATGGGCGGAAGGGTGGGCCAAGACACTCAATCAATAGGGCGAACTTGCGAGGCGGACATCCGCTTGCTTTCTCGGACCTCTGATCCAAGTGAGGGGCATGAGCGTAAACCTAATACCAGCTAAGTGGAGGCCCGAACATGCGTTTCGTTTTTAGTCTGGTCGTGGCCCTGATCCTGTTCCCGGCGGCGACCCTGGCAAGTGACCTTTCGTTAGCCAAGGAGCCTGGCTATTTTGTCATGCTCCGACATGCCTATGCGCCGGGAACAGGTGACCCAGCAAATTTCAGCCTGAACGATTGTCAGACCCAGCGAAACCTGAACGCGGAAGGTCGGGATCAGGCCAAAACCATTGGTGATCTTTTTCGGCAGGCGGGAGTGAAATCTGCAGATATATACAGCAGTCAGTGGTGCCGATGCATGGATACAGCCTGGGAAATGGAGCTTGGGGATGTAAGGGAGCTACCGCCGCTGAATTCTTTCTTTGGACGGTATGAACGGGAAGCTGGCCAGATGAAGGATCTAAGGGACTGGTTGAGTAAACAGCCCCTTCAAAAGCCGCTGATCCTTGTCACTCATCAGGTTGTGATGACCTCGCTTACGGGTGTCTTTCCCAGTTCCGGCGAGATTTTCATCCTTAAACGATCAGAAAATGGGAATTTAGATCTGGTGAAACGCATTCGCACGCTTGAGCGTTAATGAACCACCTTTGAAAAGAGATTAACAACAAGAACGCCGGCGAGGATCAGACTGAGGCCTGCGATGGCAGGTAAGTCCAGTTTCTCCCCAAACCATAGCCAGGAAATCAAGGCGATTAATACGATCCCCAGCCCAGACCAAATTGCATAAACCACACCTGCGGGCATCACCCGCAAGGGGTAGCTCAGGAGGTAAAAAGCAATGCCATATCCGATGATTGTCACCAGACTGGGATAGAGGCGCGAGAAACTTTCCGAGCGGGCCAGAGAAAGGGTGGCGATCACTTCTGCGGCGACTGCCGCGATCAGAAAACTATAGGTAAGGCTGAGTGGCATGCGACTTCCCTTTCGCTGAATACAAACTGAACGCAGCAGCATAGGGGTCTAAAATTGCCGGGGCAAGGGTGGCTGAAGGGGACAGAGCTTGTGGCCTAAGAGCCGTCATTTTCGCTTCACAGTGCGGGTGTATCCAGTATTATAATTATCTTAAAGGTTATCCGAATGTCAGAGGGGGAGCTGCATCATGAATAACGGACCCAGTCTTCGGCGGGAAACCCGCTATGGCATGCCAGCCGCCGACCAGATCCTGTTTAACCGGCATTATGTGCTCGGCTATTCCTACTATTTTCGGCAGGCCAAATGGGCACTGGAGATTGTCGATCCGGATACCACCGGGCTGGAGCGGGCAGATAATTTTCGCCCCGATTACCGCATTCCCCAGATGTTTCGTGCTGACAAGGCGGATTATGTGCATTCCGGCTATGATCGGGGCCATCTGGTCGCCAGCGCGAACCAGATTGAGACGGAAATCCAGAATAGCGAGACCTTTTTGCTCTCCAACATGTCGCCGCAGCAGCCCCAGTTTAACCGCCGGCATTGGCGCAATCTGGAAACAGAGGTTCGCCGCCTCAACGACTTTGAACATATTCTGGAAACCTACGTAATTTGTGGACCCATCTTCTATTTTGACCAGCCCGTTGATTTTATTGGGGCGGAGGATGATAACGGCGTGACGCTCCCCATCCCCAATGCCTACTTCAAATCTATCCTGACCGAGGATAAGCGCGGCAATCTACATATGTGGTCTTTCATCCTGCCGAACGAGGATTTGGGCCAGCCTTTTACTTACTATCAGGTGCCGACAAGCAAGGTCGAGCAATATGCCGGAGTGGAGCTTTGGGACCGGCTGGTCGGATCTGAGATCATGGAAGAGAAAGACAGCCTCCGCACCATGTGGTGAGGGGGCTAAAGCCTACTACATCAAGTCTTCCTCAAACGGGAAGAGGCTGAGGAGTTCGGTGCCGGTTTCGGTGATGAGCAGTTGCTGTTCCAGCTTAACCCCCTCTCTGCCGCCGGTAGCGCCGATATAGCTTTCAACGCAGAGGGTCATGCCCGGCTCAACCACCCCGTCATAGCCTGCATCGGCAAAATCCCTGTGGTGATAGAGATAGGGGTATTCACCAGTCATGCCGCAGCCATGGGCGGAGAGATAATAGCGGTTGGGCTCATATATCTCCGGGATGTTCCAAGCTTTGTCGGAATATTCCCGAAAGGTGAGGCCGGGCTTCAGAATATCCATATTATGATGGAGCTGTTCAAGCGCAGTTTTGTAGAGGGTGCGTTGGTCATCGGTTGGTTTGTCCGGGCCGGAATGGAAGGTGCGGGAAAAGTCAGAGTAATACCCGTGACAGCCAACAACATCGGTATCGAGCAGGATCAGGCAATTTTCCCCGATCACATGGGACGAGCTTTCCTGAAACCACGGATTACTGCGTGGGCCTGAATTGAGGAGCCGGGTTTCACAATAATCGCCGTTTCGGGCAATGACCGATTGATGCAGGACGGACCAAAGCTCATTTTCCGTGATGCCAGGGCGAATGGCGGCGCGCATATCTGCAACCGCAGCCTCGGTTGCGCGTAAAGATGCGATGACGCATTTTATCTCCTCATCAGACTTGATGGAGCGGGCCATCTCAACTGGCTCTTGCGCATCGACAATCTCGAACCCTTCGGCTTTAAGGGCGATGGCGCTGCCTGCGTTGAGCCGCTCAAGCCCGACACGGGCACCTTTTCCAACGAGGGCGGCGATCAGGTTGCCAATGTCTGCCGCCCAGGCTTTTTCCCGCGCTTCGATATCCGCACCGGCAGCAACAAAGCTTGCGGTGCTGGAGGGGCGAACTTCATCCACCGTCTCGTACCCTTCAGCCAGATGCAGGCAGCCGGTAAATTCAAACAGGATGGATTTATCCGCCGTGAGAAGGAGATACCGGGCCGGGGCGTTGCGCATGGAAAAGACCTGCATATTGCGGGTCCCGGTGGCGTAGCGAATGTTAATGGGGTCGGAGAGAATGACGGCCCCGATATCGCGTTTGTTCATTTCCGCGCGGACCCGCCCAAGGCGATACAGGCGAACAGCGGCAAGGTCGATGTCGACACTTTCCGGGGCTAGATCCAGGAGCGCCAGATCCGGGTGTGTGCCCCGATCCGCATGCCAGTCCAGTTTGCTCATACCCGTCCCCGTTTCTGTTTTTAGCCACTGTCACGCATATCAGGGTAAGCTGGAGTTTGGGCTGCTGTAAACACAAGAAAAGTCGCCCGGCCAAGGGGAGGCGGCACGGGCGACTTAAGGCCTGCCAAATGGGAAGAGGCAGGAGGAAAAAGCTTAGATGTGTCGGTTGGCGTGACGCCAGGCGCCAAGGGCGAGGGCGAGGGCCGGTACAACACCAAAGAAACAGAGCGAGCCTGAGACAAAATAAAGGAGCTGGCTGAAATCGATGCCGTGATCGCGGACGAAATAACCGCCAATCCCAACCGCGATGACAAGCCGGCCAACACCGGCAAGGACGGGCCAGATGACCGCATGCGCTCCTTGCGATGCGAAATAAAGAGACAGGCCAAGACCAAAGAAGAAATAGGCGGGGCCAACTGTTGTGAGGTAAAGGTTCGCAGCCTCCAGCACGGTGGCGCTATCTGAATAAAGCGCAGTCCAGAAACCCGGGAACAGATAGACAAAAACACCGATCACAGAGCAGGAGACGGCGGCGAGAATGGCGCCGGTCCAGCCAACCCGCTCTGCCCGGTGGATCTGACCCGCGCCGATATTACTGCCGATCATGGAGATGAGGGCAGCGCCAATTCCAAAGACCACAGGGATCATGATAAATTCAAGCCGAGCCCCAATCCCAAACCCGGCAATGGCGGCATTACCAAAGCGGCTGATGAGCGCGGTTAGAAGAACGGCTGTGGTGATGGTGAGAAAAGGATTGATCGCAGCCAACCCGCCAACGCGCAGAAGGTTCCGAATAAGGGTTTTGTCCAGCGTCATATCAGGGCGTGCAAAGCTGATCCCGGTGCTGCCATTCCAGATCTTGAGGCCAGTGATCAGGGTTCCCGCGATCATGGCAATGACAAGGCCAAGGCCAACGCCAGCCACCCCAAGGGCAGGCAAGCCAAACCAGCCAAGGGTCAGCGCACCGCTTATGGTGATTTGTAAAAAGGCAGTGATAATCATGCCAACGGCCGGAGTTTTCATATCGCCGGTTCCGCGCAAGAGACTGCAGAAAATATTGAAAAACCAAAGGGAGATAATCCCGCCAAACGCGGTATGGGCGTAGGCTTCGGCGTGATCAAGGGCGGCCCCCTTGGCGCCAATGGCAGCAGCAATATCCCGGGCCCAGAAGGTAGAGATCAAGGTAAAAAGAAGCGCGCCAATGATGGCAATGGCAACCGCATGCCAGACGATTCGATGGGCAAGCCGAACGTCACCGGCGCCAAGGGCGCGGGCGGTTGTAGCTGCGATGACCCCACCGATGGAGCCGTTGCTGAGCATATTCATCAGCATGACCAGCGGAAAGATCACGGAAAATCCGGCGAGGGCGTCAGTCCCAAGCTGTCCCACATACCACATTTCGGCAATGGCGACGGCCGCCAATAACAGGAACCCCACCATAGTTGGTGCCGCCAATTTGAGGAGCATGGGCAGAATGGACCCGTTCAGGATTGCCGCCATGCGAAGGGATTGGGCCGAGGGGGCGGGACTTATGCCGTCAGTTTCCAGCGTTGCCATTTAAAGGTCCTGTTCTTGTTATTTTTTTATTTGAGTTCATTTTTTGAACTTAATTAAGTTTTAGGTTCATATTTTGAACCTGTCAAGCTATAATGACTGTCAGTTCCAGTTAAAGAAGGATCGCTTATGAAGTGGCAAGAGCTGAAAGCTGAACCCTGTTCCATCGCCAAGACCCTCTCCATCATTGGGGAGCGCTGGACGGTCTTGATTTTGCGGGAATGTTTCCGGGGTGTGACCCGCTTTGACAAGTTTGAGGCGCGGCTTGGTATGCCCCGCGCCCTGCTGTCGGAGCGTTTGAAGAGCCTTGTTGCGGAAGGGGTGCTGGAGCGGATCCCGGACCCCGAACATGGACGGCGGTCCCTCTATCAACTGACCGAGATGGGCCAAGAGCTGCGCCCGGTTCTGCTGACCATGATGGCGTGGGGAGATAAACATCTTCAAGCGGCGGCCCCGCCCAAGGTGGTGGAGCATTTAAGCTGCGGCCATACAATCACACCGACGCTCACTTGTCCCGATTGCCAAGAAGAAATCACCAGCCAGAATATCGTGGTTCGAAATCCCTGACGAACAAAGGATCGGCCGGGGGGTGCCGATCCTTTGGGGAAAGATCAGGTGGGTTCCAGATCTTTCAGGGGATTAAAGTTGGGTTTGAGCTTGAGCTGTTCAGCCCCGCCGACTTTTTCAAAAGCTGCGATGCTGGTTTTGGCATAGTCCGGGGCATCAGCCGGGGCTTTTTCAGGGAAAGGCGGGTCCGGATAATATTCGATCCCGAGCTGAAGGGTCTTGGCCACTTTCTCCCCCGCCAGAAGGTCTGCCATGAAAAGACCGGTATCAATGCTCGCTGAGACACCGGCGCCGGTAATATATTTCCCATCCTGCCAGTAACGGGCGTTCTTGAAGGTGGCACCATAGGATTTGAGATAGTCCTGATAGAACCAGTTGGTGGTTACCTCTTTGCCTTTTAAGAGCCCTGCAGCCCCCAGCAAACCAACCCCGTTGCAGATGCCGATAGTCCAGGTGCTGGTCGCATCCAGCTCCCGTATTTTCTGAAGCCAGCTGTCTTCTTTTTCCAGGGGATAGCCTCCGGGACCGCCCGGAATATAGAGGATATCGGTCGCGGTGACTTCCTCAAAATTTCGGTAGGACAGAAGGCCCAAGCTTCGCGTGTCGGCGGCGATAACCTCCCGCGATTGAGAGAAAAACTCAACCTCCATCCCCGGCAGACGTGCGAGGATTTCATAGCCGCCAATGGCATCAAGCGCGGTGACACCATCGTAAATGAGGATTGAAAGCTTCATGCGGAAGCCTTCTCTTTGGCGAGTTGATCCTGCTGGACCTGCCAAAGTTGCATTTCAATGGCGATCGATTTGGCGATGGAGGGCCGGGTCTTCAGCCGCTCGACATATTCCTTGATGGTGTCAGGGAGTGCAAATCCGGCGAAGTTACAGAGGTACAGTGCCCAGCTCAAATACCCATCGACGAGGGTGAATGTCTCTCCCATCGCCCAGGTCTTGCCTTCCAGAATTTGGGCAAGCTGGTTCAGAATAATCGGTGCCTTTGTGTGAACATAGGCTTTCACTTCTTTTGGGGTATCTGCCTGAAAAAGAGGATAGAGAAGACCCTTATGAAGCTCTGTCCCGACAAAGCTGAGAAGTTCCTGCAGGCGGTAGCGTTCCAGTGTGCCGGGTGCCGGGGCGAGGCTGTCATTATTGCCATGATCCGCAATATATTGAAGGACGGCGGCGCTTTCGGTGAGCAGCTCCCCATCATCCGTTTCCAGAACTGGAACCTTCTGTTTCAGGGTCACATCGGAAAAAGGGGTGCCTGTCTTTGTGATACGGCCTTTTAGAAGGCTCACTTCAAGATAATCAACCTCAAGGCCTGCCTCCAGACAAGCAATGCGGGACGCCAAGGAACAGGCAAGGGGGCTAAAGTAAAGTTTCATGTCTTCCTCCTGAATAATTTATGTACCGTTTATAACAAAAATAAATTGGCTGACAATATTTATTTTACTATTTAGTATATAAATGGTCAGAGAGGGCAGGCATTAGGGCGATCTGATTGACGGAATTTGTATTCTCTGAAAGAGTGGCGCCATGACAAAAACGGCAAAACGGGAGGCGCGAAGTCGCGGCCGGCCCCGAAAATTTGACGAGGACAAGGTTCTCGATGCAGCGCTGGAGGTCTTTCGCCTGAAGGGCTATAGCGGCACGTCCATGGACGATCTGGCAGCGGCAACGGGGCTTAATAAGCCAAGCCTTTATGGGGCTTTTGGCAACAAGCAGGCCCTATATGATGGGTCGGTGAAACGCTATTGGAACCGAGCCGGAGGGAGTTACCTTGCAGCCCTTTTCACCGGTGGTTCCCTGAAAGACGACCTGAAAGCCTATTTTCACACCTTTATTGACTTGATTACAACGGAGGAGCGGGGCGGTTGCATCGTGGCCTGCACCTTGCCAAGTGAGGTGTCGGAGGAGCCAACTTTCCTTCGCCGGTATGACAAAATCCTTGGCCAGTCTGATGCAGCCCTCCAGAAGCGGCTGGAGCAGGGCCAGAATGAAGGGGATCTGCCTGCCGACGTGAATATTGAAAAACTGGCGCAGGTTATTGTGGATATGAGCTTTGGGATCAGTCTTCGGGCTAGGTCCAGTGCCAGCCCGGCCGAGCTGAAGTCCCAGGCAGATTACGGGGTGGAGGCGTTGATCTGAGAATGACAGTTTCAATCCGTATGATGATTTGGATGGGGATCTTTTTTGCGGTTCTCATCTGGTCGGGAATTAATCCCAAAGATCAGCTGACCTGGTTTTTGGAAACTGTACCGGCCATGATCGGCTTTGTGCTGATGGCGCTCACCTATAAACGGTTTCCGCTGACGACCCTGCTTTATGGATTGATCCTGCTGCATTCGGTGATTTTGATGGTCGGCGGACATTACACCTACGTCGAAGTACCGCTTTTTGACGCGATCAAGCCGATCTTTGGCTTTGAGCGGAATAACTATGACAAGGTGGGACATCTGGCGCAGGGGTTCATTCCTGCAATCCTCGCGCGGGAGATCCTGATCCGGCGGGCAGTTGTCTCGACCCCTGCCTGGCGGAACCTGTTTGTTGTGAGTATCTGCCTCGCTTTCAGTGCATTTTACGAGCTGATCGAATGGTGGGTGGCACTTCTGTCAGGAGAGGGGGCGGATGCTTTCCTCGGCACGCAAGGATATGTGTGGGATACTCAATCTGACATGTTTTACGCGCTGATTGGCGCGATCGCTGCGCTTATTCTGCTGGGTAAACTTCATGACAAGCAGCTTGCAAAAATCTCAGACTGAGGCTGGTCTGCTTGCCCTTGCGGATGTAAGCTTTAGTTAAAAAACAAACACGCCCCAAAACGGGCGGCACTTGCCCGCGGTTAAGGAGAACAGACATGAAGATTGCAGTGATGGGCGCCGGAGGGATCGGCGGATATTTTGGGGGACGGCTAGCGGCTCGCTTTCCAGATGATGTGACTTTTATTGCGCGCGGAGCCCATATGCAGGCCATGAAGGATCGGGGGCTGGAGCTGAAAAGTGTTCTGGGCGATACGTTAATATCCCCCGTTCAGGTGACAGACAATACTGCGGAAGTTGGACCGGTGGATGTGATTATGTTCGCTGTGAAGCTTTATGACATAGACGCGGCATTGGAGCAGATCCGTCCCATGGTAGGGCCGGATACGGCGATTATTTCCTTGCAGAACGGGATCTGGACCGAGGATCGGATTGCTGAGGTTTATTCACCGCAAAATGCCGTTGGCGGCATTGCCTATGCACCGATTGCCATCGAAAGCCCGGGTGTGATCCGCCATGAGGGCAATTTCGCCAGCATTTCCTTTGGTGAGCTCAATGGGGAGAAATCTGCCCGGCTGGATGAATTTAGCGATATGTGCGCCAAGGCCGGGGTGGATGCCCTTTACACGACTAAAATCAAGCAGTCCCTTTGGAAGAAGTTTGTGTTCCTGGCCAGTTTTGCAGGTATCACGGCCACCACTCGTCAGAAGGTGGCTTACCTGCAGTCAGAGGAGTTGGCCATGGATCTGTTTCAGCAAGCCATTACAGAGGCTGTTGCAGTTGCGGCCGCAGAAGGAGTAACGCTGGATGAAGATGTGGTCGAGAGTACCGTTAAGATGACTGCTGGGATGGCCCCGTCCGCCCAATCATCCATGCTGACGGATTTTGAGGCCGGCAAGCCGCTGGAAGTGAACTGGTTTTCAGGTGAAATCGTTAGACGCGGCCAAAAGCATGGGGTGCGAACACCGGTGCATCAGGCTTTTTATGTAGCTATGAAGCCCTTTGCGGCGGGGCAGTGACGGATTTAGTCTTCCTCCAGGAAGCGGATGATTTCCTGATTAAGCTGTTCCCAGGTCGGGGTTTGGGGTAGCTGGATATGGTTGGGGCTGTCCAGCATGACAAATCGGGCATTGGGAATTTCACTGGCGAGGAGCTTGCCCTGCTCGATCGGCTGAACGCTATCAAAACGGGAATGGATGACAAGGGTCGGGACCTGCAAGCTGGAGAGGCGGTGGCGAACATCAAAGCCGTCGACGATTTGCCTGAGCTTTACAGCAGTTTCGGCGCTTGCGGACGCTAGCTGAATTTTAACAAGCTCGTCAATTTGCTGGGCCGTTGCATCGGGCAGGAAGAGGGATGAGAACGCCTTCATAAATGCGCTTTGTGGTTTGCCCCACCCATTTCGGATGAGGGAGAGGATCGCATCCTCGTCGATATCCCCTTGCAGGTTTTCCCGCACTAGGCGGCCCGTTGCATAGCCGCCGTGCAGGATCAGCTTGCTGACCCGTTCAGGGTAGAGAGCTGCATATTCGATGGCGATGGGGGCGGCCTGAGACGGCGCGTAGATGGGGAACCGATCCAATCCGGCGGCATCGGCCACAGCCGCGATATCGCCAACAAAGTCACCAAGTGAGGAGTGACTGATATCACCTTCAGAAAAGCTTGTTCCGCGCTGGTCATACCGATAGAGCGTGAAATGCTGCCCCAGTCGTTCCAGAAAGGAATGCCAGATATTGCTGTGCCAATCCAGCTCCAGATGGGAGAGCCAGTGGCCGGCTTTCAGAAGTGGTGGCCCTTCCCCGGATTTTGCATAACCGAAGGAAAGCCCATCAGCAGATCGGGTGTAGGCAATGACCTGATGATCTTCGATTTTTATCTCGGGCCTTTGTGTTTCTGTTTCTGTGTCTGCGACCTTGTCGGTGGTCACCTCGGCGGCAAAGCGAAATCCAAGACGCGGCACTGTTTGCAGCAGCCGGTTTGATTTATCCGTATCCCCGATGGCTTTACGTGCGGCATTAATGCGGGCGCTGATGGCTGAGTCTGAAATGTTCAGCGATTTCCAGACAATCTCGATCAATTCTTCTTTTGTGACCAGATCCCCTGCGCGGCTGACGAGTAGTGTCAGTAGTTCAAAAACCTGCGGTTCAATTTTGACCGGTGCTCCGGCCCGAACCAGTTCATGCCGGGTCGTATCAAGCGTGCAATCAGCGAATGAGTATATCATCAGGCGGTGGTCTCGAGCTTGGATTTAACATTGTAATTATTGAGTTAACTAAAATAAGGGAATTCTAAAGAAAACCACAAGCTTTTCATCAAGCAGGCTTTTCAGAATGGGTGTTTAGTAAGGGTATTCCAAACGAGGAGAAAGACCATGACAGATTTTAACACCCCAACAATTCACCGCCGTCCAGATGGTAGCATCGATACAGCCGCATATGCAGAAACAGCGCGCCTGCATCGCAGTGAAGCCTTCCATCGCATCGCCCTTCAGGGTGCTGAGGTTACGAACACACAAGCCGATAAACAGGTATCAGGCGGTTTTAAAGGGTTGTTCGGAATTAGGCTTCGTCAGGCATGAGGCTATGCAAAGCGGTCATATAGTTGAGGCTTTTTCTAACCAGAAAGGGGTTGTAAATTTTTTTTGAACCTTTCCCTGATAAGTGACGACAGACGAAGTAACTGCAGCGTTGTTTAGCTGCCAAGATTACTTTAGATTTATGTCACTTGAGGGGGCATTAAAATGAAAACAACATCACTTTTGAAAGCCAGTGCATTTCTGTTTGCGACAGGTTTTGGTTTGGCCGGCCTGGGCGGAGGCGCAGAAGCTGCCTCCGGCACTTCTAAATTTGTGAAGGATGTGACCCTGACATTCACTGGTCAGGCAGCGCAGATCACAATTAAGAACGAAGCTACAAAGAAACACATCAATTTTCTGAACCCACAGGTGCAGGAAAGCAAACTGTACTTTGATATTTCAGGCAATGCGACCTGTAAGAAAGGCAGCTCGATCAACGGTGTTGGTGCCTACATGTTCTTCGGAACTGTATCAATTAACGGTGATAAGCTGAACTCTTTCAATACGTTGCACAAACAGGGCAGCATGAATATCGCTTGGCATGATGGTGATAAAGTTGTCGAAGCCCAGTACGATACCTATGAAGTTCCCTTGAGTAAGGTGAAGCAGGGGCATCCAGCCCTTCGGGTTGATGCTGTTGAGGAATTGAAGAAAAAGGCCCAGGCCTATGTCCAAGGCGGTGGCACGCTGGTGGATTTCTACCGTCAGGATCAGCATCTGGTGCTGCAGCGGCCGTTATCATTGGCGGCTGTTTGCCGGAAATACACCAATCAAGAAGGCAGCTTCGGCTATGACACTAAGCTTCACACGATCCAGATTACCTATAAGGGCGATCCGGAAATCACAGACAAAGCCCAGTTGAACCCACAGTTGGTTAGCAATTTGGGTGGCAATGGCGGAAAGCAGGCGCCAGAAGTTCCGTTCAAACTGACGGCTGCTGATTTCATGGCCAATATTCCCCACCACAATGGCAAATGTCTTCCAAGTCAGAATCCGATGCTTCGGGTAAATATGAAGGCGACTGGTTCTGAGTTGGGCGCAGTTCACTTGGTCGTCTACTCGCATAGCAACACATATTCAAACTACGGAAACTACTACGAGGCATCCGGGATTGTGTATAACCCTGAAGTTGGTGACGCTCATGTGGATTTCTCGTTCCCACTGAAGGATATGCTGTCTCAGGATAAATATTCTTACATGGCTATCCATGACGGCAAAACCTATCACCATAACATGCGCATTAAAGCCCGCTGGAAAACTCTGCCAGATGGTGAATGGGGTGCTTTTCAGGAGTTTGATACCGGCACTTTCAAACATACTTGCAAGCCACAGGTCGCTGTTCCTCTGGGTGGTCAAGGTGGAAAACTTGGTTACGGTGAACAGGGCGGTTCTCCAAAACTGGATAAAGCCCCAACGGAGCCATCTGAGCCAAAATTACCCAAGAAACGGGCCCCAGCTGAACCTGTAGATCCAGCACCAAAACGGGCGAAACTGGCGCCAACTGATCCAGTGGATCCTAAACCAAGCCTCGACAAGGTTGCCCCGGCTCCTCAGCCATTGCAGCTGAAACGGGCAACGACTGACTAGTCAGTCCCGAGCCGAGGGGTAGAAGGAAAAGGCGGTGAGAACTCACCGCCTTTTCTGATTTTGAATAGAACCGTCTTCTGCTTGGGGTGGTGTCAGGCCTGCGGGATTGGGGTGACCTTTTCCTTTGCGGCAAGGGCAATCAGGATACCGGCAATGGCGATGATCAACCCAGCCAGAAACGAGGTGGTGATGGCTTCCCTTAAAAAGATGGCGCCAAGCAGCGTGGCTGTAATGGGGCCCAGGCAAAGGAACATGGTAACAGTGGTTGCCGCCAGATGTTTGAGTGACCAGAGCCAGGTGAAATAGCCAATCCCGCTACTTGCGCCAACGGCGACAAGCGCCCACCAAACACCGTCTGACAGGGTTGGGATCTCCCAAAAGGCGTCAGTTGGCAGGGAGTAAAGAAATAGGAAGGCGACGGAGGCAAACATGGCGAAGGTGCTGACAGTCGTTGTAGCATATCGCTCCAGATAAGGGCGGTAGAAGATACTGCAGGTGGCCCCGCACAATCCGCTTGCGGCTGCCAGTAGAATACCGATCCAGGCCTGATCATTGCCATCAGAAGAAAAGAGAGTGCGCCATTCCGTTACTGCAAGTCCCAGAATGGTTAGAATGATGCCAAGAGATTTCTGCCAGGTTAGTTTCTCCCGGCCCAGCACTGCCGCAAGGATCATGGTCTGCAAGGGAAGGGTCGAGAAAACCAGTGCCGCCCGGGCAGATGAAATGTAATTCAGGGAATGGTTCAGCAACAAAATGAGGATCGCAAATTGACCGATCCCCAAGATAGCAACCGGAAGGATGTCTTTGAGTTTGAACCATCCTTTATAGGCAGGGATTGCGATGGGCAGAAAACAGAGAACCCCGAAGCTATAGCGGAGCAGTGCAAGTATCTCCGGTGTGGTTTCCTTCATTACATAGCGGGACAGAACAACCGCAACCCCGACAATTGCACCAGCAACCATCGCGGAGAGAATGGCCAGAAGATGCTGAGGTTTGCTCATAGGTCTTTGGTCCAGAACTGGCCGACCAAGTCTTTGCCGTAACTGTGATGCGGCTCCTCTGAGATTTTTTCAAAACCAAGCTTTTCATAGATGGCGATTGCCGCGTGTAGATTGGCATTGGTCCAGAGATTCATTCGCTCATACCCAACGGAGCGAGCGAAATTCAGACATTCTTCTACCAGACGCTTGCCGATGCCGGTCCCGCGCGCCGGACGATCGAGGATCACCAGTCTCAGTTTAGCGGTTTTTTCATCTTCCTCGACAACCACAGCAGAGCCAAGATTTTGACCCGCTCGCTCTGCAATCCAGCAGATTTCCCGGCCCGGTTTATAATTGTTGAGAAATTCTGCGGCGATCTCAGCCACCATGGCCTCAAAATCCGTGTTCCAGCCATATTCTTCGAAATACAGGCGCCCATGCGCGGACACAATCCAGCCCAGATCTCCAGGTCGATGTGGGCGGATGATGACCGGGTCTGAAGGCGACCGGGAGCCCTTCAGAAGAGTTTCGATTGTGCCCATTGCCTCCAGCAGGGTGGCCTGTTGAGCATCCGAAAGGTCTTTGAGCAAATTGCCAAAGAGGGCAGATGATTTCTGATCCAGATTGTTAAACTCACTCTGCCCCCGATCGGTCAGCGTGATATTCATCTGACGCCGATCCTCACAGGCTGGAGATTTCTGGATCAGGCCTAGTTTTTGCATTTTTTTCAGGCAGCGACTGATGTATCCGGGATCCAGTTCCAGATCGGCGGATAATTCCTTGGCTGAACAGGTTTGCCGGACTGCCATTTCGTATATCAGCCGGGCTTCGGTAAGCCCATAGGCGCTGTCCAATAAGACTTCGTTCAGGACCCCAGCTTTTTGTGTATAAAACCGGGTAAAATGGCGCATGTAGGCGCTGCGGGAGGCGAGAGTGTTGCCAGTCATTGGATGTCTCGTTCGTTTTATTGTTGTTTAAATTATCTAAAATATGTGCTTTTGGCAACTAATAATCCGCTTGCGATCATTTTGTTTTAGAACCACTATAAAGAGTAAATATATAGAGAACTTCATGATCTCCTGGAGAGTTTCTGGTTCCGGTCCGGTGGGTAGGATCGGCATAAAGGGCAAAAATCAAAGAATCTCAAGCCTGTTTTGAGTGCCCTATTGATGCAAAGCCAGGTTGCGGGATATTATGTTCAAGAAGTCTTATTTAGTAGTCTGTGAAGGGTTAGAGATGAAAAGCCGACAATCCGGGTCCATGCCAAAAGCAAGAAAACGAACTCAGATGGCAGGAGTAGGATCGTGACGTCAAAAGCAGAAGAAAGTTTGGCGCGCGGCAAGGCACTCGCAGACAAAATAACGCAATGGCAATTGAAGTCGTTGATTGATTACTGGGTGAAGATCCATCCCGGAGATCACTTGCCGAGCCGCAAGGAATTTGATCCCATGGATATCCCCAGGTTGCTGCCGCATATTTCCATGATGGATGTGGAGCGCGATCCCTTCCGATTGAAGATCCGGCTTCTAGGAACCGCCATCAATAATGCGTTTGAACGGGATTTTACTGGGAAGTATTTTGACGAAGTGTTCCCTGATTATGAGAACTCGGTTGGGTATCATCAACGCAAAGAAGTCGCGGAAACGGGAATGCCCAAGCATTTCTTCGGTCAGGGAAAACTACGCTATAATCTGGATTTCAAATCAGTTGAATGGATTCTTCTGCCGCTGGCGAGCGACGGCGAAACGGTTGACCTGATCCTGAGTGCCATTTCCTATGGTGGGGAATAAGGGGTCGGCCAAAGGCACACAAAATTGACCAACCCCTCAGCCGATGGTGTCAGGCACCAACGGTGAACCGCTGCCGGATGTGTCGCCGGTTTTGGGCTTCATCCAGAATGGCGATAGCAAAATCCTCCATACTGATGTGGGAGCTGCCATCAGCAGCCGTGACAAGTTCATCCTGACCCATCCGATAAGTCCCTGTTCGAACACCCGGTTGCAAGAGAGCTGGCGGGGAAATGTAGGTCCAGTCGACTTGATCGACACGCTCGAACAAATCCGATTGTCGCTGGCAAGCCTCGGCAATGGGGCGAATAGCATCGGGTAAGAACCCCGGTTCGGTTAAAACTGTGGTGTTTTTACCGGGAAGTTTCAGGCGGGCTGCACCACCGACTACAAGAAGGGGAGTGGCGACCTGCTCAGCGTTCCTGATCAGCATGGCAGTTAATTTTGGAAGCAAGTCTTCGTCACCTTCCGGCGGGCGAAGAGCGCTGATGATCAAGTCATGGCCTTTCATTAAATCTTTAAGGTCACTGTCCGGGGTGAGATTACCAAAGACGGTGCTGGTTCCGCTGGGGAGCGTTGCGGCTCTGTTCGGGTTTCGCACATGGGCGGTGATGGTCAGGTTGCGGGACTGGGCTTCATCGAGAACGCGTCGACCGACATCGCCAGCAGCACCGAAGAGAAGAATATTCATTTGAGTTTCCTTTAAATTTTGAAATAGCGGTGGGTTCAGTTGGATTGGGCGGTTGCCAAAGTGGGCTGAGGGCGCGGTCGGTATTGGCTGAGATAGAGGCTGACCATGATGACCACAATGCCGAGCAGCTGTATGCTGGTGAGCGGCTGACCAAGCACTATCCAGCCGAGCAGGAGCGCTGAAGTCGGGCTTAAAAAGCCAAGGGTCGAGATGATCGACGGTTCTATTCGGGCAACCCCGCGAAACCAGATCATGTAAGTTGCAGCAGCGCCGATCAGGCTGAGATAGCCAAGACCGATCCAGTTGTTGGTGGTCAGGGTTGGTAAAGAGGGTTCCACAAAGAAAGCGAGGGGGGCGAGTAAAATCCCGCCAGCAGTCAATTGCCAGGCCGTTACGGTCAGGAGTGAGACGGGCGGCGCCCATTTCCGGGTAAAGATAGTACCGAGCGCCATGGAAAGAGCCCCGCCAAGACCCGCAGTGATGCCAATCGGATCAAGTGTTGCCTCTGGCCCCAATAAGAGAAGGGAAACACCGCCGACGCCGAGGATGGCCGCAATGATGGATAAAACGCGAATTGGGCTTCCGATCACAAAGCGGGCGAGGAAGATGACGATCAGGGGCTGCAAGGCGCCGACGGTTGCCGCAACCCCGCCCGGCAGGCGATAGGCGGCAATAAAAAGCAATGTCCAGAAAATGGAAAAATTAAATGCCCCGAGCAAAAAGATTCGCGGCCACCAGATACCGCTGGGCAGTTGCCGGACCAGCAGCAACAACAGAAGTCCGGCCGGTAATGCACGGAGAAAAGCAACTGTGATCGGATAGCCAGCTGGCAGCAGTTCGGTGGTTACAATGTAGGTGCTGCCCCAGATAGCGGGGGCCAGCGCCGTAAGAGCGAGATCAGAATATCGGGTCATGGGGGTCTCCATATTTATCTTGATGTCAAGATAAAACATAAAATCTTGACGTCAAGATAAATTCTTGGATAAAGTCCGTGACATGGATCACATTGATATGATTACGGAGCAATGGGGCCGGGAGAGACCGGACCTTGATGTTACGCCCATGGCCCTGATCGGTCGCATGGGGCGGGTGACAGCTCATTTAAAGCAGGACATGGGAAAAACCTTTGCCAAGCATGGTTTGCAGGCAGCGAGTTTTGATGTGCTGGCGACTTTAAGGCGCGCAGGTAAGCCTTATGCGCTGTCCCCAGGTGATCTGATCAAAAGTACCATGGTGACCTCGGGCACCATGACAAATCGTATCGACCAGCTTGAAAAAGCAGGTTTGGTTAAGCGGGTGGTGAACCCGGCAGATGCCCGCAGCCGAATGATTTCCCTGACAGAAAAAGGCTTCACCCTCATTGACAAGGTTGTTGAGGAACATGTTATGACTCAGGCTAACCTGGTTTCAGGCCTGAGTGAGGCGGAGCAAAAGTCCCTAAACGAACTGCTTCGGAAATTTCTGGGGACTTTTAAGGATGATCCGACGTCATAGAGCCGTCACCAAAGTCTGGGAAAGACGTTAGAAACCAGCTTCCCTTTTCCAGACTTCAGGTGTATTGGAATGCCTCCTTAGGAAAAGTGGGTTTCAATGGGAGCTGGCGATGGCACAAGGGGAGACGTTTATGGCGAAGAAAAATCAATCTATTGTGGTCGGATGGGACGAATGGGTATCTTTGCCCGAGCTCGGTCTCTATGCGATCAAAGCCAAGATTGACACCGGCGCGCAAACCTCATCGCTACATGCAATCAACATCGAAGCCTATGAGAAGGGCGGCGTTCAAAGGGTCCGGTATCTTGTGCATCCTTTGCCAGAACGGCCTGACGTGGAAATTCAATGTGATTCCCAAGTAGTGGATGTCCGCAATATCATCAGCTCCAACGGGGAATCTGAAGAGCGGTATATCGTCAGGACACCTTTTCGAATTGATGGGCAGGAGTGGCCGGTCGAGCTGTCCCTGACCAACCGGGAAGATATGCAATACCGGATGCTGGTAGGGCGTTCCACCATGTCAGGACGGATTGTCGTGGATCCTGATCAATCCATGCTGTGCGGGGAACTTTCCCCAGCCCTTTATGATGAGATCATTAAAGAGCATACAGGCGATCAGCGGTTGAAGATGGCGATCCTGAGCCGGGAGCCTGAGAATTATTCTACCCAGCGTCTGGTTGATGCTGCGGTGAGCCGTGGTCATTCCGTGGATGTGATTAACACAACTCGCTGCTATATGAACATCACGTCCGATAAGCCGGACATTCATTATCAGGGGGTTTCCCTGCCTGCCTATGATGCGATTATTCCGCGCGTCGGTGCCTCCATTACCTTCTACGGTATGGCCATTGTTCGTCAGTTTGAGATGATGGGGACCTATTCACTGAATAATGCAGAAGCAATTGGTCAATCCCGAGACAAACTGTTTGCGCATCAGTTACTGGCGCGTGAAGGCATTGGTATGCCGGTAACCGGTTTCGCGCATTCCCCATCAGATATTCGCGACATGCTGAAATCTGTCGGTAAGGCGCCTTTGGTGCTGAAGCTGCTGGAAGGAACACAAGGGCGCGGTGTGGTGCTTGCGGAAACCCAGAAAGCGGCCGAGTCTGTTATTCAGGCGTTTAGGGGCTTGAAAGCCAATATTCTGGTGCAGGAGTTTATTGCCGAAAGTAAAGGCGCGGATGTCCGCTGTGTCGTGATTGGCAATAAGGTGGTTGCCGCCATGAAACGGCAAGCTGAGGAAGGGGAGTTTCGCTCCAACCTGCATCAGGGCGGAACAGCGTCCAAAGTGAAAATCAGTCCTGCAGAACGGGCCGCAGCGGTCCGGGCCGCAAAAGCATTGGGGCTTCGGTTTGCTGGTGTGGATCTCTTGCGCTCCAACGATGGGCCAAAGGTGTTGGAGGTCAATTCCTCGCCCGGGCTTGAGGGCGTTGAGAACGTGACCGGTCTTAATATTGCCAGTCAGGTGATCGAATATATTGAGCAGGGTGTCAAGCGGCGGAAAGCAGCCGCCCCCCGACGAAAAGCGGCGAAGAAAGCCTAACCAACGGCCAGCTGACCCTGGTGCTTTTCAAACTCATTTTGATGGACAACCACTTCTTCCAGAAGGATGTCATAAAGCAGCCTGGCGGCTGGTCCGACGAGATCAGGGTTGGGCTGGGTGAGGCTTAATGTTGCTTGTCTTTTTGTTGGCGTTTCCATCTCCAACCGGATGATGTGTCCGGATGATAATTCATTACTCATCAGGCAGGTTGGCATCCATGCAAAGCCATGACCGTTCACGATGGCTTGCCGGGCTGAGCCAAGATTGCTGAAGGTCCAGCGTTGCTCTGCTTTTTGCCAGCCTCCTTGCCCCCGACGGCTCATGCCACTATCCCGGACAATGATTTGCCGGTGACGGGAGAGAAGCTGAAAGGTGACTTTCCCCTGATGCTGGGCAAGGGGGTGATCCGGGGAGCAGACCAGATTAAACTGGATATCCATTAAGGGTACACCGCTGACGCCAGCTGGAAGTCCGCTGCAGATGGCCAGATCAACGGCTTGCTGCAGGATCAGATCCTCGGTCCCGGACATGACGCTTTCAATAATTTCAACCCGAGTGTGAGGAGCAGTTTCGGAGAGCCTTTCCAAAGCCCTCATCAAGATTCCCGTTGGAAAAAGGACTTCTGAAGCGATGGAGATGGTCGGCTCCCACCCTTGATTAAGGGAGCGGGCAGCGGCTTCCAGATTTTCCGCTTCCTCCAGCAGGGTGCGAGAGCGACGAAGGAGAAGTTCACCTGCCTCGGTCAGTTCTGCTTTTCGCCCCCGGATGGTCAGGATCTCCATGCCCAACTGTTCCTGCATCTTGGCAACAGCGTAACTGACAGCACTCTGGCTTTTATTCAGCTTCTGGGCGGCCTGGGCAAAGCCGCCTTCGGTGATGATGCTATGCAGGATGCGCCACTGTTCCAGACTGACTTTCGGGCTTGCCATGATAAACCTATCAATTTTTTAGATCATAATTATCAGATAATAGCGTTTTTAAATCAGAAAAACAGATACTAAATTCAAGTCATGCAAAATTGATTGTCAGCCGAAGGAGCAGACCATGACTAAAATTCTTTATCTCAAAAGCAGTATCCTGGGTGAACATAGTGCGTCCAATGGCCTGAGCCAGAAATTTGTCGATCAGTATCTGGCAACCCATAGCGGTAGTGAACTGATTGAGCGCGATCTGGGTGCAAATCCGATTCCACACCTGACAGGCGAAGCCCTTGGTGGTTTTGGCGCCGATGAGGCAGACAGGAGCCCTGCACAGGTGGAAGCCGCAAACCTGTCTGATCAGTTGATTGATGAATTGAAATCCTCTGATGTTATCGTCCTTGGCCTGCCCATGTACAACTTCGGTGTACCATCGGCTTTGAAAGCCTGGATCGATTATGTGGCGGTTGCCGGAAAAACTTTCCGCTATACCGAAATGGGTGCTCAGGGTCTGGTTCAGGGTAAGAAGGTTTACATCTTCGCGACCCGGGGCGGCAAATATGTAGGCACGCCAGCCGACACCCAGACAGGTTTCATGAATACATTCCTGAACTTCATTGGCATCACAGATATTGAGTATGTGTATGCGGAAGGCCTGGCCCTCGGTGAGGATCCAAAAACAGAAGCAGTTCAGTCCGCTGAAGAGCAACTCGAGGTTCTGGCGGCGGCGTAAGCCAAAGTTAAAAATGATGGATGAGAAGAGGGTGCATTTTTGCGCCCTCTTTTTTCATGGGGCCGGTTTTCTTAATGAAAAGTTAAAGGTTGCTTTCTACCCTCCTAATATTAGGTGAATTCGCATATTCAGCGATCAGGTAAAGGACACAAGCAGCCATGATGAACCCGGCGCATCGATCCAGCGGAAATGATGACTTAGAAGTTGGCCTTGGACATAACCGGGCGCATATTCCACCAGAAGAATTGGCCGCTGAACTCGAAGCGCTGAAAGCTGCAGAAGCCCGAACCGGTGCGGCAGGCTCGCCAGCTCCAGAGCTTGTCGATTATGTCTATGAAGTTCGGTTTTATCCGGGGGCAAGTCCCGTATCCGGCGAGCTGCAGGCCTTCGATCTGCCCCATGCCCGCAGGGTCTTGAACGTAATCCTTGGGGTCACGCGCTTGCCGGTTGATACCCGCATTACCCAAAAAGATATTGTTGAGCAGCAGTATAAAGAGCAGATCGCAGCCCGAAGCCGCTATCTTCTGAAAACCCTGACGACCCATCATCAATGGTTACAGGGAAACCGGGAAGGGCAGCGGGCTGATCTATCCGCGGAAGATCTTGCCGGTGCTAACCTGGAAGGCCGGAACCTGACCATGGTAAGTCTGGCCAATGCAAACTTGAGCGGCGCTAATCTCAAGAACGCAAATTTAACCGGTGCAGACCTGACCGGGGCTGATCTTAGCGGTGCAGATCTGCAAGGCTCTGACCTCAGCAATGCGTCTCTAGCAGAGGCAAATCTGATCGGCAGCAACCTTTGTAATGTCATTCTGCATTCAACAGATTTCTGGCGCGCCAATTTGGCAAGAGCCCAGATCTCCCCGGATTTGCTCCACGAAGCGCTGGGCTGCAAGACCTGAATTCTAGTTTAATTGTTTTAACCGGTTACTTTGATTTATTCCGCAAAACGGTGTAGGCGAAGATCAAGCCTGAGATTAAGGTCAGCACAGATCCTGCCTTTGCTGGTGATTCAGTCGTCCCATCGAGGGCAAGCGCAATTCCCGGTGTGAGAATAATAACCCCTAGTGTGGCGACCCCGAAATGGATCTTGGCGAGTAACTTTTCACCGGCAGTTGGAACCAGATGATAATAGAAGCCATAAATCGCCATGCCGACCCAGCCGATCAGGTTGAGATGCGCATGGGCCGGTGCCAACATATGATCCCCTGATGCGGACATTTGAATGCCCCAGATCATCCCGAGCACAACATAAATAGATGCTGTTCCCAAGAACAGATACGAAATTCCCCTCATTTTACCACTCCATCTAATTTTAGTTTTTTGTTATGGAGCTAGTATTAGTCAATTATCTATATGGGGCAAATAAGAAAGTAGAAATTCAGCTTATAAGCGGAAGTCTGTGTTGCGCGGTGTCTTTCTTTGAGTAGTCCCGATATATATCAATGGTGATCTCTGACTGACCCAGCGTGAAGATACCGGTGGCCAGAGTTTGACCGTAATCATCGCCCCCATCTTTTGGCATCCGCAAGATTTCCTCGCCACTCTTCTGATCAAAGAGGATGTTCTTTGGATCAGGATACGGGGTTTCCAGGGCCTCGACGAGAGCTTCTGAACGGCATTGACGATTACCGGAAGAAGTCGTGATCTCTTGATCGATGCCTTTAAATTCCTCAAACACGAGATGGTTAGCATGTGTTGAGGGTGCGCCGGAGACTTCCTTGATGGCGCAGCCGCTCGCCGGTGCCTCAACTGAGAGGAATTTTTCTTCTTTGGCGGATCCGAGATTATGATGGAAGCCAGACGCTCGGTCTTTTCGTTTTAGGTGAGATATGGCTTCGTCCATGCTGCTGCTGCCAAGGATCGCACGGCAGATGAAATGACGGGGTAGGCCAGGTTTCAGATCATGTACCCGGATGTTGTTAATGGTTTGCACAATGCCTGCAGAGTTAGCCCCCATGGAATGTCCAGCGATCATGCCGGGATACAGAAAGCTCTCAAAAGCGGGACCGTTTGAGGGATTTGCCTTCAGCCAGAAACAATGCCCTTCGTAATCGAAGGAGCCGTCCTCATTATGGGCGATCATTCCGGGATTACCATCTGCGGGTGGGATGATGACAGAGGTGCAGCCTTCGGCAAGATTGGCAGCCATTTCCGGTGAAATATCATCCGGCCAGCGCAGATCCCCCCGGCAATTCCAGATGAAGGCCCGCTCAAAACCAATGTCCATTCCTTCGGCCAGTCCACGTAATTCTTCCATAAAGGCGGGATAGACGTCCTTGGTTAGGGACATCATTTGCTTGATATAGTCACTACCGGTCCATCTCCGTTCAGCCGCCACAAACTCTTCATTATGGATACTGATGGATTGGACTGTGGCTTTAATGGCAGTTCCGATTTGATGACCAAGTTCAAAAGGAGTGCCGGAGGCTTCGATGAGAGAGAGGGGCATGGTGCGAAGGAAACTCTTTTCGTGATTGAAGATAAAAAATTTAGCCAAAGAATGGGGTAAGTTCTAGCCTAAATGAAAACATTCAAAACTTTAGGGCTGCTGGCATCAGGTGCCGGCGATTAGAATGACCCCGACACCGACGACGGTGGTGAGAATGCCAAGGGCTTGGCGCACATTCCAGGAAGCTGTTTTAAAGACCAGCGAGCTGAGCAGAAGGGTGGCTAACGGGTAGGTGGCAATGAGAGGGGAGACTTCGGCCACCTCTCCAATATTCAGGGCACTATAGGTCAGCAGGACCGCGACGCCATTGACCAGACCGGCAGAGATAAACCAGGGGCTGCCAGGAGAAGTCCAAATTGCCCGGCTGTTGCCGCGCTTGAAGACAAAATAGGCAGAGAGCATGATGGCAGAGACAATATAGCCGATGGTGCCTGCTACAAGTGGTTCAGGCCAGTAGCTAAGTCCCCACTTGATACCGGGTTGAGTGATGCCCCTTACAAAAGCCCCGCCAAGCGGCAGCAGCAGCGCGATATAAGGCCATGGTTTGTCACTGGCAAGGCGGGTGAAAGTCAGCAACGTGGCGCCAATGATGACGATGCCAATCCCGGCAACCTGATAGACCCCGATCTGCTCCCCCAGGACAAGAACACCTAAAAAGACCGCAAAGACGGGCGTCAAATTGCCGATGGCACTGGTGATATTGGGGCCAAGTTGGGCGTTACTGGCAAAGACGAGCAGCGTGACAGAGGCCGGAAACATGAGGCCAATGGCAATGAAGATCCAGATCGCGGTCATATTGAACTGGCTGAAATCGACCTGAACACCAGAGAGCAGGGTAAACAGAACAGCAGCAACTGGTGCTGTAATGGCAGCCCCCTGAAGTGGGGACAGGTATCGAAGGCCCAGCTGGATTAGGACCAATCCAAGTCCGTAGCAGAAGGCCGCACCCAAAGCCAGAAACCAGGCAAGCATAACAGAGAACTTTCAGTTAGATATCCCGCCGATTTTGTTTTTATTTGCGCGGGCTTTTTCAATTGTACTTGGTTCAGGGTAGCAGAGTTTCTTAAACCCTGCCAAGGCCAATGTCCGTCAATCGGGGAAGTCGTCAGCAAGCGCACGCCTTGCCAGTTTTTCGTAGTCTTTTCTGAACACGTTGGGTGACCAAGTCAGTGAAGGAGTGACAAAGTCGGCAGTTGATCGGAGCTTTAAAACCGCGCTGGAAATATCACTCATGGTTTTATGTGTGATACCGTTTTTGGAACATCCGACATAGGCAACAGTTTCATTAGGTTCATTTTGAATAGGGAGCAATGAGAGTTCATGCTCTTCACCGCTTGAAAGCGCGATGTTGTAAATTTCAAGAGGAGAGCCCAAGAGCCCTGAAAGGCGGCCTGCCAGCAATTGTTTTGCTCGCAAATTGAAACGCGGCATTCCGCGATGCAGTCTGAGATTCTCGTTCTCCTCATGCCTCAAATCACGGAGCATTGTGTCGAGCGATGGGGAATATGATCTATCCTGCATGACAAAGAGGCTAAAAGTCTCGTTTTGGAGAAGTGCCTTGAGGTCCAGCTTTCCCGCCTCGTCTCGATAGGGCGCGAGTTTTTCCAAATTGGATTTGGTTGTCACCAGGCTTGTCGGCTGGGCTAGGAGTGCAGCCGGTGAGAAATGCATGAATGTTTCCCGGATCGGGGTTTTCAGGATACCCATAAAACAGAAACGCGAGTCGCCTTTGAGTTCCTCAACAACGCGGGGAAGGCTCATGCTGATTTGTCGGTGATTATAATCTGACAGCTCCGCCATGAGCAGGCGCAAACGAACATCCATGATGCCCATGCCTTTATTCGCACCAGAGGTAATCCAGACGGGAAATTCGTCCACAATGCCCCAAATGATAGTCTTTTTCTCATGAGCTAAGGAAAGGGTCGCTGACAGCAGTAACCAACTGAAGGCAGCCAGGCAACAGGCGAGAAGCCGCGCAAAGAGATAAGACATTTTACTCACCATACATAGCCCAACTAACAACTTCAGGTCTCAGCGCTTTCACCGCAATTGTTTTGGTCAAACCTTCTCTGGCCTTCAAAAAGCAAGGCAAAGGGAAGGCCAAAGTAACAGACCGTTAGTTTACGTAAAGCAGCTTAAAAATAGGTAAAATTTTGGAGTTTCGAATTCATATCATTTGGATTTCAAAAGTCATATTAGAGCTTTCGAAAGTTGCGCCCGTAACAAATTTGAAAAAATACCGCAATAAAAGAGAAATCGTCCAAATCTAGTTTCTTCAGCGATGTCATTATCAGGCGATCTTCTATCAGGGGCGGTCGCTTTTTCAGTTCAAGGTGTCGCAATTGAAGTCAATCACGTTTGACCGTGTCGTTAAATCATGGGCTGATGCTGTTGCTGTCAACAGGATCAGCTTCACCGTACCAGAAGGGAGTTTTACCGTACTTCTGGGGCCTTCAGGCTGTGGGAAATCCACAACGCTTCGCCTCTTGGCCGGGCTTGAGGACTGTAGCGGGGGACAAATTTTGATTGATGGTGAGGATGTGACCCATCAGGGACCGTCTTCGCGGAATCTCTCAA
The DNA here is from genome assembly GCF_012932565.1 of Sneathiella limimaris. Classification (NCBI taxonomy): domain Bacteria; kingdom Pseudomonadati; phylum Pseudomonadota; class Alphaproteobacteria; order Sneathiellales; family Sneathiellaceae; genus Sneathiella; species Sneathiella limimaris. The sequence goes on from NZ_JABBYJ010000001.1 coordinate 1,657,910, forward strand.
TGGTATTCCAGTCCTATGCCTTGTTTCCTCACCTGAGTGTGGCGGAAAATATCCTGTTTGGACAAAAGATCCGCAAGGTCTCCAAAGCAGACCAGCAAGCCCAGCTGCAGAAAACGGCAAGCCTTCTTAATTTGCAAGGATTGCTGGATCGGAAGCCTTCTCAGCTATCTGGTGGACAGCAGCAAAGGGTTGCCCTCGGCCGTGCGATCATATCTGAAAAACCGATCTGCCTAATGGATGAGCCGCTGTCCAACCTGGATGCAAAACTGCGTCACGAGATGCGCGTTGAAATCCGGGAATTGCAGCAGAAACTTGGCATTACGATGGTCTATGTGACCCACGACCAGGTGGAGGCGATCAGCATGGCGGACCAGATTGTCCTGCTGAATAATGGGCAGATTGAGCAAATCGCCACCCCAACCGAAATTTATCAAAACCCAGCGACAGCTTTTACGGCCCGATTTATTGGCACGCCGCCGATGAACCTTCTCTCTCTTGAGAATTCAGAAGGTGTTTTTGGCGTTTCGGGAAGCAATGAAAAAATCGCTGAGGTCCGGAGCGAAGGTGCGCCGGAAAAGCTAGTGATGGGTGTGCGCCCGGAAGATGTCCTTGTTGGTGAGCAGGGGATCCGGGCGACAGTTATCAGCTCGGAATTTTTGGGGGCCGATACCTTGGTGGATTGCCGGATCGGCACTGAAACCCTGACCCTCAGAACAGATAAAAACAAAAATTTTGCGCAGGGCGAGAGCCTTTTCCTGTCTTGGAAAGAGGACGACCTGCATGTCTTTGATGCGAATTCGGGTTCCCGTCTGGAGAAATCAGACCTGTTCGGAAACCTGCAATACCGGGCACATGCCTGACCTGTTACCTAACCGATTTGAGAGAGACAATGTTAAAACTAGCGAAAAAAATGGGACTGGGCGTAGCTGCTACCGCCGTGACCTTAATGGCGTCTTCGGCAGCTTTTGCTGTAGATCTGCAATTCTATTTTCCGGTGGCTGTTGGCGGTAAGGCCGCAAAAACCATTGAAAGCCTGACATCTGAGTATGTGAAGAACAACCCAGATGTAACTATCGATGCGGTTTACGCCGGCTCTTATCAGGACACAGTCACCAAGGCGCTGACAGCTGTTCGGGGTGGCAAGCCACCTCAGCTGTCCGTGATCCTGTCTGTGGACATGTTTACCCTGATCGATGAGGGTGCGATCGTTGCCGTTGATGACCTGATCAGCACTGATGAAGAGAAGAAATGGCTGAAAGGTTTCTATCCTGCATTTATGGAAAACAGTCAAACGGGTGGCAAGACTTACGGCATTCCATTTCAGCGGTCCACTCCGGTTTTATACTGGAACAAGGAAGCTTTCAAAAAGGCAGGTCTTGATCCAAATAAGGCCCCTGCAACCTGGGAAGAAATGGTTGAGATGGGCAAGAAGCTGACCGTAAAAGATGCGTCTGGCAACGTCACTCAATGGGGTGTTCGCATTCCATCATCCGGCTTTCCTTACTGGCTATTTCAGGGCCTGACCACACAGAATGATGTGATCCTCGCCAACTCCGAAGGCAACAAAACCAACTTTGACGATCCAAAAGTTGTTGAAGCCCTTCAATATATGGTTGATCTTTCCACCAAGCATAAAGTGATGGGCCCAGGTATTCTGGAATGGGGAACAACACCGAAGGCTTTCTTTGAGGGTCAGACAGCCATGATGTGGACATCCACAGGTAACCTGACCAATGTTCGCAACAATGCCCCGTTTGATTTCGGCGTGGCCATGCTGCCAGCCAATAAACGCCGCGGTGCGCCAACAGGTGGTGGTAACTTCTACATCTTCGAAGGCTCCTCTGATGAGCAGAAGAAAGCGTCCCTTGATTTCGTGAAATGGATCACCGCGCCGGAACAGGCTGCAAAATGGACGATTGCAACAGGCTATGTTGCCCCGCGTCCGGATGCTTGGGAAACTCCTGCAATGAAGGCCTATGTGAAAGACTTCCCACCAGCCCTCGTCGCGCGTGACCAGTTGGAATATGCCGTTGCGGAGCTCTCCACATTTGAAAACCAGCGGGTTACTAAAATCTTCAATGAAGCGCTGGAAACCGTCATCACAGGTAAGATGGATGCCGCCTCTGCGTTGAAGGATGCCCAGCAGAAAGCTGATCGCGTTCTGAAGGCTTATCGCTAAGAACTCAGCTTTGGGTCAGGGCGTTCCTCTCCCTGTCGTCCTGACCCAGTTTTTCTTGAGGTTTATATGTTACACCGCCCCGCCCGGTTATATGGATGGTTGCTGGTTTTGCCAGCGTTGGTCTTGCTGTTTGCATTTACCCACTATCCGACTATTGCCACGATCTGGAACAGTTTCTTCACGACGCCAAAGGGAAGCCGTCCGGCCAGGTTTATTGGGCTGGATAACTACGAATATTTATTGACCGACAGTGTTTTCTGGCAGGTCCTTTGGAATAACGCGATCTACGCTTTTGGCACCATTCCGCTTTCTATCATCCTGTCATTGGCCATGGCCCTTTGGGTGAACGGTCATATCCGGGGCCGGGCCTTTGTTCGCATGGCCTATTTCACGCCAACCGTATTGCCGTTGATTGCTGTCGCAAATATCTGGATGTTTTTTTATACGCCCGGCTTTGGACTGATCTCCCAAATTCAGGCGTTTCTGGGTTTTCCCTCACAGAACTGGCTCGGTGATCCGGACAGTGTTCTTTACGCCGTCATGGCGGTGGCGATCTGGAAGGAAGCGGGGTTTTTCATGATTTTCTATCTGGCTGCCCTGCAAGCTATCCCACCCAGCCTGCATGAAGCTGGAAAAATTGAAGGCGCGAGCAGGTGGTATATGTTCTGGCGGATTACATTCCCGCTCTTGATGCCCACAACATTATTTGTTTCCATCAACGCAGTGATCAATTCGTTTCGCCTGATTGACCATATTTTCGTGATGACCAATGGTGGTCCGAATAATTCCAGTTCCCTGCTGCTATTCTACATTTATGAAACCGCGTTCAAATTCTGGGATACGTCCTATGGCGCGACGCTGACGACGGTTCTATTGCTGATACTGGGGTTGATAGCGGTTGGTCAGTTCTATTTGATGGACCGGAAGGTACATTACCAATGAGTGACATGACTGAGATTTCATCTGCCCGCCGTTCGTTTGACTATGACAGGCTGCTTCATAACGTTGGGGCGTGGACATTGGCATTACTATGGTTTTTGCCACTTTTTTATGCCTTCTGGACAGCCATTCACCCGACGGCCTATTCGGCGAGTTTTGACCTCTTCGCGCCATTGACATTCGAGAATTTCCAGAAAGCCTGGAACGCAGCTCCCTTTGCGCGGTATTTCCTCAATACGGTCATGCTGGTGACGTTGATTTTGGCAGCTCAGCTTGTGCTCTGTACCCTTGCGGCTTTTGCGTTTGCCCGCTTCGAATTTCCGGGCAAGAACCTTCTGTTTGTACTTGTTCTGCTGCAGCTGCTGGTGATGCCTGACATTCTGATTGTCGAGAACTATCAGACTATGGGAAAACTCGGGCTCATTGACACCATTACTGCAATCGGGTTGCCCTATATGGCTTCTGGTTTCGGGATTTTCCTGCTCCGTCAGACGTTCAAGACAGTACCTATAGAGCTGGAAGAAGCAGCAAAGGTGGAAGGCGCTAATCTCCTGCAAATTCTCTGGAAGGTTTATGTGCCGCTTGCCATGCCCGTATATCTGGCTTACGGACTGGTTTCCGTCAGTCATCACTGGAACAATTATATCTGGCCGCTCATTGTCACCAACTCGGAAGAGACACGACCGCTGACAGTAGGACTTAGTATTTTTGCATCCATCGATCAGGGAGTGGACTGGGCGCTGATCAATGCGGCGACCCTGATGACATCGGCGCCGTTGTTGATTGCTTTTTTGCTATTTCAACGGCAATTCGTGCAGTCTTTCATGCGCTCCGGGATCAAGTGATCCTGTAGACGCTTTGATCCGTATTTCTTTCATCCTGAAGCGGGACTTTCATCAATCTGAAAAGAAACTGTCACAGCCGATCCCGATAATCCGGACCACAAAGATCCTGAGCTAGGAGGCGAAGATGATTGATCGTGAAGATCTGACTTTTGATGAATTTGATGAAATTGAAAACCCGGGTCCTGAACAGACCGACTTTGAAATCCTGACAGACAAGATGCTGGCCCGCCGCAGCTTTATGAAAGGGGGGCTTGCCCTTGGTCTGGGGTCCCTGGTTCTGGGCTCCACTGTCCTTTCCAGCCGCGATGCAATGGCAACCAGCCGTTTGGCCTTCAAGGCTGTAGCAGCCAATTCCAACGACACCATCACAGTTCCAGACGGATATGACTGGCAGGTTGTTGTCCGTTGGGGTGATCCGCTTTGGTCAAAAGGCGTGAATTTCGATCATGCCACGCGCGGAAACGGAGAAAGCCAGGAGCTGTCTTTTGGAGACAATAACGACGGTATGGCCCTCTTTACCCATGAAGGGCGCTACATTCTGGCTGTGAATAATGAATATACAAACCGGAAAATCATCTATCCTGGTAACGACGGCAAGCCAGCAACGGCCGATGATGTTCGCAAAGGCAAAGCCGCCCATGGTATTTCTGTGCTTGAGCTGTCCAATGCGGATGGATATTGGACTGTTGTAAAAGACTCAAAATATAACCGCCGTCTGACAGCAGATAGCCCAATGGAAATCACAGGTCCGGCCCGCGGACATGAGTTGCTGAAAACCGCTGCGGACCCCTCCGGTACAAAGAGCCTTGGAACCTGGAATAACTGCGGAAACGGCCGCACACCATGGGGCACGTACCTGACTTGCGAAGAGAACTTTAACGGTTATTTCTCCAGCAGTGATGAAAACTATCAGGTGGATCCAGCCTTAAAACGCTACGGCGTTGGCCTCAAAGACTGGGGCTATGGTTGGGCGATGACGGATGAGCGGTTTGATATTTCCAAGAACCCGAACGAGCCAAACCGTGCTGGTTACATCGTTGAGATTGATCCGCTGGATCCAACTTCAACACCGAAAAAACGCACCGCGCTTGGTCGGTTCAAGCATGAAAACGCGGAATTGGTCGTGGCCAATGATGGTCATGTAGTGGTTTATCTTGGCGATGACGAGCGGGGTGAGTTCCTGTATCGTTTTGTGTCCGCTGGCAAATATGTTCAAGGCGGCGACAACAGCAATCTTCTGGAAGATGGCACGCTTTATGTGGCGAAATTTCATGAGGATGGCAAAGGCGAATGGCTTGCCCTGACCCCTGAAACAACTGGCATGAAATCCAAGGCTGAAATCTGTATTCATACCCGGATGGCCGCTTCTGCTGTTGGTGCGACGACGATGGATCGTCCTGAATGGGTTACCTCTCATCCTTCCAAGGCTGAAGTTTACTGCGCACTCACCAATAACAAAAACCGGGGTGTGAAGCCAAATAAAGGCGGCGATGAAACCCCAGTTGGTGGTCCAAACCCACGGGAGAAAAACCTGTTTGGCCAGATTGTCCGCTGGCGCCCAGAAGGCGGCGATCACACAGCTAAAGGATTTGGTTGGGATCTGTTCGCCATGGCTGGCAACCCAGCAGTTCACAATGACCTGAGAAAGGGGTCTGCAAACATCACCGAGGAGAATATGTTCAACTCCCCGGACGGTCTGGCATTTGACAGCCAGGGCTTCCTTTGGATCCAGACGGACGGTAACTATTCTAATGCCAAGGACTTTGCAGGTCAGGGCAACAATCAGATGCTATGCGCGGACACGGAAACCGGTGAAATCAAACGCTTCTTGGTTGGTCCAAAAGAGTGTGAGGTTACAGGTATTACCTGGAGTGCGGATCGCCGTACCATGTTTGTCGGTATTCAGCATCCTGGTGAACGTGGTGACAGCCATTTCCCAGATGGTGGTGATGCAGCGCCGCGCTCTGCCGTAATTGCCATAACCAAAAAGGACGGTAGCGTTATTGGCTAACCGACCTAACTATAAAAGACTGACGGGAGGCTTCTGCCTCCCGTTTTTTGTTCTGGAGTTTGATCAGGCGAAACTGAGAAAGTCAGGGAACTGATGATCGGAAGGGAGTTCCATATACTCGATTACTTTGTTTTTTAAATTCGGAGTATCAGTTCTGAATATCTGAGGGCTGTCAGCTCGACCTTCGACAAAGGTGTCATACATTCGGACAAGCCCATGGGCGAGTTCACTGTCCAGAATCATGCAGGCGTGAATTTTTCCGTCTGTCGGCCAGTTGGTGTTAATGAAAATGGCAATCTGGCGAAGTTCCTCTGAGGTGAGCTCAAATTTAACGCCGCTGAGTTCCGTCAGGGTATGAAAGTGGTTTTCATAGCTGGTATCGGTTCGGGCAGTTATCGCCATTTCTTTTGCTATTGGAAAAGACAGGACCCCAAAAATTCGCGCAAACATAGATGTATGGGGAGGGTCGATGAAGTATTTAAAACCTGAATTTGTCATCTGAAATGGCTGGTACTCATTGTTATTCTGTTTTACTACAACCACTTACTTTGGCTTAAGTATATAGAAAATAACAAAAAATAAAAGGCCGCTAAAAATTTCTTTAGCGGCCTTTCAGGTTTCGACTTATTGGTTGCCGTCAACCGGTGGCAATGCTTTTCCTTTTGTTGACAAGCAAAGTCACAATGATCGCGGGCGCCAGCAGAATTAAGGCATAGGCTCCGAGCTCATAGTTGGTGAACGGTATCAATCCGCCGCCCGGTGTGGCCAAGGCCAACCCGGCAAGGATAATCAAAGCCCGAACGACAAGACCGCCTTGTGGATGGATGTCCAGTTTGCCGACCCAGGCAAGATAGCCTTGTAGACCACTGGCAATTAGCCAGACACCAACGAGAGCGGTCAAAACGACTTTAGTAATCGTATAGGCATCCCCTTGCAGGATGAGGGCTGGGTTGAGGACAAAGAAGAAGGGAATGAAGTAAATGATACTTCCGAGCTTCATTGCCTGAAAACCAGTTTCCATTGGCTTGGCACCTGCCACTGTTGCCGCCGCAAATGCGCCAAGAGCAACCGGTGGGGTGATAAAGCTGAGCATACCCCAGTAAAGGATGAAGAGATGAACCGCCATAGGATCCAGACCTGCACTGATCACCGCTGGTGCCAGTGAAATCGCCAGGAAGATATAGGCGGCTGTCACAGTCATTCCAATCCCGAGGATAAAGCTTGTCAGTGCGCCCATGAAAAGCAGCACGAGAGCGTTACCACCTGCAAGGAAGATCAGGTCGTTGGCGATGGTGCCGGACATACCAGTCACTGCCAATGCACCAACGATCAGACCAACACCGCAAAGGATGCCTGCAAGTTCTGCAAACAGGCTGGCTGTACCCATGACGAATTTCTTCAAATCTTCCCAGCCCCAACGGGAGTAGGGGAAGATCTGGTTAATGATGATGAGTAGAGCCGTTGCGTAGAAAGGTGCAATCGCTTCCTGTTTCAGGAACACCAGAAGCCAAACCAGAATGACGAAGACGGCAATGAAGTGCCACCCTTCTTTCAAGGTTTGCTTCAGGGATGGCAGTTCTTCCTGTGGGAGCCCCTTCAGGTCATTCTTTGCTGCATAAGAGTCTATCTGGATGAACAGACCAAAGAAATACAGCAGAGATGGAATGATCGCTGCAATCGCAATGTCGATATAGGGAACTTCAAGGAAGGTGGCCATAATGAAGGCGGTTGCCCCCATAATCGGAGGCATGAGGACGCCGCCCGTGGAGGCGCAGGTTTCAACACCACCCGCATAGGAGCGAGAGAAACCCACGCGTCGCATAGCAGGAATGGAGAGAACACCAGTTGTCAAAACGTTTGTGATCACGCTACCGCTCATGGAGCCCATCAGGCCGCTTGAGAAAATAGCCACTTTCGCAGGTCCGCCCCGAACATGACCCAGAAGGCCAAAGGCAAAGTTAATGAAGAATTTGCCGCCGCCCGTATATTGAAGAGCAACACCAAAGACCAGGAAGCCAATCACCAGATTGGTAAACGCCCGCAACGGAATGCCAAGCACACTTTCCGAACTCATGGTATGGAAAATGGCTGTATCCGGTAGGGTTGCTGCCGCGCCTGCAATAGGACCTGGCATTACATCTGCAAACAGCGGATAGAAGGAGATAACCACCACGATCGTGAAGATGGCTAGGCCGCCGGCCCGTCGAGTACATTCAAAGATGAGAGCCCAAAACAGGTAGCTCATATAAATCGCATAGTCAGGCGCGAGATATTCCCAGCCTTCATCCAGGATTTTTTCGCTGCTATAGGCGAAAAAGAAACAGATGACCAACGTGGCCAATGCCAGGATCGCATCATAAATTGGCACAGATGTTCGGCTGGATTTAGTTGTTGCTGGCCACATGATAAAAATCAGCGGCAGCAGGAGACCTGCAATGATGTAGGCATATTGGTTTGAGAGAAATGTATAGCCGACAAAAAAGCCGAAGTTGAATAGCTGGTTGATCGACAAGATCAGGACAACGATCGCAGAGATATAGGGCAGCAAGGCCCAGGGACCAGAGAGTTGACGGCGGCGGGTTGGCTCTTCCACAACGTCTGGAGCGGTTACTTTGTCTGTCATGTTAGTCACACTTGTAAAGGATTGCAGTTCTGCAGGGACCGACAGGTCTGACCATAAAGAACCCTGAGGCGAAAGCGTTCAAAGCTTGCCTTACAGGGACTGCTCGATTTCTTTTTTTGGTAGGAGCAGATGTCACTTTTCGGTGTCTCCCGTTAGGTTTTCATTTTTCCGGCTTCTTGTTGTAGTCCGGTTTTACTGATCTCCCAGTAGATCAGTGGTTCCCTCATCTTAGGTTAGAGTCAGGAGAAGGGTTTGGCGAAGGGATAGCTCCGCCAAACCCCAATTTTGAAGTATTATTTTACACCGACAGGAAGGCCAGCTGCTTCAAGAGCTTTGATCCGAGCGGCAGACCAGCCAGCTTTAAACTCATCGTCAGATGGGTTTGTTGCTTTGTAGGCTGCATAGGCTTTCATCAAAACATCCTGACGTTTGATGAGGCCATCGTTGTGAGCCTGAGCAGCGTCAGACCATTTGCCAATTTCCTTGAAGTATTTCACTGCACCTTCATGGTAAGGCAGGATCCACTCGAATGACTGGCTGTCAATATGCCAGCCTTTGGCGCCAGGAGCGTTGTCTTTGTATGCATCATGCTTTTCAACAAGCGCTTTTGTCAGCGTATAGACTTCATCAGCTGAACGTGGTGCGTTCGTCACCAGGATTGGGTAAGGGTAACCTGCACCGTTCCATGGTTTGTCTTTTGAAATTTCTGCACCGACAACCGCTTTGGTTGGTGAGAAGTATGGCGCAACACCGTTTAGCTGGCTCCAACCTTTTGCGTCATCAGCAGCCATTGGTGTCCAAGTGATACCACGTGGACTTGCAGCCAGACGTTTCAGATGTGGAGATACTGTGGATGAGAAAGCTGCGTCAGCTTGGCCGTTAATGACGCCGTCGATGGAGTCTTTAAAGCCAGGGAATTCAACTTTCGTAACATCATCCCAAGTTAGTCCAGCAAAAGCCATCATGGCTTCAGCACCGATGTTCAACGCATCTGAACCCCGAACCCAGGCAATGCGTTTTCCTTTCAGGTCAGCAGGCGTTTTGATACCAGCGTCACCAGCAACAGCAAGGCCAAGGCCGAATGAACCTTTAGAGGTCATAATAACCCGAAGAGGCTGTGGACCCCAGTCAGGAGTCGCAAACTGCATTACGCCTTCCTGGCCGAAATAGCTGGCGATACCGCAAGCACAGTAGTCTGCTTTACCAACTTTCAATGGTGTCATCCGGGAAATGTCATTCTTACCAGGCAATACCCGAATAGATGTCCCGTATTCATTCTTAAGCATATTTCCCATTGCAACAGACTGGGCATAGCCACTGGATGTGGTGCCGTAGGCTGTCCAAATCAGGGACTTTGGCAAATCGGCTGCGCCAGCTGAAGTTGCAATACCTGCAACCAGACCAGCTGCGACTGCGATCGCTTTGCCGAAATTTCCTGTACGTGAAATGTGCATAGATTTCCTCCCGATTATTATTTTACCTGAGACTTGTTTCGTTACTTTGTTGATGTCTCACTGAAAATGATTGTGAATATGCTTCGCCGTTTCTGCAAGTGTAATTTAGAGAAAATTTAGTAAATATCCGCAATCAAAAGAGAAATATTAGATTTCAGACCATATAATTGCCTAATATTTCATCGCTAGCAACTTCAGGTTTAAATATATATGGCGGGAAGCTCTTTAAGGAAGAAACTACAAGAATCCCCGTTTCAGCAGTGCGGGGAAATTAACGTAGGGGATAAGAGTGTTCTTGAGTGTAAACTGGGCCAGCATTTCATCTTGCTGGCCCAGCCAAGGTTAGCTTGCTTTTTCTAAAATGCTGCAATAGTTGGCAACGCCTGAACCACCCATATTGAAGACACAGCCGAGCTCCGCCCCTTCCTTCTGAATGCCACCAGCAGTTCCAGTCAATTGCATAGCTGCGAGGACGTGCATGGAAACACCGGTTGCACCAACCGGGTGCCCCTTGGCTTTCAATCCGCCTGAAATGTTAATCGGCAAGCGGCCATCCGCCATGACGGTGCCTTCTTTGATAAGGTTGGCCCCTTTACCCGGTTCAGCAAGACCCATTGCTTCATAGATCATCAATTCTGCAATGGTGAAGCAATCATGGACTTCTGCAAAATCCAGATCATTTACAGAAATTCCGGCCTCAGAAAAGGCATTAGCGAAAGCTGTTTTTGGTCCTTCGAATTTTAGGGGGTCCCGTTTGGACATGGGAAGGAAGTCATTGATATGGGCCGCCGCGCGGAAGGCAATGGCATTATCGAAATCAGCAGCCCGGTCGTCTGACACCATAATCAAGGCTGCAGCCCCGTCACTGATGGGGGAACAGTCGGTTAGTCGAAGCGGGGGCGCAATCAGCGGGTTTTTATTTGTCACCGTATTGAAGAAATCGAAATCCAGATCCTTCCGAATGTGAGCAAGCGGATTATTGAGTGCATTTCGGTGATTTTTTTCTGCAATCCGGGCCAGAGTTTCGGAACTGTCCCCATGCGCATTGAAGTATGCGGCCGCAAACTTACCAAAAATTGCAGGGAAGGAGAGGTCAGCCTCTTCCTTTTGGTAGGACGCACCAGCCAAGGCTTTGGTAACGCCAGCTGTATCCAGTTCTGTCATTTTCTCAGCACCGATCACCAGAGCGACCTTGGAGGATCCAGCCTTAATGGCATTGCGAGCTGAGTACACAGCAGCGGATCCGGAAGCACAGGCGTTTTCAAGTCGCGTGGCAGGTGTGAACCGAAGGCTGTCATCCAGATTGAGCGCGAGTGAAGAGGCAAATCCATCTGGAACCATACCGGAGTTGAAATGTCCCAGCCATATACTGTCAATGTCTGAGGGTTCTAAGCCAGCGTGATCAATGGCTTCTTTTGCTGCCGTAATGATCAGATCTTCAATCGTTTTATCTTCATGTTTGCCAAAGGGCGTGTGACCCCAGCCAACAATTTTCGCATCCATTCTTCTTCTCCTTCACATGACCCGTGTGTGGGTTTATTCGGTTATATATAAGTTCTGTTTTGGAACCTACAAAAAAATCTAGGATTTGTGACATAGCAGACACAGCCAACTCTAATCCAGTCTCAGCGCGCTGCTCAGAGGTACTTGCGGAATTTATTTATTAGGAAATGGCGAAATTTGAACAGGAAGAGGCTGCTGTCTGGTTTTTTGACCACCGTAAAAAGGCTTAGGCTGTTAAGGTCGGGTGAGTTTTCTTAAGCCCAGTGACGCATCCCGTTGGGGCTGTGGAACTGTCAACATTAGGGAGGGTGATGACATGACAGATATCAACGATACCCATCTGAATCCAATCGATACTGATCATGAAATAGGACAACATAATGTTTCCCCATTTGGGTTAGATATTCATAATCCTGTTTTCTTGATTTCAGGCATCGCGATTGTTGCGTTTGTTCTGATCACATTAATGTTTCAGGCTGAGGCTACTGAGTTTTTTGGTTGGCTACGGCCTTTTCTCACGTCCAAGTTTGATTGGTTTTTCCTGAGTGCAGCAAATATATTTGTGCTGTTTTGCCTATACCTTTTGGTCTCGCCGCTTGGGAAAATTCGATTGGGCGGAATGGAGGCTGAGCCGGATTACAGTTACATAAGCTGGTTCGCGATGCTGTTCGCCGCTGGTATGGGTATTGGCCTGATGTTCTTTGGCGTGTCAGAACCGATGTCTCATTTTGCGTCCTCCATGGGAGGGACAGCGGTAGAAAATGGGGTTCGAACAGACTGGGCTCCTCTTGGTGCTGCTGCTGGTGATCATGATGCAGCGCTTGGCCTTGGAATGGCAGCTACGATTTTTCATTGGGCCATTCATCCTTGGGCCATTTATGCTGTTGTCGCTCTGGCTCTCGCTTTCTTCTCATTTAACAGTCATCTACCCTTAACACTGCGCTCAGCATTCTATCCCCTATTTGGCGAACGGGTATGGGGCTGGACTGGTCACATCATTGATACGCTTGCGGTATTCGCAACGTTATTTGGGCTGGCAACGTCTTTGGGTTTTGGAACAGAGCAGGCTTTGGCTGGCTTAAACTTCCTATTTGGCTGGAGCACGGGCAACCTGGCCAAGGTCCTGTTGATTTCGTTCATTACAATCCTGGCATTGATATCCGTTCTGCGCGGTCTTGATGGCGGCGTTAAAATCCTCTCTGAGGTTAACATAGCGCTAGCGGGCCTGTTGTTGATCTTTGTGCTCTTCGTCGGACCAACAGGCGAAATCTTCACGACCATGTTTGAAGGGAGCCTTGCCTATCTGAAAGACGTTGTTCCGCTGTCCATGCCATTCGGCCGGGAAGATAACAACTTTACGCAAGGCTGGACTTCCTTTTACTGGGCTTGGTGGATTTCCTGGTCACCATTTGTCGGAATGTTCATCGCTCGTGTTTCAAGAGGGCGTACAGTTCGGGAGTTTGTCTTCTGTGTGATTATCATTCCAACACTTGTAACCGTCGTTTGGATGAGCGTTTTTGGTGGGACAGCTATTTCGCAGGTATTTGCTGATGCAACAGCCCCAGTTAAAGATGCTGCACTTGAGCTCAAACTCTTTGTCATGCTGGAACCTCTTCCGTTGGCAGCCATTACATCATTCCTGGGAATTATTCTGGTGCTGGTGTTCTTTGTCACCTCATCCGATTCCGGCTCGCTGGTGATTGATACCATCACAGCAGGTGGAAAGGTGGATGCCCCAGTAGCGCAACGGGTTTTCTGGTGTTCCTTTGAGGGGATCGTTGCAGCAACCCTGTTGCTGGTTGGTGGTGCCAGTGCCCTGACGGCACTGCAGGCCATGGCCGTTTCCACCGGTTTCCCGTTTGCCATCGTGCTGCTGTTGATGTGTGTCAGTTTATATCTGGGACTTAGCCGAGTACATAAACAGACGAAAGAAGGATAACCATCCTGACGACTGACTTGAAAATGCCCGCAAATTAGCGGGCATTTTTTTGCTAATTCGCTGCAGCAGGTGGCGTGGGGGTTTACGGATTTCAAAAGCAGCGGCATAATCGCGCCAAAACGCATTGGAGCGATAAAAATGAATATTGAAGACGCCATCCAATCCCGAAAATCTGTCCGGGCCTTTCTTGATACACCAGTGGAAAAAGACACGATTGAGAGAATTCTAAGGCTCTCCCAGAGATCGCCAAGTGGCACAAATACGCAGCCATGGCATGTGTATGTCTGCACCGGCGAGGTGAAGGATGCCATTGTTCGAGATGTTTGCGCTCTTTTTGATCAGGGCAAAGCCAGCAAATATGAGGACTATGATTATTACCCCGCAGAATGGAAGCCTGTTCATCGGGATCGGCGGCGCCAGCTCGGCTGGGAGCTGTATGGCTTGCTTGGCATTGAAAAAGGGGATCGGGAGAGAACGGCACAGCAGTCTCGCCGAAATTTCCAATTCTTTGATGCGCCAGTTGGGCTTTTCTTTACGACGGATGCCTATCTTGGGCGTGGAAGCTGGTTTGATGCTGGTCTTTATATGCAGACAGTAATGCTGGCAGCACGGGGAGAGGGGCTGCATACCTGCCCGCAGGCAGCATGGATTTCATTTCAGGAGCCAATTTTCCGCCATCTGAATATTCCAGAAGATCAGGTTTTACTGTCCGGTCTGGCAATGGGGTATGAAGATACTTCGGCGATTGAAAACACCTTGGTCAGCCAGCGCGAAGAACTGGAGAATGTGGCAACCTTTCTCGGATTTGACTGAGCGGCGTTTTGTCAGCAGGTCAGGTTCTTTGCCCTCGGGTCATCAAAGAGATCAGGTAACCCAGAGGGCGGATCCGGGCGCCAAGAAAATACCAAAGTCTTTCAATATATGCACCGACAGGTGTTGCAATGGCAAAAGGCAGCACAAGCAGTGTAATCGCGCCCCCGCCAACGATGACATCGCTCAGCCAATGAGCGCCGCTGAAAAGCCGCGGCAGATTGTTGAGGAATGCAAAGATAACAGCGAGTGTTGTGATTGTTCGGCTTTTGATCAGCAGGATGACCAGGATGGAATAGATGAAAGTCGTAACGCCATGGTCGCCAGGAAACGAGTGGCTGGACTGAACTTTGGTTTTTAATCCGACGGTCATTTCATTGAGATTATAAAAAGGCGTCAGGACAAGGGAGGGGCTCAGCCGTTCCATTTCCTGAAATCCTGTTTTACTCACAACAATGCCCAGACATACAAACAGGGCAACCAGCGTAAAGGCTGCCAGTTTTTTCTCTCCAGTGTCTTCACGATGCGTGAAAACATAGAAGAGCAGCAGTACAACCATGAACACGCCTGCGACCACATTTGCCACATGCATGTTGAGGTAAGCCCAGAAATAAGTCCAAGCAGGACTTACCGTCAGGCTACCGTTCAGCAGATAAAATGCCTGGCTATCAACCTTTTCCCAGACAGCCGCCGCAGGCGCCCACAAAAGGCTGGTGGAGAGGAGGGCAACGCCGAGAAAGCAGAGCGCAAAACACAAGATGCGGTTTCGAGTGCTGGTGATCAAAGTTATAACCTGATTAGTGACAGTTCCGGGTCAGGCTTCTTACCTTTTCAGCTCCAGAAAATCCAGTCTAATTCGTGACGAGTTTCAATTCGCGGCTCGTTGCTTTTCGAATTCCGGTATCCGATAGATTGCCTCTGATAGCAGGCTTTTTGCGAGTATTTCCGCAGGGTTCGGTTTCGCCGCTTCCTTCATGATTGTGGCCAATGTTGTATAAGTTTCAACCCAAGCCGCTTTTACATCTTCTGTAAAGGCATCGCCCAAGCCTTTTCCCAGGGTCCAGATCAGGGCTTCTGCAACGGTATCATAATGCCGGTCCTGAACACCGTAATCCTTATGGGATTTGCCAAGGGCTTCAACTGTTGGACGGATCTTTTCCAGGTTTTTCAAGCTTGAGACAGCGACCCCTATCGTAGCCATCAGCTTCTTACCTTGCTCCTTCATGTTGCCCTTAAAGAGTGGCTTCAATGAAGGGTCCAGTTCAAAAAGTCGGTTGTAGAACAGTTCCGCAGCCTGTTCACTGATGGCCGCAACGGATTTGAAGCTGGTCTGAACCAATTCAATTTGCTTGGGTGTCATTTAAACTCTCCATTGTTAAAACCGCTAAGAAGAGCTTTAAAGAAAATAAGTAAACAATAATATAATGGGCGGTGGGGCCGACCGTTACCTGAAATGCTACAAAAAATATATTTTTTATGATCAAACTGTATCATTTTAAGAAATAGGCCTTGCGCTGACGTTGGGGAAGGGGCAAGGTAGCCCGCAGAAATGGGCGGTCGGTTTTGCCGGCGGTGTGAATATTCTATGTGATACCCCAGGTGAGCAATCCCACTGAAATACCTCCAATTCAGAAGGCTTGCCGGGGAGAACTAAAAATAAATGGGAGAAAACAAGGTGTTAGATAAACGGAAATTTTATATCAATGGCCAGTGGGTAGATCCTTCGCAGCCAAATGATCTTGAAGTCATCAATCCTTCGACTGAAGAAGCCTGTGCAGTGATTTCACTGGGCAGCCAGGCTGATACAGACGCGGCGGTTGCTGCAGCAAAAGCAGCTTTTATTCCCTGGAGTGAAACTCCGAAGGAAGAGCGTCTAGCCAAAGTTGAAAAACTGGCAGATATCTATGAAGCACGTGCTGAGGAAATGGGTCAAGCCATCTCAATGGAAATGGGGGCTCCGATCTCCATGTCCAAAACAGCGCAGCAGGGTTCTGGCTCCTTCCATATCCGGAACTTCATTCGGGCTTTCAAGAAGTTTGAATTTGAGCGCCCACTGGGCCCACATGCGCCGAATGATCGGATTCTATATGAGCCAGTGGGTGTTTGCGGACTGATTACGCCATGGAACTGGCCAATGAACCAGGTAACTTTGAAGGTTGTTCCTGCGGTAGCTGTTGGTTGTACTGTTGTCCTCAAGCCATCTGAGATTGCTCCGCTTTCTTCTATGTTGTTTGCTGAATTTATGGATGAAGCTGGCTTCCCAGCCGGTGTTTTCAACCTGGTGAACGGCGACGGTATGGGTGTGGGTACGCAGCTGTCTGGTCACGAAGATGTGGATATGATCTCCTTCACAGGGTCAACCCGTGCAGGTATTGCCATCTCCAAAAATGCAGCGGATACCGTGAAACGGGTCGCGCTGGAGCTGGGTGGTAAAGGTGCCAATGTCATTTTCGCAGATGCTGATGAGAAAGCCGTAAAACGCGGTGCGATGCATTGCTTTAATAACTCTGGTCAGTCCTGTAACGCACCAACACGGATGCTTGTAGAAAGCAGCATTTATGATGATGCTGTTGAGTCAGCTAAGCAGGCTGCTGAGGCAACTGCAGTTGATTTGTCAGATAAGGAAGGCCGTCACATCGGTCCTGTTGTTTCTGAAGCTCAGTACAACAAGATCCAGGGTCTGATCGAAAAAGGCATTGAAGAAGGTGCAACACTGGTAGCGGGTGGCCCAGGCCGACCTGCAGGCCTGAACAAAGGTTATTTCGTGCGCCCAACAGTTTTTGCTGACGTCACGGAAGATATGACGATTGCTCGTGAAGAGATCTTCGGTCCAGTTTTGTCTATCATGAAATTCGATACTGAAGAAGAAGCTGTCAAAGTTGCCAATAACACAGTTTATGGTCTGACAAACTATGTTCAGACTCAGGATCCAGCACGGCTTCGCCGCATGGCGCGTCGCCTCCGTTCAGGCATGGTTGAAATGAACGGCCAGGCACGCGGCGCAGGTGCACCGTTTGGTGGATACAAGCAATCAGGTAATGGGCGCGAAGGCGGTGTCTGGGGCCTTGAAGATTTCCTTGAGGTGAAATCTGTCAGTGGGTGGTCAGACGACTAACGCAACCGATAGTATACTTTTTTATGAAAGAGCCGCGGCTAAACCAAGTCGCGGCTCTTTTTTTAAGGTTTTATAAAGGATATTTTGACAGCCTTAAATCAGTGAGAATTCTGACCTTAATGTTGCGGCAAGCCCTCAACACACAAAGGGGGCGAAAATCAAAACGGTTTACCATCTGGCTGTAGTCCTTGTGCTAACTGTCCTGTGCATCTCTCCAGCATCTGCTGCTGAGGTTCAATGCACGGAGGGTGAGACAATTACGCTTGCTGCCGAGGATTCCTTTTTCCCTTATTCTGGTCTTCACAATGGTAAACAGCGCGGATTTTCGTTCGATATTGTCAGGGCCGCCTACGCAGCGGTTGGCTGTCAGCTGAACCTTCTCTACGTTCCCTATAACCGGTGCATGGAAAAGGTCGAAAACGGAACCTTCCTCGGCTGCTTCAACACAACCAATTCCTATGAAAATAGCCGAAAATATATTCTGCATAACAAGCCATTGCTCTATGGAAAAATCCTGATTTACGCCCGTAAGGGACATCCAAAAGAGTTTGATCAGTCATCATATCATAACGCTCGGTTTGCTGTTGTTCGTGGGTATACGTACACAGATGAATTCGATCAGGATGAAAAAATCAAGAAGGTCTTCGTTGACTCAGATCTGCAAACCTTGGCGATGGTGGCCAGAGGGCGGGCAGATTATGCGCTTGTTTATGAGAAGGTCGCCAAATACCAGATGGCTGATCATCGTGAGCTGATCAAGCAATTGCCTGAACCTGTCTCCCTTCATGCAACTTACGGTCTTTACGTGTCTTTTTCCCGCGCATTGGGGGAAAAGGCTGAGCGGGCAGCAAAATTATTGGATACGGGTCTTAGCCATATCACCGTAAACGGGACATACGAAGACATCGAGAAAGCCTGGACCCGCTGGCTCGATACCGGCCTCGCGGATGGAGACCAGCCGCCATTATACCAGGTTGGCGGCTAATCTAGCCTGCCATTAGCTTCAGGGCTATGTAAGGCACCAGATTTGTCATCAATATCAAGATTTTGTACGCAGCCAGGTATTTTAAATAGAGATCCGGCAAAGCTTCTTTTTCAATTCCAAACAGTGCGTGGTGCAGGCTCATGATTGGGTTTCGCAAAACCATGATACTCAATGCTGCCAGAGTGAGAAGAGCAATATTGAGGACGGAGCACCAGCCCAGAAATTCGGTTATTTGATCTATCGTCATAAGATACCTCCCGTTATGCGATTATATCTACTAGTGAAATCGCTGTCGTTGATTTTAATCATTTCGTGCTGATATCTGACGTTAAGTGCGGGTTCTCCCATTCAGATGCCCTTTGTTTGTCTTCCCACAATTCGGACCCTGTTTTTTTCAGGGCATAACTCAGATATTGGGGTGGAAGTCGCCATCGTTTTTGAGTAGTGTCCCTGCTTCTGGAATCTGAAACTGGTAGATTTTGTAGAATGTCTGACACAGCATACAAGGCCCATATCTGGGTCCGTACTGAACATAAAGCTCATGAGAAGCGGGTTGCACTTGTTCCTCGGGATGTAAAACTCTTGATGGACGCCGGATACCGGGTGACCGTCGAGAAATCCCCTGATAGATGCATTCCGATTGAACAATATGAAGCTGTGGGCTGCGAAATTGCCGAGCAAGGCAGTTGGCCAGAGGCGCCTAGGGATGCATATGTGTTGGGCGTGAAAGAATTGCCCAATGCAGAAACAGACCTAGTTCACAAACATATTTATTTTGGTCACGTCTATAAGGACCAGCCAGGCTGGCAGAAAACCCTTGGCCGCTTTGTAACAGGCAAAGGGACTCTTTATGACCTCGAATGTCTGGTCGATGAAAATGGTCGTCGGGTCGCAGCTTTTGGTTACTGGGCCGGCTTTGCAGGCGCAGCGGTTGCTGTAAAAACCTGGAGTGGGATCAAGGCAGGTCGAAACCCTTCCTTGAGTGAAGTTACGGATTATCCAAATGTGGATAGCCTGCTGAATGAACTCAGAGGAGAGTTGGCCGAATTTGAGGAAAAGCCGAGCCTCATTGTCATCGGAGCCTTGGGGCGAAGCGGTAGCGGCGCAGTAGATCTAGGAAAACATCTGAATTTGGATGTTACCGGATGGGATATGAAAGAGACATCCTCTGGAGGGCCGTTTCCGGAAATCCAGCAACATTCAATCTTTGTGAACTGTATTTTGGCGAACAAGGATTGCCCGCGCTTTGTTACCGCTGAGGATATTGAAACTCCAGATCGGAAATTAGCCGTCATCTCAGACGTGAGCTGCGATCCGGAAAGCACTTACAACCCAATCCCGATTTATAATCGCAGCACGACTTTTGACGACCCTGTTATTCGGGTCGTTGATGGTGATAATCCTTTGGAGGTGACAGCGATTGACCATCTACCATCCATGCTGCCACTGGAATCCAGTGATGATTATTCGGGACAATTAGTAAAGGCCTTGTTGGAACTGGACCAGCCTGAAGAGGGTATCTGGGGCCGAGCACTGGCCGATTTCAAAACACATACTGCACGTCTTTAAGACGCAAAGATTTGGAGAAGAACGTTATGGCGACAATTCATTGGCTAGGCGCAGGCCTGTCTTCAGTCCCCGGCATTCGGCGGTTGATCGAGCAAGGATATAAGCTGGTTCTTTGGAACCGCACAGTTTCAAAAGCGGAAGAGGCGGTAAAGGGTCTGACTGGTGATTTTGAAGTTCGGGCGTTTAGCCTTGAGGCATTGGAAGATGCACTGACCGCTGGGGATGTAGCTGTTTCCATGCTGCCCGGTGATTTCCATCCGATTGTTGCGAAG
The DNA here is from genome assembly GCF_012932565.1 of Sneathiella limimaris. Classification (NCBI taxonomy): domain Bacteria; kingdom Pseudomonadati; phylum Pseudomonadota; class Alphaproteobacteria; order Sneathiellales; family Sneathiellaceae; genus Sneathiella; species Sneathiella limimaris. Next base: position 1,678,154 of record NZ_JABBYJ010000001.1, read on the forward strand.
ATCTGTTTGGAGAAGGGCGCGAACTTTGTGTCCAGTTCTTACATTGCGCCTGCAATGCGGGATCTGGATGCTGCTGCCAAGGAAAAAGGCTTGGTGCTGCTGAATGAAATTGGCCTGGATCCAGGCATTGATCATTTGATGGCCCATTTATTAATGGCAGATTATAAGGCATCGCCAGCATACTCACCTGAAAATGAACATTACTTCCGGTCCTATTGCGGAGGGCTGTCAGAGGTGAAGAACGATTTTTGCTATAAATTCAGTTGGTCACCACTTGGGGTTTTGAAAGCTCTAAAGTCTCCATCGAAAAGCCTGAAAGATGGAGCGGAGTATGATGTTTCTCGTCCTTGGGATGCTGTTGAAAGTTATAGTTTGGATCTTGAAAAAGGTCCTGAAACATTTGAGGTTTACCCAAATAGAGACTCGCTCCCTTATATCGAAGAATATGGGTTTGATAATCTGAACCTTAGCCAGTTCGTCCGCGGTACATTGCGTTATGGGGGATGGTCCGAAGCTTGGGATCATATTTTCAAGGAAGTGGAAACACTGAGCGGACCTGAAGGGGATGCCCGTCTTGAGGAGATCAGTCAGGATCTTTGGGATAAGCATGCCGTCAAGGATGGAGAAGCTGATCGGGTTGTCCTCAGTGTGGACATTACAGCCAAAAAAGACGGCAAAACCGTATATGATAAATCATTTGTTATGGATGCTTATGGTGATGACAAATCAACAGCGATGGCTCGTTTGGTGTCAACACCGGTTAGTTACGGCGTAGAGGCCGTGTTGAAAGGCGAAATTAAGCCAGGTGTTCATGCTGCACCAAGTGATCCGGAAATCGCTGGCAAGTGGATTGAGGCTCTGAAGGCTGGTGGGGAAACAATGAAAATCATTGATCATCTCGCCTAAGAAACTGTCGGACCAGAATTGAAAAGCGCTGAATCGATATTCAGCGCTTTTTTTGTTTCCAGGCGTTCATCAATTTAGGGTAACTCACAGCGCAGAAAGCCCCTACGTCAAGTGGATGGGAGTTTGCAATCCGGCAATCTTTGTGATCCAGTTGTTTGGAATAAGGGTACTAAGGTGTAGGAAAAGACTAAACTTAAGACTGAAGACTTGGGGGAAAGTGTGAATAGTCCTGTGATGGGGGTCGCAAAGGGGCTACAGACAGAGTTTGCAGATGAAAGTGGCGTGTTGGACGTCCTGATCATCGGAGCTGGTTTTTCTGGCCTTTGCGCTGGATACTATCTGAAAAAAGAGGGTGTTCAGCGTTTCCTGATCCTTGAGAAAACTGACAATGTCGGGGGAACTTGGAACAAGAACCGATATCCGGGCGCTGCATGCGATGTTCCTTCCCATTTTTATTGCTTTTCTTTTGCGCTCAATCCTGATTGGTCCCGTGTTTATTCACCTCAAGCAGAAATACTCGCCTATCTGGAAAACTGCGCCAACGAGTTTGAGCTGCGGCCCCACCTGAAGTTTAATCAGGAGGTTCAATCAATCCGATTTGATGAAAAGGACCAAATCTGGCGTGCTCAAATAGATGAAGAGACGGTAATTGCAGCACGGCAGGTAATTATAGGGTCTGGAGGATTGAATACACCCTATGAGCCCGAACTAGATGGTCTTTCAGATTTCAAAGGACCCGTCTTCCATACAGCTAAGTGGCGAGATGATGTCGAGCTAAAGGATAAAGAAATTGTGGTTGTTGGAAGCGCAGCCAGCGCGGTTCAGGCAGTTCCTGAGCTTGCCAAGATGGCTAAACGGGTGACAATGTTCCAGCGAACACCTAACTATGTGATCCCTCGGCAAGATCGAGCCTACACAGAAGCGGAAAAGGCTCGCTTTCGCAAATCAAAATGGCGGTTAAAGCTGGAGCGACTGAAAATCTATTTGCGCTTTGAATATGTTTTGTCGCCCTTTTTTAAGAAACACTCTTGGTTGAGATCGAAGATTGAAGACCGGGTGAAAAGGCATATTCTGTCCTCATTTTCTGATCGGAGGTTGGCGAAAAGTCTGATCCCGGACTATGACATGGGGTGCAAGCGGATCTTGATTTCTGATGATTTTTACCCAGCCCTGGCCCGAGAAAATGTCGATGTAAATACAAATGGCATTCACTATGTCGATCACTCTGCCGTAATTGATCGGGCAGGGAACCGCATTTCAGCAGATCTTATTGTGCTGGCGACAGGCTTTGACCTACAGGGTCAGATGACGGCTATTGATATTCAGGGTCGAAAAGGAGTGCACCTGAGTGAGAGGTGGGATGATTTGCCGGGAGCTTACCTTGGCGCCATGGTTGACGGCTTTCCAAACCTTTATTTCATGACGGGGCCCAATACGGGTGTCGGCTCAACCTCAATTGTGCATATGATCGAAGCACAGATGCAATTTGTTCTGCAATGCCTGAAGAAGGCTGGCAATACGCATCTTTTAGAGCCAACGCCCGACGCTGTTGCACGCTACAATCAATTTCTACAGGGGGCATTGACGAACACAGTTTGGGCTGGGAGTTGCAAAAGCTGGTACAAAGATGAAGAGGGTCGGAACTTCACGCTTTATCCGAAACCGGCCAGATTTTTCTGGCGGGAGCGGAAAAAACTAAACCTTAAAGACATGAAGATCTGGTCCCGGTCGGGTTGAGCGCCTCGAAAAGTGGCGAAAAAGGAGAACATAATGCTGCTGAAGATACCGTATTTTTTATACAAACGGCGCATGTTAATGAGCGCCAGCGATGCCTATTGGCAGCGCAAAATGAGTGGTCAGCTTCTGGAACTCGATGGTCGCCAATTTAAGCCTCGTGCCCAAGCATTAATGAACCTTCAGGAGATGTTTGCCGTGCCGCCGCAGAACTGGACGGTGCGAAATATGCGCGGGGCCTACCGAAAATCAGTGGCGTTGTTTGATGGACCCAAGCCGGCGGTCCGGGAAGTCCGGGACATCACCCTGGAGCTGAAGGGACGAAACCTGAAAGGCCGTGTTTATGACAATCGACCAATAGAGGATTATAAGCCTGCTTTACTCTTTTTTCATGGGGGCGGATTTGTCATAGGAGATTTGGAAACCCACGATGGCGTTTGCCGGCGGATTGCCAGATACACCGGAGCCAAGGTTATTTCCGTTGCTTATCGCTTGGCACCAGAACATCCATTCCCATCTGGTTTGGATGATGCACTTGATAGCTGGGTTTGGCTGCAGGAACAGGCGGAGAATTTGAAAGTTGATCCGACGCAGCTTTATGTTGCCGGGGATAGTGCGGGGGCCGTTTTGTCTCTATTAGTCACAGCGACCGCCTCAAAAGGGAAAATTGGCGTCCAGCCAGCAGCAACAGGATTGATCTATCCTGCAGATTTGATGGTTCAAACTTCCCCGACCCGGGATATGCTGGCGAATGAAAATATTGTCCTGACCAAGGAAATTTTGGATTGGTTTCAAAACCAGTTTGCAACGGATGAGCTTAATGAAAATCATGAATATGTGAGAGCTCTTTCCGAAGCCCAAAAAGGGAATATAGGGCCGGTTTGGATTATGACCTGTGGCTTTGATCCCTTGCGTCATGAGGGTGAGGGACTGATCACTAAACTGCAAGCTCTTGGGGCAGAGGTTCAGCACAAGGAGTATCAGGACCTTTATCACGGGTTTATCGGGGCTGCGGCCTTATTCCCGGAGGTGGATGAAATGGCAGAAGATTTCGCTGCATTCCTTGCACCGCTGAAAGAAAAAGCAAAAAAAGCATCATAATCTAGGCCTGGTATGTAGATGGGGAGACAGAATGAGTTTTAGAGGACAGGTTGCCGCAATTACAGGGGCAGGGTCTGGAATTGGGCGTGCACTTGCTATTGAACTGGCAGGGTTGGGCTGCAATGTTGCGATTTCCGATCTGGATGAAAAGGGACTTGAAGAAACCCGGAGTCAAGTCGCAACTATGAACGTTGGGTGTCTTGTCACTTCGCTGGATGTCAGTGATCGAAAGGCAGTTGAAGCTTGGTCCGACCAGGTCGTTAATGAGTTCGGCCATGTTGATTATGTTTTCAACAATGCCGGAGTTGCGCTGTTCGATAGTGCAGAGAGTATGGAATACGAGCATTTCGAATGGATTATGAACATCAATTTCTGGGGAATGATCTATGGCTCGAAAGCTTTTCTAAGGCATTTCAAGAAAGCTGGACAGGGGCATGTGATCAATGTTTCAAGCTTGTTTGGACTGGTCGGCTACCCCGGTCAAAGCGCCTATAATTCCAGTAAATTTGCCATTCGGGGTTACACAGAAGCCCTCGCGCTGGAGCTTGATGGAACGAACATTCATGCCTCTTCGGTGCATCCGGGGGGTGTGGGGACTGACATCGCACGTAACTCAAGGCTAGTCAGTGAGTATACAAATGGCGCAACCCGGGAGGAAATTGCAAAGCGGTTTGAAGCGATGGTCAAAACAACGCCAGAGCAGGCCGCAAAAATTATCTTGCAGGGTGTTCAGAAACGGAAAAGACGGATCCTTGTTGGCAAAGACGCTAAAATACTAGATCTGATTCAGAGGTTTGCACCTGAAAAATATGGGAAATTTTTGTTGAGGGCATTGCAGTAACTAAGGATAGACAGCCGGCATGCTCTTCACTAGGGTGCACCCCTTATCATGTCCGGACCTGAGGAACGTTAAATTCCATGTCGTTTGCTATTCGCTTTTCTAACGCTATCACCCGCAAACCCGCCCAGTCTATCGTTGATGGTCTTCGGGCTGCGGATACGGGTAACCCTGATGCAGAAGTTTTTCAGGAGCATCACCGTGCCTATGTGGAAGCGCTTCGGCAAGCGGGCGCTGAGGTGATGGTTCTCGAAGCACTTGAAGCTTTTCCAGATAGTGTTTTCGTTGAGGATACTGCTTTATGCCTCAAAGAAGGGGCAATCGTAATGCGACCCGGTGCCTCAACCCGCCGCGGTGAAACAGCTGCAATGAGGCCAGCTTTGGAGTCTCTTTTTGAAGACGTTCGGGAAATTACGGAAGGCTTTATTGAGGGCGGCGATATTCTAGTTACACCGAAGGAAATACTTGTCGGGAAATCGGCAAGAACGGATGCCGACGGCATTGCTTCCTTGCGGGCTCTGGTTGCTGATTGGGGCTATCAGGTAAGGGAACTTGAAACGCCACCAGAAGTTCTGCATTTCAAGACTGATTGCGGTTTGTTGGATGACAATGTAATTCTCTCTACGGAGCGGCTGGCTGCAACAGGTTGCTTTGAGGGGTATGAGGTCATTTTGACAGCCTCTGGCGAGGAGGCTTCGGCCAACGCGGTCAGATTTAACGATGTCGTTCTGTTTCCAGAAGGGTTTCCAAAGACGCATGCTCGTCTTATTGAGCGAGGCTTCACAGTTGTGGAGCTGCCAAATAGTGAAGCGGCGAAGGTCGATGGCGGAATGTCCTGCCTTTCCCTTCGCCTGACACCAACAGTTTAAATAGCTCTATAGGCCCATCGCATCCCGGTACATTTGTTCATACTCTTCCTGGGTTGGCTGAACCGGGTTTGAAAAATGGCAGGCATCTGTCAGGCAGTGCTTGGCCAGATCGGGGATCATGTCTTCAGTCACCCCCATTTCAGCAAGGTTTGAAGGTAGTCCAAGTTCGGCGTTATACCCTTCAATCCAGGTGGCGATGTCCGCACCTTCACTGAGACCCATTGCCTGTCGAAGTTTAACGAACTTGTCACCCACGTGAGGGGCGTTGAAGCGAAGAACGGTTGGCAGAAGAACCGCATTGAGAGTCCCGTGATGAGCGCGGAGTTCTTCATTGGCGCCCACCGCATGGCTCATTGAATGGACCGCCCCAAGTCCTTTAGCGAAGGCCATTGCTCCCTCACTTGCGGCCATCATCATATTCCAGCGAGCTTCCCGATCAGAGCCATCTTCAACCGCACGCTTTAAGTAAGTCACAACCCGCTCAAGTCCATCAAGACCAATCGCTGCAGCAACAGGGTTCACAACTGGGGTCAAGTAAGCTTCAATACAGTGAGCCATGGCATCCATGCCAGTGGCAGCCGTCAGGTGCTTGGGCAGGCCTAGCGTCAGTTCCGGATCGCAGATCGCAACTTTAGGCAAAAGGTTTGGGCTTGAAATGACGATTTTCTGACCGTCCTCGGTAATGATGACAGAGCCGCCGCCTACCTCGCTGCCGGTTCCGGCTGTTGTGGGGATGGCAATGATCGGGGCTGTTGCGCCAATTCCATCCCGCCCAACTTTAACAACAGCCCAGTTTTCAATAGGACCGTCATGAGTTGACATGAGGGAAACACCTTTTCCGAGGTCAATTGAAGAACCACCGCCAAGAGCAATGACGCCATCACAGTCATTGTCCTTATAGAGTTCGAGCGCTTTTTTGACCGCAACCTCCGTTGGATTGCCGGGTGTTTCATCAAATAGTGTCGCCTCAACATCGTTTGGTAGTGCCCGGCGCAAGCTGTCATAGATGCCGGTTTCAACAATTCCTTTATCTGTGCAGATCAAGGGGCGCTTGATGCCAAATCGTTTCAGGGTGTCGCCAATCTTGTTGATTGCCCCAAAATCGATCTCCATTTCGTTATGATATTTTATGAGTGCCATTTTATCCTCCCCAGCTGCGCATTTTTGTTCTTCATTTTGCGCTTCTCTTTTTGTTTTCCGAAAAAAACTCTAGAGCAAGAAATCCAGAAAGTCAGCAGTCTATTATCAATTACGGATGGAAGTGAATGTTTTGCTTCGAACAAATTAGCTAAGACTTTGAACTCAAAATATGCTAATATTCCAACTAAATGAAGTGTAGCTGGCAGCCGGTTTCAACCATCTTCAAGTTTGGATTTGAGGTCAGCTGTTTGTAATCAGTGTATCGGATAGTATACAGTTTGTGAGGCAGATGTGGGTGATAAGACTGACCTGGGATTAGCTCCTTTGGGGGCTGACTATGTTCAGGTTATGAACGCATTCGCTGTAGATTTAATCAGTATCTCTGATGAGAAAGAACTTGCCTGGTATGTGGCAAGAGAAGTTGTCAGTAAACTTGGTTTCAAGGATTGCGTTGTCTATTACTGCATGGAAAATCCTTCCGAACTGGTTCAGATGGCGGCGATTGGAGTAAAAAATCCTATCGGAGATCTCATCGTAAACCATCTCAAAATTCCTGTCGGGCAAGGAGTGACTGGCAGAGTAGCCGAAAGTCAAAAAGCAATCGTTATTGATGATTTGGCCAATTGCGATTTTTATATTCCGGATGTTGAAGAAACCAAATCAGAGGCTTGCGTGCCGATCCTTTCCGAAGGGCGTACGCTGGGGGTTATTGACAGTGAAGATCCTGAGCTAGGATTTTATACTAAGCACCATGTTCAGACATTGACGTTTATTGCTTCCTTGATGGCTGCCAAGCTCGATTTGTTGAGAAAAGGGCGGAATATCAGGGAAGGGGAATTGCGCCGCCGAAAGATCTTCAGTGTTTCGTTGGATGGTATCCTAACCGTTTCCTCCCAGGGCAACGTGGTTGAATATAACAAATCTGTTTGCGATATCTTCGGTTATGATGAAAAGGAATTATTTGATAAGAACGCGATCAGAATCCTGATCCCGGAACGCTTGCAAAAAGAGTATTATGAACTTGTTGGCGCGATGGAGACAACGTCCTCCCACCCTTTACTCAACACACGTTTTGAAACAACCGGTCAACGGAAATCCGGTGAGGAATTTCCAATGGAACTGGCCATTACCCATTATAAGGTCAACGGGCAAGGCTACTTCACTGGGTTTTTGCGAGATATAAGTGAGATGAAGGCTGCCGAGGTGTCGAGGCGAAACGCGTTAATGGAAGCGGAGCGGGCGAACAAGACGAAATCTGAATTTCTGGCGACCATGAGTCATGAGTTGAGAACTCCGTTGAATGCCATTATTGGGTTTTCGGAAGTGATTTACGGGGAAATTTTTGGCCCATTGGGGTCCGCTCGATATAAGGAATATGCCGAAGACATTCAAATCAGTGGCAAACATTTGCTCAATCTTGTGAATGATATCCTGGATCTTTCAGCTATCGAAGCCAATGAGCATGTTCTTAATTTTAAGACTGTTGATCTGTCTGAGATCATGCACGACTGTTCGATTATTGTGAGTGATCTGGCTGCTAAAAAACAGATTACATACAGTGAAGATGTCGCAAGTAATCTAAAACCCATTGAGGCAGATCCCAGGTCTTTGTCTCAGATCCTGATCAATCTCATTTCAAATGCCATCAAATTTACACAAGTTGGTGGTGAGGTTTCTGTGAAAGTTTGGGAAGAGGATGGCCAACAGATTGTTTGTGTGCGCGATAACGGACCCGGGCTGGCCGAAGATCAAATTGAGAATTTGACGAAACCCTTTGTGCGAGGGCAAATAGACTCGCAGACAACCCAAGAAGGATCAGGACTTGGTCTTGCTATCGTTAATTCCTTGGTGCAGATGCATGCAGGCCAGCTGGAGATCAAAAGCAAATTGGGAGAAGGCACATCAGTTTTTGTCCGTCTGCCGAGGCGTCAACCTGAGCAACAGTAGGTTTTCATCGAGGTTTAAGAGCTTGAAAAGCGGCACCAACCCCAGCGAAAGCTAGTAATGCTGACACCAGTGTTATTGTGCTGAGTGCCATCTCCAAGTCAAAGGCGAAACCCATGAGGACGGGACCAAGTGCTGAGCCGAAAACCATCACAACACTCGCAACTGATCTGATGGCGCCCAAGTGGCGTGTTCCGTAGAGTTCCGCCCACAAGGAGGAAAGTGAAGGTGTCGTATATCCTGCACCAACTCCGAGCGCGGCCATGACAAATGGGGCAGACCATTCATGGTCAAAGATACTGAGAAGGATCAGAGCGAGGTCCATAAAGAGAAGAGAGAAAGGGACAATCCGTCTGGCACTCAATCGGTCTACCAGAAACCCGGCCATTAGACCGCCTATGAGGCTGAAAGCAGCGAAAATAGTGAAACAGATGCTCCACCATTCGAAGCTCCATCCTTTTAGTTCGATAATGTGGACCTGATGAAAGAACAGACCGGTGATTATTCCTGATTGGGCTATTGGGATCAGGCAAAGCATATAGAAGCGCTTGTCTCGAAGCAGTTCAGCGCGCGTCCAGTGCTTTTCCGAAGTCGGCAAGGATGCTTCCAGTTCTTCTGCGCCTTTACCGTCCTGATGTTCTGTATGAATTATCAGTTTTCCAATAAACGGAAGAAACGTTATCGCGGCCAGAACTGCAATGCTTGGCCAGATTAAGCGCCAGTCAAAAAGACTGAGGGCGAGGACGATCGCAGGCGGGAAAACGGCTTCCCCGGCAATAAAGCCAAGTCCCGCAAAAGCAATCGCACGACCCCTTTCTTTTTCATATCGCCGGGCCATCGCCGTTACAGCTGTATGGCTGAGCATGCCTTGCCCCATAAAGCGAACAAAAAGAATTCCGGCGAAGAGAGTAATGGGGCCCTGAACGCCTGACATCAAGGCCATCGCAAGGATCATCAGACAAACAAGAAAAATAGCAAATTTTCGTAGGGGAAGATGATCGACCAGGGGACCGGTTTTCCACAAAAGAGAGGCACTGACCAAAGTGGCAACTGTGTAGAGTAAGCCAAAATCGCCGTGGGAGAGGTTAAACTCCTCCCTGAAATGTCCACCGAATAGGGAAATAACAAAAGTTTGCCCAGGTCCTGACCAAAAAGTCAGAAGAAAGCCAAACAGCAAAAATCGCCATTCGAATTGAACGAACTCACGGGTCCGTATGTTGCTAGTTTGGCCTTCGCTTTGTGTCAAAAGAGAAGGTCCCAGCTAGAAGCAAGCTTAATTGGCCGAGGTGTCAATAGCATCTTCACCAATTTCGGCTCTCAGTGATTTCAGCCAGCGGTCTACGCGGGATTTATTAGCGCTAAAGTCCCGAATTCCGTATATTGCACGGCTATAAATGGCGAGCGTGGAAGAGTTTTCGTCCTTTTCAATGAACTCAATGGAAACAAGATCCGGCCACCGCACAGTTGGGGTTCTCGCTACCAGTTCCAATTTTGTCCCATCATCCTGGCGAATTTCAATGTTTGGATCCTTTAGGACTATAGATTTCAAACGATCTGCAAGTGTCGTTTTGGAAAGCTTGTACACTGGTGATTCCAGATGAACGTTGAGGTTGCTGCAATATTCTGGTGGGCACACAAGATACCAGTTCGGTTTTCCTGTTGTCGTGAGCTTACTAAAATCCGTCGGTTTAAACTCACCTGCAGAGAGAAATTTGTCCCAGATTGGTGTGAGCCTTAGGAGGACTAATGCCACAACCAGGGCGATCAGTATAAAGAGTATTATGGTCAGAATATTTGATGTCATGTTTTTGCTGTCCGAACAATTGAAGAACTTATTCTGATTGGTGTGTAACGATGGGACAAGTATAATCGTGAAATACCGATGGAACAAAGTCCAATAAATCTATAGAGCTTGTTCGAACGCACGATAATTTGGTTTGTTTCTTTGAGGGGAGGACACCAAAAATAGATGTTAGAGCTGTTCTCAGGTTTGAAATCAGCCATTGATCTGGTCTGGAACTTGGACGCTGATCTCGTGGAGATCTCGCTCTTGTCCTTACGGGTAACATTGACTGCTGTTCTAATCTCCTCTCTGATCGGGCTACCTCTTGGGGCATTACTGTCGGTCAGTCGGTTTCGTTATCGACGGTTAACAATTGCGTTGTTGAACGCGTTGATGGGACTACCTCCAGTCGTTGTTGGGCTTTTTGTTTATCTGATGTTATCCCGTGCCGGACCTTTTGGCGTGCTGGACCTATTGTTTACCCCAACGGCCATGATTATTGCTCAAACAATTATTGTGACACCAATTATTGCCTCTCTCTCTCATCAATCTTTGCGAGAGTTGTGGTTCCAGTATCATGATCTACTGATTTCGCTGCACACAAGTAAGGTTCAGCGAATAAAAACACTGATCTGGGATGGTCGGCGCGCGCTGTTGACTGCAGCGCTCACCGGTTTTGGTCGTGCAATCGGTGAAGTCGGCGCGATTATGATCGTAGGCGGGAATATCGAACATTTAACCCGTGTCCTGACAACTGCCATAGCGTTAGAGGTTGGAAAGGGCGATTTCGCCCTGGCAATTGGTCTTGGGATTATTCTGATCTCGCTTGCCATTCTGGTTAATCTGGCGGTCCATGTTCTGTCGCGTACTGAAAGGCAAGGTGTATGGTGAAGACAATCCTACCGGCACGTCTTTCTGAAGCGACCGTTCGCAAGGGAGGTAAAACGATCCTCGGTCCATTGGATTGGGAGTTGAATGGGGCAGGCTGTACAATTTTGCTAGGGCCGAATGGTGCTGGGAAAACCACGCTCTTACGGCTCATGCATGGGTTGGAAAGACCAAAAACCGGCAAGGTGACCTGGTCGGGAAGAGGAGCCGATCTTTATCGCCGTCAGGCATTTATCTTCCAAACTCCAGTGGTCCTGCGAAGAACGGTTATCGAAAATGTGATCTACCCGCTTCGTCTTCGTAAAATTGCCAAGGAGGAAGCCATTGAAGCAGGATTGTTCTGGTTGGAAAAGGTTGGTTTGACCTCCCATGCAAAGGCGGATGCACTCAGCCTTTCGGGAGGTGAGAAACAGAAACTGGCGTTGGCACGAGCAATGATTGCTGAACCGGAAGTTATGTTTCTGGATGAACCTACGGCCAATCTTGATGGGTCATCCACTCAGGCCATCGAAGTTATCTTGCAGGAAGCGTTGGAGGCTGGGGTCCGCTTGGTTATGGCTACCCACAACTTAGGGCAGGCTACTCGATTGGCAACCGAGGTTTTGTTTCTGAATAAGGGGCGGATTTGGGAGAACTCTGATCTCACCAGTTTCTTTGAGGCACCGGAAACGGAAGAGGCACATTCATTCTTGAAGGGGGAAATCGTGATATGAGAAAACTATTTTTGAGACTGTGCATTGTTATAGCAATGCTTATGCCGTCAATCACAAGCGCAGCGGACATTAAAGTTGCGGTTACGACGTCTTTTCACAATTCCGGACTTTCAGACATTTTGTTGCCAGCGATTAAGAAAGATCTGGATCTTGATGTACATTTATTGGTGGTTGGGACCGGACAAGCCTTAAAGCTTGGGCGTCAGGGCGATGTGGACGCAATCTTAGTACATTCAAAGAAAGCAGAGCAAAAATTTGTCGAGGAAGGCTACGCCCCGTACCGGCGAGAGATCATGTATAATGATTTTGTTCTGATTGGTCCTGCGACCGATCCAGTCAATATCAAGGCAGCCAAAACCGCAAAAAATGCACTTCAAAGGATCCAGCAAAAGTCTTTCGAATTTGTGAGCCGTGGAGATGATAGCGGAACCCATCGCAAGGAATTGGCCTTGTGGAAAAACGCAGATCTGGATCCGTCAGAGTTCGAGGCTAGTTGGTACAAAGCAGCTGGCGCGGGGATGGGGGCGACCCTGAATATGGCCAGTAGTTTGAACGCTTATGTTATGGCGGACCGCGCAAGTTGGCTGAATTTTAAGAATAAGCGGGATTTGAAACTGCTGTTTTCCGGGGATCCAGTTCTTTTTAACCAATATGCCTTCTTACCGGTCAGCGAGAAGAAACACCCGCATGTAAAACGACAGTTAGCGGAAAAACTGGAGGGTTGGCTCACAAGTCAAAAGGGACAGCAACTCATTGCGGATTACCGGCTTGCAGGGGAGCAGTTGTTCGTGCCTAATGCGACAGCTGTCCAGACGGGCAGCTAGCAAGGCTATCCTTTTCCTGTTTTGGAAGGCGCATGGAAATACTTGATCTTATCCGAATTATTGATCTGACCGGTGTTGCTGTTTTTGCAGCAACCGGTAGTCTTGCGGCCAGCCGGAAGCAGCTGGATATTATCGGATTTGCGCTTATGGCGACCCTGACAGGTGTAGGCGGTGGGACGCTTCGGGATATTCTTCTGGATCGTCCGGTGTTCTGGATCGAAGATCAGATTTACCTGTTAATTTGTTTTGGCGTTGCTGTCTTGGTTTTCATTAGTGCCCATCGTTTGCAACGGCGTTATGTAGCACTTTTGTGGGCGGATGCTGTTGGTCTTTCAGTTTTTGCGGTCATGGGGGCGCATATCGCCCTAAGAGCTGGTTCCGAGCCCGTTATTGCGACAGTGTTCGGCGTTATGACGGCCACCTTTGGCGGTTTATTGCGAGATGTGGTCGCTGGCGAGACGCCTCTTGCTCTGAAGCAGGAAGTTTATGTAACTGCTGCTTTGGTCGCATCTGGTCTATATGTGCTAGCAAATTTGATGGCTATTCCAGCACTTTTTGCAGTTCTTGCAGCAGCCATGGCTGGTTTTATTGTCCGAGGTGGGGCTATCCAGTTTGGGTGGGTCCTGCCCGGGTATAAGAGCCGGGCAGGTCGGGATTATACCTGATATCAGGTTCTATTTTCCGTCAAATTGCCCGTGACGACCGGCTCCTTCAGCAAAGCGTTTTGCGCCTTTTTGGGCTTCTTTCGCTTGCGCTTCCTGAGCTGCACGCCATTCCTCAGCTATCGCGTCTTCTTCTTCACGGCCTTCCTGATAAAGAAGGGCATGACGGTCAGAGAGCATTGCCAGAGGAGGATAAGCGGCGATCCGCTTTGCAAGTTTCAAAGCTTCACTAAGTGATTGGCCTCTTGGCGCCAGCCGCGTTGCAAGACCTAACTCATAGGCGCGTGATGCGGGGACAGGATCCCCAGTTAGCATCATGTCCATGGCAGGGCCGGTCCCAATGATCCGTGGAAGGCGTGTTGGTGTCCCGTCACTCATCGGAACACCCCAATGTCTGCAGAAAATGCCGAAAACAGCGTCTTCCTCAGCGATGCGGATATCACAATAAAGGGCGATACCAAGGCCACCGGCGACTGCATGGCCAGCGACCGCTGCAATCAGTGGCTTGCTCAAAGGTTTATGGAGTGGCCCATCCGGATGTCCTGCCCAGGCTTTGTAGTCAGCTTTTTCCGCTGTTTCCTTGAGATCAGCGCCAGCGCAAAAAGTGCCTCCAGCTCCAGTTAGGATTGCAACTCTTTGTTCAGCGTCTTGATCAAAAGCAAGTAAATGACTTTTAAGAAGCTGGCTTGCTTCCTGATCCAAAGCGTTTCTGACTTCTGGCCGGTTGATGGTGATAATTGTTATATCGCCATTTCTTTCTGTTAGAATTTTATCCCCAACCATTAGTCAGATCCTGATGGTGGCAAGCTAGTGCTTATAATTTCAGACATTACTCAAAATATGGATTTTTCGATCCGCGATCATGTCTTTGGTTTTTGCACCATATTCTTTCATATGGGGGGACACTGCGTGCGCCATTAGGGCTTCTTTACTTTCCCATTTTTCAATGACGGTAAATGTATCTGGTCCCAACTGGGCTTGAAACGATCCCATGCCTTCGGTGTCAATGGCTGCGGCATATTCAATACATCCATCTTCAGCTAACACAGCGGGGGTGTTTGCCTTGAAGGCCTCAAGGACTTCAGCTCTTTTGCCGGGTTTTGTGGTGATGACAGCAACAACATTTATCATGGTTTTTCCTTTTTTGTTTAGTTGTTGAAATTCCCTCAACCACTTTAACCAACTGTCAGTAATTTTCGAAGTAAAATATCTGCCTTGGAGAAGAATGAAACTTGTTCTGAGCGAGTAAATACCTATGTCTTTTGGGAAAGTTGACGCTAGGTATGAAATTTGTCAGAATAGCTAAAGTATCTGTTTTAGCTGGTGTTTTTCACTCTCTCCATATTTTTGACGGAATTCAGATAAAAGATCTGTTTCAAGGGTGAGTGCTGGTACGTGATCGCGAAGCCGAGATGCGAAACCTTCCATATTTTAGCAATTGTCCGACGTATCGGATGTGTGTGTTGAACAGGTTTAGTCGCATGAAAAAGATGAATTGGCGGAAACAGGGATGATTATTGCGGAAATTATACTGTTTCTGTGTTTGGCGTTGAGCACCAGTTTTTTCGTGCGTCAGGCCGTCCGGTATTCGAAAGTCAATCTCGGCTATAAGCTATTAACAATAGGGATGTGCCTGATCTCGCTGAATGCGTTGTTGGATGTCTTTATTATCGGTCCAACCGTTTTATTCCCACAAATTGAGCTTCCCTATGAAATTGCCCGTGTTTGGGATGTAGCAGGCTATTTGCCTGGAATTATTGGCGTTCTTATCGGAATGTTTATGTTCCTGCCGTCAGTGGCGCTACTGAGTCAGGAAGTTGAAGATCGGGAACAGGAAAAACAGAGTCTTCAGTCTCAGGCAGATGATTTGCAGTCTGCGAAAATGCGGGCGGAAGATGCAGAGAAGTTTTTGTTTGAAGCGCTGGAAACGATTTCCGAAGCCTTCATTATTTTCGATAAAAACGACAGAGTAGTGGCTTATAACTCCCGCTACAGGGAGCTGTTTGAAAGCGTGGGAGCATACCTGAAGCCAGGTGTTACTTTCGAGGAACTGATCCGCCGACAAGCAAAACAGCTAGGTATATTTGAGGATGAGGCGGCGCTTGAAGAGTGGATCCAACGGCGTTTGGAAGAGCATAACAACCCGGTTGGAACGAAAGAGCAGGTTTTCGAGACCGGCGAGATCTACCGCTTGAGTGAAGTCAAGACGCCATCCGGCGGTACTGTTGCGATCCGGACAAATATTACTGATCTGAGAACTCGGGAAAAAGCCTTGCGGATCCTGAATGAGCGATTGCAGGAAGCACAATCCGTCGCTCATATCGGTCACTGGTCCTATGATGTTAAGAATGAGCGGCACGACTGGTCTGATGAGGTTTCCAGGATTATGGGATATGATCCGAATACCCTTGAAATCACTACCAATGCCTATTTGGATCGGGTTCATCCAGATGATATGGATCGGATGCGCTCTTTGGTACGCTGGGCGCAGCAGAATGATGAGAACTATCAGATTGATTATCGGATGGTCCGGCCGAATGGTGAAATTGTATATGTCAGGGAAATTGGTCGGGTCCAAAAAGATAGCAGTGGTCAGACAGAATTTTTCAGAGGCACTATTCAGGATATTTCGGCTCAGCACCAAACAGAAATGGAGTTAATGGAAGCCAAAGTCCGGGCCGAAGAAGGAACGAGAGCAAAATCGCTTTTCCTTGCGAATATGAGTCACGAGCTCAGGACACCTCTGAACGCGATTATTGGTTTTGCTGAGGTGATTACGAAAGAAATCTTTGGCCCAATTAACAACAATAAGTACAAAGAATATTCAGATAACATCTTGTCGTCTGGTCAACATCTTCTGTCCTTGATTAATGATATTTTGGATTTTTCAAGATTGGAAGCTGACAAACATGATTTGGAAGAGACTGATATTAGTCTTTATGAAGTGGTTAAGTGGACTGAACTGTTGCTAAACTCCAAAGCAATGGAGAAAAAGATCAGTCTTACGCATGATATTCCACAAGATCTCATCATGCGCGGTGACGAACGCAAAATTAAACAAGTCCTGATTAATCTTACTAACAATGCGATCAAATTTACCCCTGATGGCGGGAAAGTGCGCTTATATGCTGAGATGACAGGTCCCGAGCATTACAGCCTTTTCGTTGAGGATAATGGAATCGGAATTGATGCAAAGGAGTTGGAAACAGTTCTAAAGCCTTTTGTCAGAACGATGAATGCAGTTTCAAGCTCGGTTGAAGGAACTGGTCTTGGTCTTCCGTTATCAAAATCCATAGTCGAATTGCATGGCGGAAAACTGCTGTTGACGAGCCAGGTTGGCAAGGGCACAAAAGTTGAAATCCAATTTCCTAGAAATAGATTTCAAAATTTTGCAAAAAGTGCTTGATTTTGGAAGCAAATTATCGCAAATGCATTTTTGACAATTTGATGGACTTAGCCGAGATTATTTCCAGTTGAAATAGGTCCTAGCATACGGCGACTGATCAGATTGTTATCTTCGAACAATTAAAGATCGTCCACCTGTATTCGAGTAGGAAAACCGATATGCAGTATGTTAGGCCAACCCTTAAAGCAAAAGTGTGCGACCAAGGGGTGTTTAAAGGATTGAACGTGTATTCCTCTGCGGCTGATGCCATTTTTACTGAGGAATGCAATGATGCTGTGCATCTGTTCTATCCGCAGAAACTTACAGAAAAAGCCCGGCTCTTTCTGGATAACTTCCCGGGTAATTGCCTCTATGCAATGAAATCCAATCCCCATCCAGTAGTTCTGGATCATTTGTGGGATTGTGGTATTAGAAAATTTGAAGTCGCATCTCTCCGCGAAATCGAATACATCACTGATAATTTCCCAGACGCACAGATCTATTTCATGCATCCGATCAAGAGTCGGCAGGCGATCCGCTTTGCCTATGATCGTGGCGTGCGCAATTTTGCTTTCGACTGCCTTGAGGAGTTGATCAAGATTGAAGAAGAGTCTGGATATGCAGAAGATTTAAACTTGTTCCTGCGCTTAGGCGTGGATCAAGGGGCTGCGGCGCATCCTTTGAGCGGCAAATTTGGCGCTAAACTTAGCGAAGCGCCCTTGTTGCTTCAGCGTGCTGCGACACATGCCCAAAAAGTTGGCGTTACTTTCCATGTCGGCTCACAATGCATGGACCCACAGTCATATCGTCATGCGATTTGGCAAGTGGCTGATATGCTTGCCAAAGCCAGCATCAAAATTGATGCTCTGGACGTTGGTGGTGGGTTCCCGGTTGCTTATCCTGGAATGGAAGCTGGCTGCCTCTTGTCCTACTTTAAGGTCATTGAAGACGCTCTTAGCGAAAACGGTTTCGATGATATCGAAATTTACTGTGAACCCGGCCGTGCGTTGGTTGCAGAAAGCGGGAGTGTGGCTGTTCGCGTTGAAATGCGCAAAGGTACCAGCCTGTATCTTAACGATGGAACCTATGGCTCACTGTTCGATGCAGGAACACCTGCCTGGCAATATCCGCTCGACATGATCGATGTGGATGATCAGCGACTTTCACCTGTTGGAGATGAGGCTTTTCGCCTATACGGTCCAACATGTGACAGCCTTGATGTGATGCAGGGACCATTCCTGTTGCCTGATGATATTGAGGAGGGGGATTGGATCCTTTTCCATCATCTTGGTGCTTACGGCTATTCCATGCAAACCCGCTTCAACGGATTTTATTCCGATACAGCGGTTGCCATTCTCAATCAATAATCCCATTCTTAAGGCCACCTACGGGTGGCCACTTATTCTATTCTCTGGAGCTTGTGATGACAGAAACATCAAAGGCAGCAAAGAAGGCTGAACTTCTTTCAAAAACCGTCGAGCATGTCGATATTTCCTCTTTCGATGCACGGCCTATTATCAACGCTATGGACAAAATGTCCTTCACCTCGCGGGACCTTGCCCGGGCAACCAAGATTGTGAATATGGCTCTTGAAGACCAGGACTGTTCACTAATTTTGAGCCTAGCGGGTTCGACGTCTGCCGGTGGTTGCATGCATGTCTATCGGGATATGGTTGCTAATGGTATGATTGATGCGATTGTCGCTACAGGTGCTTCAATTGTGGATATGGATTTCTTCGAGGCTCTTGGCTACAAACATTATCAAGGAGATCCGACTGAAAATGACGGTTTTCTCCGGGATCATTATATCGACCGCATTTACGATACCTACATTGATGAGGAAGAGTTACAAGCTTGCGATGAAACCATCAAAATCATTGCAGATAGCCTGGAGCCCCGTCCTTATTCCTCTCGGGAATTTATCTGGGAAATGGGCCGCTGGCTGAAAGAAAACTCAGTCAAAAAAGGCTCACTGATTGAAACCTGTTACGATCATAATGTTCCGATCTTTGTGCCTGCATTCTCTGATTGCTCCGCTGGCTTTGGATTGGTTAAGCATCAGGTGGAAAATCCAGGTAACTACATGTCCATCGACAGTGTTGCTGATTTTCGTGAGTTGACTGATGTGAAAATTGCAGCAGGCCGGACAGGCTTATTCATGATCGGTGGCGGTGTTCCGAAGAACTTCATTCAGGATACAGTTGTTTGTGCCGAAATCTTGGGTGTCGAAGCAGAAATGCATCGTTATGCGGTACAGATCACCGTTGCAGATGTGCGTGACGGCGCTTGTTCATCTTCTACCCTGAAAGAAGCCTCCAGCTGGGGTAAGGTGGATACAGTATGGGAGCAGATGGTTTATGCGGAAGCAACATCTGTCGTCCCACTTCTAGGATCCGCCGTTTATCATGAAGGTAAATGGAAGGGCCGCAAGAAACGGAACTTTGCAACCCTTTTTGAAAAAACACCAGTTACGGCCTGAGATTGGGAATGACTGAAAATCTCAAGATAATCCCCTCTGAGGAGGGGTTTCTGGGACTTGAGGGCGAAGATGGCTTTACGCTGGAAACTGCGAAAGCCGTCATCATCCCGTTTGGCCTGGAAGCGAGTGTGAGTTATGGCGGAGGGACTGCAAAAGGTCCTGCTGCCATGCTGGAAGCCAGCCATCAGGTTGAGCTGTTTGATGAGGAGTTCTGGAAGGAAGCCTATCTGGATTATGGGGTGGTAACTTTATCCAATGATCCCGTAGATGGCGGCAATATTCCAGCGGCCCTCGACAAACTGGCAAGCCTAACTGGAGAAGTCTTGGAGCTCGGTAAGTTTCCGCTGGTTTTTGGAGGAGAGCATTCGATTACGCCGGGAGCCATTCGACCTTATCTGGAGAAATATCCTGATTTGATCGTGTTGCATTTTGATGCTCATGCGGATCTTCGGGATGGTTATGAGGGAGAACACTTTTCCCACGCAGCTGCCATTCGCCGAGTATTGGATCATGAGACCCTACCGATTGTGTCGATCGGCATTCGGAATATTTCAGCTGAGGAAATTCCTTTCCTGGATGCAAACCGGCATCGGATCACAATTCACTGGGGAAAAGACCGCAAAAAGTGGAATGTGGAAGAAATAATTGCACCTTTGAAAGGGCGTCCAATTTATCTCACCTTTGATCTGGACGGGTTCGATAGCTCTGTTATGCCGGCAACCGGCACGCCGGAACCAGGAGGTGTTTTCTGGGATGACGCTATTGAGATTATCCGAGGAGCTTCAAAGGTTGGGACAATCGTAGGGGCTGATATCAACGAACTTGCTCCTATGGAGAACTTCCATGCACCAGATTTCCTTGCGGCGAAACTGGCCTACAAAATTCTCAGCTATTCATTGATTAAGGCTGATTAATATTGAGATTGAGGCAAATCGCTGCCTCAATCTTACCCAAGGAATGCCTACTTCTCGGTAAAAAAGAGCCGCAATCTCTATGCAATCTGCTCTCCTCAACATTTGGGGACGCGGATTATGGCATCAAATCAACACTCAATATCAGTCCGGAAAAGACACCGGATTTTCAGTAGAACAAATTATCCAATTCTTTTGGGCTGGAAGCGGTTAAACCGTCTGTTGATCTGCCTAAATCTTGTCGGCTTGTTTGCTTTGTGGGTAACAGCGGCGCATGCGGCAGAAAGTCCGGCAGAGCTATTGATCCGTCCAATGTATTTGGAGCAAGGGTCGGAAATTCCAGATCCTGTGCCTGCGATGTCGATCGAAACAGAGGTTCATTCTGTTGTGACAGGACACATTATCCGGACAACGGTCATTCAGAAATTCCAAAACCCGAGCAATAGCTGGGTTGAGGGAGTTTATTACTTCCCCTTGCCCGACAAGGCGGCAGTCGACCGTATGAAACTAAAAATCGGGGATCGGACCATTGTCTCCGAGATCCAGGAAAAGCAGCAGGCCAAGAAAACATATCAGGATGCAGCCAAACAAGGGAAAGTGGCAGCGCTTCTGGAGCAATATCGGCCGAATACCTTTTCAACCAAGGTTGCCAATATCGAGCCGGGAAGTGAGATCAGCGTAGAGATTGCCTTTCAAACACTGGCGAGCCAAAAGAGTAATATCTTTTCTTATGTGATGCCGCAGATCATCACCCCGCGATACAATCCGGATCTCTTGGTTCTAGCTGGCTTCGAGCTGACACCAGAGGGTGAAATTCCACAAAATGTTAATGGTGGTTATCGTCCTCAGGTTTCCTATTCCATTCATTTTCAGCAAGGTTCAGAGATCAAGGATATCTGGAGTGATAGCCATCTGATCAATAAAGCAGAAGGTGAAAACGGAGAGATTATCGTGTCCCTGAAAGGAGGGGAGATGCCTGCAGGGAAGGATTTCACCCTGAACTGGCAGTTTGTGCAAGCGGATGTGGCGAAAACGCTTCTGTTTAAAGAGCAAAAGGATGGAGAGACTTATGTGCTGGGTTTGGTCTTGCCACCTGAAAGCACAGATGAATTACCCAGGCCACCGCGTGAGGTTATCTTTATTCTTGATGTATCTGGTTCCATGCAAGGTGAGGGTATTGAGCAGGGAAAGCAGGCCTTGACGAAGGCACTCGGCCAATTGCGGGAGAAAGATTACTTTCAAGTCATCATTTTTAACAATCAATCCGCAACATTTTTTCCGATCTCTCAGCCAGCTACAGAGAAAAATATTAAACTTGCAGCCTATGGAATTGCTCGGCTGAAGGCGGATGGGGGAACGGAGATGTACCCTGCGTTGGAAGCTGCCCTAGATCAGCCTATGATTTCAGATCTTAACCGGCAGGTTGTTTTCCTAACTGACGGCGCAGTCACAAATGAAGAGCAGATGTTCAATCTGGTGGACAGGAAATTGAACGGGGCCCGTCTTTTCACGGTTGGTTTGGGGTACGCACCTAACAGCTGGTTTATGCGAAAAGCCGCAGAATTTGGTCGCGGTGTTCATATCCAGATCGATAATATCCAAAATACCAGTGAAAAACTGAGCGAGCTATTTCATGACATGTCAGCTCCGAGTTTTCGGGATGTTCAGTTGGATGCAGGTCATGGATCAGAAACCTATCCCCGTTTGATCCCAGATTTGTTTGGTCAGCGACCGGTTGTTTTTCTGTCCCGTCAACGTCAGGGTTCAGACACAATCAGTTTGAAGGGGCTGTCTGCAGACGGAAAATTCTCCGAGTTGGAAGTTAATCAGTCAGGTTCCCTTGATCAGGCCGGAATATCGAAGTTATGGGCTCATAAAAAGGTCGAAGCCCTTATAGATGCAGGTGCGCGTGGTATGGACCATGAGATGGTACGTCAAGGTATCTTGGATGTCGCGCTACATCATCAAATTATGAGCCCCTACACTAGTTTTGTCGCGGTTGATAAGACGCCAGCACGTATCCGGGAGGAGTTCAAGAAGCGAGCTCAAATGCAGCCGCCGGCCGCTAATCTTGCCAAATCTATGAGAGTGAGTGCGCTTGCAACTGCAACTCCCCTTAAGGCGAACATTCTTTTCGCAATGATTGCCTTTGCTTTGGCCGGTGTGCTGCTCGTGTTCGCGATGAGAGGAGGTGTGCGAAAGTGATCCGTTTTTTTCTAATTCTTGGGATTACCGTTTTCGCGGCTTTGGGTATTTGGCAAGTCGGTAAAGCTGGCTTGCTTGCAGCAAAGGCTTGGGCCGCACCTATAATGATTGAACATGCTTTTTTGCAATCAGAAACTCTAGGCAAGCCTGTAAAACCCTGGTCTTGGTCAGATGCCTATCCAGTGGCAAAAATTGACGTACCGAAATTAGGTGTTCATCGATATGTTTTGTCAGATGCCAACATGCGCAATCTTGCGTTTGGGCCTAGTCTTCAAAAGGTTGGTGACCATCGTGTGATTTTTGCGCACCGGGATACCCATTTTCATTTTTTGAGGGAAATGGCTCTTGAGGACCGAGTGTCCTTTAAGTTTGCTGGCTTGCCTGAGGAAAAATGGACAATTGCAAAGTTTGATATTGTCTCAGCAGGTGATCTCTCTATCCCAGAGGATGTTGGTGAAGAGTTGATCCTATTGGTGACTTGCTATCCATTCGAGGGCTTGTTTGAAGATGCAGATCAACGCTTTGTTGCTTGGCTTATCCGAGAAGAAAATGGCGCCGTCAACGAGGTAACTACATCCTAATATCCGAAATGGTTGTGCATTCCAGAGAATTGAACGCTTTCTTAAGCCTTTGACACTACCAATAAGTTTTGACACAAATTGTCACGGTTTTGACATGGTTGCCACTTACTGAGGTTCGACCATGCGGAGCTTCAGCTTGGGGGAATGGGTTAGCGTGTCATATTTTCATATTTTGGTTTTGGCGCTTGTTCAGGGAATTACCGAATTTCTTCCCATCTCCTCTAGTGGTCACCTTTTGCTCGTCCCTTTGCTGACGACCTGGCAGGACCAAGGGCTCAGTCTGGACATTGCAACCCATGTTGGAACCCTGTTCGCGGTACTTCTGTATTTCCGCCAAGATTTCATCAACATGATTTTAGCCCTCATGGGGCGTGGTTCTGCAAGCGAGATTATCGAAGGGCGACAACTTGCCTTTCATGTCATTGTTGGCTCCATTCCTGCTTTGGTTGCTGGCGGTTTATTGTTCTTTATCCTGAAGCTGGATTTGCGATCCCTTCTTTTAATCGCCATGACAACTCTATTTTTCGGAGTGGCACTTGGAATTGCTGATTATTACCTGAAAGGCAGCAGAAAAATCAGGGACATGAACAGCTGGGATGCCTTGTTTATCGGAATTTTTCAGATTTTTTCACTGTTCCCGGGAACTAGTCGCTCCGGTGTAACCATGACAGCGGCCTTGATACGGGGGCTTGACCGTCAGGCTTCCACACGATTTTCAATGCTTCTCTCCGTTCCCATCATTATGGCGGCGGGCACCGCTGCTAGCCTGAAAGGAATATTGGAGGAAGACGTTCAATTTGGTCATGACGCATTGATAACAGCCGGGGTGTCCTTTGCTGTCGCTTATGTGGTGATCCGGAGTTTGATGGCTTGGATAGACAAGATCGGCTTCATGCCCTTTGTTATTTACCGGTTATGCCTGGGGGGCTTTCTCTTGGGCCTTTACCTTACTGGATGGTCAGGTTAATCAGAGCCTCAAAATCTTCACTCGGACATATTGTTGCCACTTCCTTGTAATAGGCTAATCTAATATCCATATAACCTTCAGCAGGTTGCAGTGGGGAATCTATTTGTCTATTCAACTTTCACATTTCACCAGATTTAAAAGATCGCTAGCGGCGGGAGCCTTTGTGCTCGTCAATGCATGGAGCGGTGTAGTCGCTGCCAATACACTGGAGCTTACGCACACGGTTTATTTGGGCGGATTGTATATGGGGTCTTTCAACACAGAAGTTGAGCAGGACAAGAACCGTTATCTTATACAGACTGACGCTGCGACCAATAAGTCAATGAGCTGGATGTTCAGCTGGATAGCAAAGGGGGCTAGCCAAGGAACGTTTGAGGAGTTGAAATTCAAGCCTGAAATGCACACGCATTACAGTAAGTGGCGGGATAAAGAACGCGGCGCAGACTTGACCTACACCAACTCAGGTGATGTTAAGGTTGACCTGGTTGGAAAACCATATTCAGATATGAACAAATATACACCGGTCAAGTCTGGCAGTATTTCTGGCAGTATGGATCCATTGACCATGGTGTTGGCCGCGCTTAACAGGTTTGAAAAAAATGGAAGCTGTTCAGGAAGTTATCCCGTCTATGACGGGCGCCGCAGATATGATGTCCTTCTAAGGGACGCGGGTGTTCGGAGCTTTAAAAAATCAAACTATTCAGTCTTTCGGGGAGAAGCCCGGGGATGTGCCTTTGAAGTAGTTGAAAAAGGCGGCTTTCGTAAGGAAAAAAGCTACGAGTTAGAAGATCCTTCGGATTTAGTCGTTTGGGTTGCTTCTCCTACAAATGATACAAGACCTGTTCCTGTCCGTATGCAGGTTAAAACGCAACTGGGTATGCTGGAATTACACCTGGATCAATATCGGATGGGCGACACGCGACTAGCTAGTCAAAATTCGAAATAAGTTTCGTCAATAAAAAATGTTAGATGGGGGAGGATATGCGTTTAACTTCGCATTTCACGGTTGCGGAGCTATGCCGTAGCCAAACCGCAAACCGCAATGGTTTGAATAATTGGCCAACTACAAATGTTGTTGAAAGGCTGGGATTGGTAGCCGTCCATATCTTGGAGCCAATTCGAGCGGCGTTTAACACGCCTTTCAGTCCTTCCAGTGGATACAGATCTGCCACTTTAAATCGGTTGTTGGGTTCATCAGAAGGATCTCAACATGTACGAGGAGAAGCTGTCGATCTGGAACTTCCAGGGGTTTCTAATCTGAGGCTGGCCCACTGGATCCGAGAACATCTTGTGTTTGATCAACTGATCCTTGAATGTTATCGCCCGGATGTCCCGTCAAGCGGTTGGGTTCATTGTTCTTTTTCTGGCGATAGGGCCAGGGGGCAGGTGCTTACTTATTCTGGCGGACAGTATTTTAACGGCCTACTATCTTGAAAGGCAGATGCCCTCCCTGCTTAACGTCCTTTAGCACGATATTGGATTTAACATGAGCTATTCCCGGTAAGGGAAAGAGAAACTCATCCAAGAACTTATTGAAGGCGTTGATATCCTCAACAACAACCCTCAGGTGGTAATCTGCATCGCCAGTGGTTGCATAACAATCCATGATTTCCGGCCGATTGCGAATGGCATTCACAAAAGTTGAAACTGTATCCGCTTTTTGTCGGGACAGACTGACATGAACAATGGCTGAAAATGCAAACCCAGCAATGTTCCGATCTATCGAGGCGTGATAGCCAGTTATAAGGCCAATATCTTCAAGACTTTTAATCCGTCGCCAGCAGGAAGATGCAGAGATATTCAGCTCTGCTGCCAGCTGCGCATTGGTGAGGCGGCAGTCCTTTTGAATAAGTTCTAAAAGTTGCTTGTCTGTATTGTCCAGCATTTCAAAATTCTATTCAAGTTCGGTAGATTTTTTCATATTATATAAATAATTTGGAAATTCTATCATATTTGTAGGGAATGCGGATTAGAATGAAATAAGTTTTCAGCCTTGGCGTGATAAAATCCTATTCGGTCTATGGGATGAGAGCAGGAGCGCAAAACGTGCTGAAAAAGAGCCGATCACAACAAGCAGTCAACACAAGCTATCAATTGCTGGATCGATATGATCAGGAAACCGGGCGGGTTTTTCTGACCGGCACTCAGGCCTTGGCTCGCATTCCCTTGATGCAAAAAAGACGTGACGAAGCAGCTGGTTTAAAAACGGCAGGCTTTATTAGCGGGTATCGAGGCTCACCTCTTGGGATGCTGGATAAAGAGCTTTGGTCCATCTCGGATCGATTGAAAGCTAGTCAGATTGAGTTTATTCCAGCCGTAAATGAAGAGCTCGCTGCAACAGCTGTTCTCGGCTCCCAGCAAGTTGAGACAGATCCCAAACGCCAAGTGCAGGGTGTGTTCGGCATGTGGTATGGCAAGGGGCCGGGGGTTGACCGGGCTGGTGATGCCCTTAAACACGGAAATGCTTATGGCTCCTCTCCGCATGGAGGTGTTTTGGTCGTGGCCGGTGATGATCATGGCAGTGTCTCATCATCCATGCCCCATCAGTCTGATGCTGCTTTTCTCACATTCTTTATGCCAATCCTGAACCCTGCCAGTGTGGCTGAATATCTCAGCTTTGGGGAGTATGGATACGCGTTGTCCCGTTATAGCGGCATGTGGGTTGGTTTTAAGGCGGCGACCGAGACTGTTGAAAGTGCCATGAGCGTTGAGCTACCAACACCGCGCAGTTTCATTACGCCGGCATTCGAAATTCCTGCCACTGGTTTGCATTATCGTTGGCCTGATTTGCCGGGCCCCCAAATAGAAGAACGGCTGGAAGCAAAAAAACATGCTGTCTATGCCTTCTGTGAAGCTAATCCCATTGATCGTCATATTTATGATGTGCCTGATGCGACTTACGGAATAGTGACAACAGGCAAAGCCCATCTCGACCTAATGGAAGCCCTTCGTTTGCTGGGGATTGACGAGGCGGAGGCGCGCTGGATCGGTATTGATATCTATAAAATAGGATTGGTCTGGCCGCTTGCGAAGAAGTCCTCTCTAGAGTTTGTGAAGGGAAAGCGTGAGGTTCTCGTCGTTGAAGAAAAGCGGGGAATTATCGAAAGCCAATTTAAAGAATATTTCTATGATTATCCGGGTGCAAAGCCAGCGCGGATGGTTGGAAAGAATGACGAAAATGGTGAACGCCTGATCCCCTGGATTGGAGAGTTATCCCCGTTGCAACTAGCTGAGATTGTGGCTAAGCGTTTGGATGCTGTCTTTCCAGATCTTCGACTGACGGATCGGGCTCATAAAATTATGGCCGAACAAGCTGTATGCTTGAATACCCCAGGGGCAACTCGAACACCGTATTTTTGCTCTGGCTGTCCTCATAATCGTTCCACCAAGGTACCTGAAGGGTCACAGGCTCTTGCCGGGATTGGTTGTCACTTCATGGCGAGTTGGATGGATAGAAATACCAATTACCTGATCCAGATGGGTGGTGAAGGGGTCAATTGGGTGGCCAATTCCAGGTTTAATGGTGGGGAGCATGTTTTCCAAAATCTGGGTGATGGGACTTACTATCATTCGGGAATTCTGGCTATTCGCCAAGCCATCGCGGCTAAAACAAATATTACCTACAAGATCCTATTTAATGATGTGACGGCCATGACTGGCGGGCAACCAGCCGATGGTCCGGTAAGTGTAGAATCTATCGCTCACTCCCTTCGGGCAGAAGGGATCGAGAGAATTGCGCTTCTCTCCCACGATATTGGGCGATTTGATAAATCGGATTTTCCTGCCAATGTGACTTTTGATGACAGGTCCGCGCTGGATCGTGTCCAGCGAGAGCTTCGGCAAATACCTGGGGTAACAGCTCTTATCTATGATCAGCCATGTGCAACAGAGCGGCGTCGGCGGATCAAGCGGGGGTTGATCCAGGATAAGCCTAAGTTTGCCTACATCAACAAGGCTGTCTGTGAAGGATGTGGTGATTGCTCCGTTGCCTCCAATTGTTTGTCAGTAGAGCCGGTGGAGACTGAGTTTGGCCGCAAAAGGCAAATTAACCAAAATGCCTGTAATAAGGATTTCTCTTGTCTCGATGGGTTTTGTCCAAGCTTTGTGACCATCGAGGGAGGTCAAAGGCGAAAACCATCACCAACAGAAAATGAAGCGCGTTTAAAAGCCGCCTTGGACACTATCGAAGAGCCGGAATTTAGTAGTCTGGAAGTGCCCCATGATGTGATCGTAACTGGCGTTGGCGGCACAGGTGTTGTGACTGTCGGGCAACTGATCACAATGGCGGCTCACCTAGAGGGTAAAGGTGGTTCTGTCCTTGATTTCATGGGATTTGCGCAGAAATTTGGACCCGTCATTAGTTATGTCCGTCTTGCGGCTCATCCGGATCAGTTAAATCAGGTTCGGATCGATAAGGCATCTGCTGATGCACTGATCGGATGTGATCTGGTTGTTAGCTCATCTCCAAAAGCATCAGCCACATATCGGCAGGGTAAAACAAAGGCGGCGATTAACATGGCTGCAATGCCAACTGGGGATTTTACCTTGAACCCGGATGCTGACCTGAAAATGGATCAAAGGTACCAGTCCTTGACCGATGTTTTTGGGGAGGATCGCTTAAGGGGAATTGACGCTAATCGAGCCTCTGAGAAGCTGTTGGGTGATAGTGTCTTTGCTAATATTCTTCTTTTAGGTTTTGCCTGGCAACAGGGACTTGTTCCGTTAAGCCGGGAGGCGTTGTTTAGAGCGATCGAGCTAAATGGCGTGGCTATCGAAGCCAATAAACAGGCGTTTGATTGGGGGCGCGTTTTATTTGTTCAGCCTGCAATTATCGAGGAAGAGCATAATCAGCAAACGGAACTCAAGGGTAAGGCGCTTCAAGCACGGCATGAGGAATTCTTGACTGAATACCAAAGCAAGGCCTGGGCCTTTCAATATCAGAAATTCATGGAAAAGCAGGAAGCCAAATTTGGAAGTCTTGAGGATGGTTCGCACCTGCTGGATAAAATAGGAAAGTCCTTGTTCAAGTTGATGAGCTACAAGGACGAATATGAGGTTGCCCGCCTTCAAAGCGATCCAGAATTCATGAATGAGATTAGTCGTCAGTTTGAGGGAGAATTTAAAATTCATCACCATCTGGCTCCTCCCTTTGTACCAAGTGCAAAGGATGAAAGAGGACGGCCCCAAAAAGGGACATATGGACCATGGATGCGAAAGGTGTTTCCTGTTCTTGCAAAAATGAAGGTGCTGAGGGGGACGCCATTTGACCTGTTTGGTTATCATGCAGAACGGAAAATGGAGCGGCAGCTGATCGACTGGTATCGGGAGGAAGTGGACCAGCTGCGTCCGGAGGATGTTGTCAATAAACCAGATTTAGTGAACGAGCTCGTCTCTTTGCCGTTACAGATCAGAGGGTATGGTCCGGTGAAAGAGGCTGCGGTTGAAAAAGTCAAAAACAGATTAAAGGAATTAAAAGAAGATCTAACTGTTTGATCGGGCTTTTTATTTTTCTTTGGAAAATGAGTGAGTGAGGCCTTATATAAAACTCATCTGAACTCTCAATCATACGACAGAGGGGGTGCTATGGCTGACGTCTCAGTGAGACCGGCTGCGATGACCGAGAGAGAAAAACTGGGTCGTTATATCGTCGATGAGAATGATATCGAAAACCAGTATCTGAAGGATGCGTTGATTACGAATAAACGGGAGGGGCTGCAACTAGCCGTCCGGGCCAGGTTTATTTCCCTAATAGCCATCGCCATTCTGACAACCTTTCTGGTCGGGGATTGGAGTGTTCTTTATTATCACGCCCTGATCGCACTCTTCATGCTGAACGGCTATTTGCAGTTGAAAGTTGGCCGGGTCGCCAGATCGCGTAAAGAGTTGTTGTTATTGTTTGCTGATTTGACCCTAATGGCAATAACGGTTGGGGTGCCCAATCCCTTCATGAATGAAACCTGGTCGGTTGCCCTTCAGTATAAGTGGGGAAATTTCCCCTACTTTTATGTGATTTTGGCAGGCGCCACCTTGATTTATTCTTGGCGCACTATGTTTGCGCTTGCCTGGTATACAGTGTTTATTTGGGGCGGGTTATTCTGGTGGGCAACTTATCAGCCAAATGTCCTCCCCGAAATCAGTGCGCAGATCAATGTCCTTCTGGCTGACTATCCGGATATTCTGGAGCAGGTATCACTTGAAAATCTGAGCTGGCATAGTCGCGTTCAGGAAGTTGTTATTTTCGTCATCGTTTGCGGAATTTTGTCTTTGAATATGTGGCGTTCAAACCGACTGTTGGAGCGTCAAGCCGATGCTGCCAGGGAGCGCGCTAATCTTGCAAGATACTTTGCGCCTAGCATGGTTGATCATTTGGCGGAAACAAATGATCCTCTGGGCAAAGTGCGGGAGCAACCTGTAGTTGTCATGTTCGTGGATATCGTCGGTTTCACCAAAATGGCTGAGCATGAACGACCAGAGCGGGTTGTTGCGTTTCTTCGGGAGTTTCACAAGCGCATGGAAAAGGTTGTGTTTGAGCATCATGGTACGCTTGATAAGTTTCTGGGTGATGGTTTGATGATCACGTTCGGAACACCAAATACGACACCTCAAGATGCCGAAAACGCCTTGAAATGTGCTGTTGAAATGCAGGCAAGTATGGAGGAGTGGAACCAGAAGCGGATTGCAGCAGGTCATGCTCCGGTCAAGCTCTCCATCGGGATGCATTATGGCGATGTCGTTTTGGGAGATATTGGATCTGAACGTCGCCTTGAATATGCAGTGCTCGGGGATGTTGTGAATGTAGCCAGCCGGTTGGAGGCGATCACCAGACCGATGGGTGCCGCAATTGTGGCGAGCGACGCAGTTATCCGTGGGGCCGGTAAAGAATTGGCGTCCGATTTGAATTACAGATCTGCAGGCCCTCAGGAAATTCGAGGGCGTGAAGAAGCTGTGGAGGTTTGGTCTGTTAAAAGAACAGATTAGCCAAAGTTCAAATCGGAGACGAACGGATTGGTTTGTCGCTCCTGACCGAATGTCGACATATTGCCGTGGCCTGGGATAAAGGCAATATCATCGCCATAGGGCCAAAGCTTGTTTCGAATGGAATTGATCAGATCTTCGTGATTACCCATCGGAAAATCAGTCCGTCCAATTGACCCTTGAAACAGGACATCACCGACGATTGCCACACGATCTGATTTGCTAATGAAAACCACATGTCCGGGTGTGTGACCAGGACAATGCACCACATCCAGTTCGACATTTCCTACGGTCACTTTGTCACCATCATGCAGCCACCGATCTGGCGTAAATGCATATGAGGGAGGCCAGCCATAACGTGCGCACTGGCTTGGTAGCTGGTCAATCCAGAATTTATCCGCTTCATGAGGTCCCTCGATAGGCACATTCAAGCGTTGCCGTAATTCTTCTGTGCCTCCTGCATGATCAAGGTGACCATGAGTGATTAGAATTTTTTCAATTTCAACGCCTTGATCTTCTGCCGCTTTCAGAATGTGATCCAGGTCTCCTCCGGGATCAATAATGGCGGCCTTGTTTGTTTCTTCGCACCAGATCAATGAGCAGTTTTGCGCAAATGGTGTCACTGGGATAATGAGGGCTTTCATGAATAACCTTCGGTGGTTCGCTCGGACCAATATCTGATCGTTATTAACTCTTGTTGTGACGATTTATATCAGGGGAAAACGGGCTTGACTAGGGAGCCTTGCCCATTCCCTCTGTGATAAGCCAATTTCGGAGCTCTACAAGCCTTGGGTTCGACATGCTGTTGAGTGGTGTTACGACCTGAAACGGAAATCGGGACAGGCGCGGTATGTCGAACAATTTTACAAGTCGGCCCCTTGCAACATCCTCTTCAATCAAGGCGTCAATTCCGATAGCGACCCCAACTCCCTCTATGGCCGCATGCAGAGCCATATCCGCACTTTCGAAATTCAGCCCCTTATTTCCATCGATACTTTCAATGCCAGCAATTTTTAGCCAGCGGGGCCAATCGGTCGGGCGCGGACTTTCATGCAGGAGGTTAACGTTAGCCAAATCCTCAGGTTTTTGAATTCGCTTCGCGAGTTCTGGGCTGCAAACGGGATAGGTTGCAACATCCAGAAGTTTGTCTATTTGAAAGCCTTTTCGTTCTGTTCCTTCTTTGACAACCTGTAGCGATATATCAAAGCTTTCATCTTCAAAATCTGTGGGGTTAAGGGAAGTGGTCAGTTGGATGTCCATGTCAGGAAAGGCTTCATGGAGCGCCGCCCATCTAGGAATTAGCCACCGAATAGCAAAGGTGGGATAGGCGCAGATCGAAATCTTGTTTCGTCTGGGTTCGCTTTTTAGCCTTTGGGAGGCTGCTGAAATTTTTTGAAGTGACGGTGCAATTTCTGAGAGATACTGGCGACCGACAGCCGTCAAGGTCACTTTGCGATGGGATCTGTGAAACAGAGATTTGCCCAGAAATTCTTCCAGGGATTGAATTTGTCGGCTGATCGCGCCAGGGGTAACGTTTAATTCCTCTGCTGCCTGATTGAAGCTCAAGTAACGAGCAGAGGCTTCAAATGCTCTAAGTCCTGAAATTGAAGGAATTGTAAGCATGCATGTCGTGCTTTCGATTGAGTTTTTCTCAATTATAAACTGAAGATTTATCGTTTGTCGAGAGGTAGTCGTTCAGGCACACTTTCAAAAAATAAAAACAAATTCCCCTGATGTGGAGTGAGGAAACGCGATGACTTTTTATCAGAGCAGTGCAGAGTTTAGTCCCCAGAGCCTTTCCGATTGGCTTGCGCCCGATTGTCATGGATTGAATTTCTTTGACGTTGATAAATCATTACAGGGCTTGCTTGATGTCTATATGCCGAAAGATGTGAG
This sequence comes from Sneathiella limimaris, assembly GCF_012932565.1. Taxonomy (NCBI): domain Bacteria; kingdom Pseudomonadati; phylum Pseudomonadota; class Alphaproteobacteria; order Sneathiellales; family Sneathiellaceae; genus Sneathiella; species Sneathiella limimaris. Next base: position 1,710,955 of record NZ_JABBYJ010000001.1, read on the forward strand.
GGATCACATGGTGCCCCATTATCAACGGTTGGGCCAAATATCTGGCACCGATTTGGATGATTGGTCACGGCAATCCGACAAGCATCAGCCAATCCTCCACACAAGGGACGCCCGTGGGAGGGATGAGGACTGGATCGAATTTCACCAGTCCTATCGGAATATGGAGCAGGTTGCCTTTGGACAGTTTGGTCTTCATGCCATGACGAACCGACCGGGGGTGCTCGGATGGGACGCTAAGGTTCCTCCCATCGCTAAATATGTTTTTCAGTATTTGTTTGGCCAGTCGGAGTTTGGGCAGCTCTGTCCAATTTCTGCAACTGAAACAACAGCCATGCTAATCGATCGATATGCAGATGAAGAAACGCGTGCTTTGTTGTTTGACCGGATGGTGACACAAGACATGGACGACCTCCTGAAGGGGGGGCAGTTCATGACCGAAAAAACTGGTGGCTCCGATGTTTCCAACATTGCATTGACCGCGCGGCAAGATGAAAACGGCACCTGGAAGTTATACGGTGAGAAATGGTTCTGTTCCTGTGCAGATGCAGATGTCGTACTTCTGCTGGCCCGCCCTGAGGGAGCGCCTGCCGGAAATGCTGGGCTTGGGCTTTTTGCACTTCCCCGCAATCTGCAGGATGGGAGCCGGAATAAATATCGGATTGTCCGTCTTAAGGAAAAAATGGGATCCCGTTCGATGGCGTCTGGGGAGATCATTTTCGATGGCGCAACAGTTTATCCGCTGGGTGAGGTGGGTGCACAGGCGAACCGTGGTCTGAAAATGATGATGGATCAGGTGAATATGTCGCGCCTTTCACATGGTGTTCGGGCTGCGGCCATGATGCGTCGATGCCTTAACGAAGCTTTGATGGTCTCTGGCTATCGACGCGCATTCGGTAGCAAGCTGATTGATAAGCCCCTGTTGCGGCGACAATTGCTGAAACTGATGGTGCCGACGGAACAGGCACTGTCTATGTATATGTACACAGCCGTGATGATGGAAAAAGGGGATGCGGGGGATACCGATGCCGCGAAAGTTACCCGGATCCTGACGCCTCTTTTGAAATACCGGACTGCCCGTGACAATGTGAAGGTTGCTACTGGCGCCATGGAAGTTCGTGGCGGCAACGGATATATCGAAGATTGGGTGAATGCCAAACTTGTCCGGGATGCTCACTTGGGTGTGCTGTGGGAGGGGACGTCCAATATCAACTCTCTTGACGTGATAAACCGAGCAGTTGCCAAAACGGGTGCCCACAAAGCACTTGGGGAAGCGGTGACAGAGATGCTTGAAGGCGAAGCCAATATGCCAGGCCAGTTTGCTGGTCAACTAAAGGGTCTGGTTGATCGGGCAATTTCATTTGCCGATCAAGTTGCCAAAGAAGGTAAGGAAACCGTGGCCCGCAAGGCATCGAGTGCACTCTATCACACTGTAACAGCCAGTTTGATGGCAACTGAGGGGGCAAAAATCGGCGCTGCGGGCGGTGACGCCAGCCGTTTGCTCCTGTCCCGGATGATTGTGGATCGTCGCTTGGGCTCAGAAGATCCGTTCTCAATGGAAAACGGCGAGTTTGATCGTCTGGCAGGAGATGCGCTTTTGTTTGAAGGCCATGTCACTCTCGACCAGGCGAAAGAAATTCTGTCGAAATAAAAATCACTCAATAGGATAGATCATGTTTTTTGCGAAAAGCTTGAAAGATCGTGCGGACCGTGAACTGGAAGACTGGGTTGCTCCCGATTGTCATGGACTGAACTTTTTTGACATTGATAGTAGTCTCAAGAGCTTGATGGAGATCTATTTGCCGCAGGATCTGCGGGAACATATGACCCCAGTTTACCAGAATCTAGGCGAGGTGGTGGGTAACCGTCTTGACGATCTGGCGAGAACAGCCGAGCGTCACCCACCGGTTCTTCATCCGCGCAATGCACGCGGCAAAGATGAGGAGTGGATTGAGTTCCATCCTGCCTATCAGGAAATGGAAAAGATTGCATATGGAGATTTTGGTATCCATTGCATGTCTCACAAATCGGGTGTTCATGGGTGGCCTGAGAAAATTCCGCCCATGGCAAAATACATTTTCACCTATTTATTTGTGCAGTCTGAATTCGGATTAATGTGCCCGATATCTGTCACAGATACATCCTACGGCTTGCTTGAAAAACATGGTCCGAAGGAAGCTATGGATAAGTTTGGGTGGCAGATGCTGAGCCAAAATATGGATGAAATCCATATGGGTGCACAGTTTATGACTGAAAAAGTTGGCGGTTCTGAGGTGGCCAACCTGGAAGTGACAGCTCGTTTTGAGGATGGCCAGTGGCGCCTTTATGGTGATAAGTGGTTCTGCTCATGTGCGGGTGCGGAGGTGGCGCTTGTCCTTGCTCGCCCGGAAGGGGCGCCAAAAGGAAACTCCGGTTTGGCGATTTTTGCGGTTCCTCGCCATCTTGAAGATGGTAGCCGGAATAAATACCGGTTTGTCCGCCTGAAGGACAAGATGGGAACCAAGTCTATGGCGTCAGGCGAGGCCAAGTTCGAGGGGGCCGTCGGGTACGCCTTTGGGGATGTCGGCGCGAAAAAGAACCCTGGTCTTCGGCAAATGATGGATCAGGTGGTCATGTCACGCCTGTCTCATGGCGTTCGCGCTGCAGGAATGATGCGTCGTTGCTTGAACGAGGCCTTGGTTGCCGCTCAGAACCGGGAGGTTTTTGGTGAGCCGATCTTGGAAAAACCATTGTTGAGACGCCAGCTCTTGAAAATGATGGTTCCAACAGAACAGGCCCTTTCCATGTTCTTGAACGTCGCTGTTCAACTCCATAAGAGCGACCAAGGAGACAAGGATGCGGAGCGGCTCAATCGAATTCTCACACCGTTACTGAAATTCCGGACCTGCCGCGACAATGTGGATGTCGCAGGCGGGGCGCTGGAAATTCGTGGGGGAAATGGGTTTATCGAGGATTGGGTCAACCCACGCCTTGTGCGTGATGCTTACACAGGCCTTTTGTGGGAGGGAACATCCAACATTAACGCGCTGGATATCACAACGCGTGCGGTTGGGAAGGTTGGTGCCCATAATGATCTCGCAGATGATTTGAAGAAGCGCCTGACAGAAACAGAGGCTCTGCCGGGTCAATTTGCTGGAGAGATGGTGGCTTTAGTCGATCGAGCTCGCGGTTTTGCCGACGAAGTGGCACGAACAGAGAATGAAACTCTGGCGCGTCAGGCTTCAAATGCTCTTTATCATGCAACGACTGCTACTCTTTTTGCTGAAGAGGGAACCATCTTGGGTCGGCAGGGTAAGGATGCGAGGCGTCTGTTGTTATCTCGTTTTGTAAGGGACCATCACCTGAAGCCGTCAGATCCGCTGGTGGTAGGCGAGACCGAATTTGAGATTGAAGCCGGAAATCGGTTGCTGAGCGATGATCTTGTGACATTGGAAGAAGCAACAGATTTGCTCCAGATTTGATTGCGAGACGTTTGATATCAAATTAAAAAATTGTGGGGGTGGATGTGGCATTTTGTCGCTTCACCCCGCATAATTTTATTTAAGATATTGTTTTTGAATGACTAATTGTTTCGGCGTATGTATTTAAAAATTCTGATTTAATTCCCTGCGACATCCTACCACATGGTTCCCTTTTGAGTTTTTTCGCACTATCTTGGTTGTGGAGAAGCGAGAAAGAGGGGATGGAGTGATGGCCATTGGTATAACTTCCGAAGAAACTTTAGATAGTCAGCTCGGCGGGTGTCGTTTCAATCAAGATGCGAATAAGTCCAAGGTAAGCTATTGTGCAAGTTGCTCTGCACACAAGTATGCTCTGTGCTCAAAGCTTGACGGAGAAGCGCTTGCTGCTTTTGGAGCGAATAGCACCCATCGGAAAATCGATGCCGGCCAGACCCTTTACAGCGAGTATGATGAGGCAACCTCTTTTTATACTGTCGTATCTGGTGAAGTGCGGTTATCACGCATGTTAGATGACGGGCGTCGTCAGATCACCGGGTTCAAATCGCAAGGGGATTTTTTGGGGCTGAGCACCAAAGGTCTCTACACTGCGGACGCAGAGGCTATTGATGATGTTGTCGTTTGCCAGTTTTCACTCGCAGGATTAAATAAATCTCTGGAAAATTTTTCAGCTGTTCAAGTGCGCCTGATGGAGATGATGCAGGCAGAGGTTATTGATCTGCAGGATCAAATGCTTCTTTTGGGCCGGAAAACACCGATTGAAAAAATTGCTAATTTTCTTTTGGACCGAGCGGAGCGACATATCGAACGAAATGGGCTAGCTGAAGATGTCAATGAAGTTGAATTTCACTTGCCAATGAGCAGGGTGGATATCGCTGATTTTCTGGGTCTGACGATTGAGACGGTTAGTCGTACCTTCACCAAACTAAAGAAAAGCGGTTTGATTGAGCTGAAGACGTCTCAGGATGTGAAAATCTGTGATCTGGATGAACTTCGGGTCCAGGCAAATAGTGACGAGTAACCTAATCTAGAGTTAGAGGTGTAAGATGGTTACAGCCCTCGCTGAAAAATACAGCGCGCCCGTTCCCCGGTATACGAGCTATCCGACAGCCCCGCACTTTCAACCTGTCACTGATAGCGGGTTTTATGCGAAATGGCTTTCGGAACTGGATCCAACCAAGCCGTTGTCACTGTATTTTCACGTGCCTTTTTGTCGTGAGATGTGTTGGTACTGTGGATGCCATACAAAGGTCACTAAAAAATATGAGCCGATCGCAGACTATGCGGAGGCGATGCGGGCAGAGCTCAATAAGTTGATGGACGTCTTGCCTGGGCGCTTTGCTTTATCTCATGTTCATTGGGGTGGCGGTACACCCAGTATTTTGTCGGCAGATGATTTTAAGTCCATCATGGGTATGTTGGAAGAAGGGTTTGAGTATACGCCGGATGCTGAGCGGGCGATCGAGATTGATCCTCGAACAGCTGACGCGGCTAAAGTAAAAGCCCTTGCAGAAGCCGGAATCAATCGGGCGAGCCTTGGTATCCAGGATTTTAATCCCGGTGTGCAGGCAGCGATAAACCGAATTCAATCCTTTGAGCTGACGAAAGAGGTTGTCGATAATTTGCGACATGAAGGTATCACTCAGCTCAATTTTGACTTGATGTATGGCCTTCCTCTGCAAACCACAGATGATGTCAGAAGGACTATAGAGCTGTCCCATGAACTGAAGCCAAGCAGGGTAGCGCTTTTTGGGTATGCCCACGTTCCTTGGATGAAGACCCATATGAAGATGATCCGCGAGGAAGCTCTTCCTCAAGTTAAGGCCAGGGTTGAGCAAGCAACCGTAGCGGCGGATTGTCTTCAAGAGTTGGGTTACGTCATGATTGGACTGGATCATTTTGCTCACCCAGATGATCCTATGGCGGTCGCCCTTGCGGACAATAATTTGAAACGGAATTTCCAAGGGTATACGACAGATGATGCTGAGGCGCTGATCGGTATCGGGGCTTCAGCCATCGGTCGCCTGCCTCAGGGTTATACCCAAAATATTGTGAGTATTCCGGAATATAAGAGAACGGTCTTTTCTGGTGCGTTTCCTTTAGCTAAGGCGCTGGAAGTGACGGCCGAGGATATCCTCCGCCGCGAAGTGATCGAAACCCTGATGTGTAATTTGGAAATTGATCTTGCTGGAGTGTTAACGAAGCACAGTATTTCGCCAGATTTTTTTGATGATGAGCTAAGTAAACTTGAAAATTTCAAGGTGGACGGCTTGGTAAATATTAAAGGTAAGGCAATAGAAGTCACCGAAGAAGGTAGATTTTTAGTTCGAACCATATGTGCTGTTTTTGATACATATATGGGGCGGGGTGTTGGAAAACATTCTCGTGCGATTTGAGAATTTCCTGAATATTAACCTATGCTTAATTCAGTTCAGAAGTTTAGTATCAATAAAGTTATAAGTCTGAGTGAATTGACTGAGGTCAATGCAGTAATCGAACGATGAGAACATCTTGCAGCCTGAGGGGTTAGGTCTGGCTCAATGAGAATTGATTTCTGACGTTTCTCATCATCAAGCAATGAAACAAAATTAAACGGATGACTGGTATGAATCTGTTATGGATAGGCTTTTCAATCATCGGAGCGGTCCTTGGCCTCTTGATGTCTGCCAAGGCACAAGACCAAGGAATGATGATTCACGGCATGACATTCGCAGTTGCCTCTGTTTTGGCAGCATATGCCCTGATTTCCAGAGCATATGGTACAAAAGCAAAACCAGCGGTAGCCGCGGGTGAAATTGAATACAATACTGAGATCGTCAAATATGGCGTTGTCGCATCAACATTTTGGGGTGTTGTCGGCTTTCTCGTTGGTGTTGTAATTGCCTTGCAACTGGCTTTCCCGGTTCTCAACCTGGATTTGCCATGGACTTCTTTTGGACGCTTGCGTCCGTTACATACGTCTGCAGTGATTTTTGCTTTTGGGGGCAACATCCTGCTGGCAACTTCCTTCCATGTGGTCCAGAGAACCTGTCGGGCTCGGCTAGCAGGGACTTATTCCCCTTGGTTTGTTTTCTGGGGTTACCAGCTCTTTATCGTGCTGGCAGCAACAGGTTACCTACTGGGTGTAACCCAAGGTAAGGAATATGCTGAACCTGAGTGGTATGTTGATCTTTGGCTGACGGTTGTTTGGGTCGTTTACCTACTGGTGTTCTTGGTAACGCTTTGGAAGCGGCAGGAAAAACATATTTATGTGGCCAACTGGTTCTATTTGGCCTTCATCATTACGATTGCGATGTTGCATGTTGTGAACGCTTTGGCGTTGCCTGTTAGCTTGACAGGAACGAAGAGTTACTCACTTTTCGCTGGTGTTCAAAGTGCGTTGACACAGTGGTGGTATGGTCATAACGCGGTTGGTTTCTTCCTGACAGCTGGCTTCCTCGGAATTATGTATTACTTCATTCCGAAACGGGTCAATCGTCCTGTCTATTCCTACAGACTGTCCATTATCCATTTCTGGGCTTTGATTTTCTTATATATTTGGGCAGGCCCTCATCACCTTCATTACACAGCTTTGCCTGACTGGTCTCAGACTTTGGGTATGACATTCTCAATCATGTTGTGGATGCCATCCTGGGGCGGAATGATCAACGGCCTGATGACACTCTCTGGTGCTTGGGATAAGTTGAGAACTGATCCGGTTGTTCGCTTCCTGGTCACTTCAGTAGCTTTCTATGGCATGAGTACATTTGAAGGTCCGCTGATGTCTGTGAAGGCTGTGAACGCGCTTAGCCATTACACTGACTGGACGATTGGTCATGTGCATTCAGGTGCGCTTGGCTGGGTTGCTTATGTCAGCTTTGGCGCCCTTTACTTCCTTGCTCCAGTTGTCTGGAAACGGAAGTCTCTCTATTCAGACAAACTGGTCTCAGTTCACTACTGGGTCTCAACAATTGGTATCCTGCTTTACATCACTGCGATGTGGGTATCCGGTATCATGCAAGGTCTGATGTGGCGTGCTTATGATGCCTTTGGCTTCCTGGAGTATTCATTCAGTGAAACTGTTGAAGCTATGCATCCTTTCTACGTAATTCGGGCCCTAGGTGGTGTCCTCTTCCTGATCGGATCCGGCATCATGGCCTACAACCTCTGGAGAACAGCCCGTGGTGATGTTCGTAAAACCGAAGAGGATACAGTTATCCTCAACGCTGAAGTCGCTGTTGGGAGGTAAGGAATATGTTCAGTCATAAAATTATTGAGAAAAATTCCATACTGATGCTGGTCCTCACTCTTGTGGTGGTTTCCATTGGCGGTATCATCGAAATTGCGCCGCTGTTTTATCTGGAAAGCACCATTGAGAAGGTGAAGGGGGTTCGTCCCTACAGTCCTTTAGAGCTGGCGGGCCGTAATATCTATCTTCGTGAGGGTTGCTACAACTGTCATAGTCAGATGGTTCGTCCGCTTCGGGATGAAGCTGAACGGTATGGCCATTACTCGCTGGCAGCGGAGAGTATGTATGACCATCCATTCCAGTGGGGTTCTAAGCGGACTGGTCCAGATCTGGCTCGTGTGGGGGGGCGTTATTCAGATGAATGGCATGTCACCCATATGCGCCGTCCACAGGATGTGGTGCCAGAAAGTGTAATGCCATCTTACTCTTGGCTTGAGAAAACTGAGCTTAAGGTACCGGATATCAAAGGTGACTTGGTTGCAAACCGGATGCTTGGTGTTCCGTATACAGATGAAATGATCGAAAATGCGGAAGCTGATCTGAAGGCTCAAGTGGATCCAGACTCAGATGGTTATGATGACCTAATGGCTCGGTATCCAAAGGCACAGGTTCGGAATTTTGATGGAAATCCAGATATGGTTTCTGAGTTGGATGCGTTGATTGCTTACTTGCAGATGCTCGGAACTTTGGTGGACTTCACTTCATATGATCCGGAATCCGGTCACAGATAGGAGGAAGAAATGGATGTAACGTTTCAAGACGCCTCTCACTTCGCCCAGACATATGGGCTGGTATATCTGTTCGGTTTATTTTTGATCGTGCTCGTCTACGCCTTGTGGCCAAAAAACAAGGATAAGTTTGACAAAGCAGCACAGATCCCGCTTGAGGAGAAAGAATAATGTCCAAAGTGGAAAAAGATGAAGTCTCAGGTACTGAGACAACCGGCCACGAATGGGACGGGATTAAAGAGCTAGACACACCGATGCCTCGGTGGTGGCTGTGGACATTCTACGCCACAATCATCTGGTCAATCGGCTATTGGGTCGTTTACCCAGCCTGGCCAATGATTAGCGATTATACAGCAGGCACTTTTGGATATTCTTCCCGAAGTGAAGTTGAGCAGGAAATTGCTGAGGTTGAGGCTAGTCGGTCTGAAATTACCGACGCTCTGGTTACTGCCGACCTGTCTGAGGTTAAGAATAATGAGGAGCTCTATCAGTTTGCTCTGGCCGGTGGCCGTTCCCATTTCGCTGTGAATTGTTCGCAGTGCCATGGATCCGGTGCTCAAGGCGGCCCAGGTTTTCCGAACCTCAATGATGATGACTGGCTGTGGGGTGGCTCTGTCGACGCCATTTATCAGACGGTCAAATTCGGCATTCGTTCAGATCATGAAGAGACCCGTACCGGGGAAATGCCAGCTTTTCTGAGAGACGAAATTCTTGAAAAAGAACAAGTTCTGGATGTTGCTGAATATGTTCTGTCCTTGTCACAGGAAGGGCGTGATGGAGAGGCTGTTGCACGTGGCCAGGAAATCTACGCCAATGAGTGTGCAGCTTGTCATGGTGAAAATGCAAAAGGTAGTTATGAGCTTGGTGCGCCAAACTTGACTGACGCCATTTGGTTTTACGGTGGCGACAAGGAAACTATTGTCAGAACAATCGCAAATGGCCGCGCTAACGTAATGCCAGCCTGGACTGATCGACTGGATGACAGCGTTGTCCGCCAGATCAGCCTGTATGTTCATTCTTTGGGCGGTGGCGAATAAGCCGCCCTTAGAAGTACCTTTTTTCCATTGCTTGATGAGGTGCGCCGCTCCCAAAAGTGGCGCACCAGTTTGGAGCTAGACCAGTGAGCAGTGCCCCCGTTGAAAAGGTTGACGTTCAACCCGTCAATAAAAAAGAAAATCGTTCCCTTTACGTCAAACGCAAGAAGATCCACCCAAAGAAAGCGACGGGTACTTTCCGTCAACTCAAATGGATCATCATGGGAATTACCCTTGCGATCTATTATGTGACCCCATGGATTAGGTGGGATCGGCCGGGTGGCGCGCCAGATCAGGCTGTCATGATCGATCTGGAACACAATCGTTTCTATTTCTTCTTCATCGAATTATGGCCGCAAGAAGTCTATTATATTACGGGCATACTGATTGTCGCGGCGTTGTCCTTGTTTCTGGTAACATCTTTATTTGGTCGTGCCTGGTGCGGCTATTCCTGCCCGCAAACAGTTTGGACGGACTTATTTATTTTTGTGGAGCGCGCCATCGAAGGCGACCGGAATGCCCGCCTTCGATTGGATAAAGCGCCTATGTCCTTTGATAAAATCCGGAAACGGGTTTCAAAGCATATCATTTGGCTACTGATTGGGCTTTTCACTGGTGGAGCCTGGGTTTTCTACTTTGCAGATGCCCCAACGCTTCTTCAAGATCTGGTTTATTTTGATGCGCGTCCTATTGCTTACACGACGATCGCTGTCCTGACCGCTACCACTTATGTTTTTGGTGGCATGATGCGGGAGCAGGTTTGCACATACATGTGTCCATGGCCGCGTATTCAGGGTGCAATGATCGATGAGGAATCCTTGAGCGTGACTTATCATGAAAAACGTGGTGAGCCTCGAGGACCTCATAAGAAGGATGACAGCTGGGAAGGGCGTGGGCATTGTATCGACTGTAATCAATGTGTCGCGGTCTGCCCGATGGGTATTGATATACGTGATGGCGCACAGCTTGAATGTATTACCTGCGCGCTTTGTATTGATGCTTGCGATAGTGTGATGGAGAAAATTGGCCTGCCGAAAGGGTTAATTAGTTACGATACCTATACGGGACAAAAAACCGCCGAGCCAATCAAGAAACTGAATGTTCGCTTTATTCGCCCAAGAACAATTGCTTACGCAGCACTCCTTTGTGTTGTCGGGTCAATTATGCTCTTCACGCTGCTGACACGCTCAGAGTTGGACGTGAATGTCATTCGGGATCGGAACCCCTTATTCGTTCAGCTTTCTGATGGCACAATTCGAAACGGGTATACTGTTAAAATTCTGAATAAGCTGCATGAAACAAGAAGATATCAGATTCAGGTAGAAGGTCTTGAAACCAGTAATATTTGGCTACAGACTGAAGGACCCCGAAACCATGACATGATTGTTCGGGTACCAGGTGACGCCGTTTCCGCGGTTAAACTCTTTATCGCGGTTGATCCAGAGGTCATGGGGGATGAGAGCAGTTTAGATTTGGATATTGTCATTAAAGATATTGTGACCGGAAAAACTGACTCCCAGGAAACGACATTTAAAGGACCAAGGTGATGGTTGCTATGGCTGAAAAGAAACTCGAAGGTCGGCATGTTCTATTCATTTTAATAGGTTTTTTTACCTTTATGCTGATAGCCAATGGTTTCTTTGTTTACTTTGCGTTGACTAGTTTTTCGGGCTTAACGACTGAAGACGCCTATAAGAAAGGCTTGAACTATAACGCTGAGCTGGCTACGCAGCGGGAACAGCTGACCAGAGGATGGACCCCTCGCGTGGACATTGTTGCCGCTGGAAACAACCAGGTCAGCATTAGCCTCGCGTTGGAGGATGCTAACGGACGTGCCGTTGATATCAGATCCGTTCAGGGAATACTTGTGCGTCCAACGGTTGAAGGTCAGGATGTGGTTCTTGAATTCAACAGGAATGGCGATCGATTGGTTGCAGAATCAGTTGTCTCGGCACCTGGCAACTGGGACATGAAACTATATGCTGACGCTGGCAACTATGAAAAGGCCTACCATATCGAGAAAAGGTTATGGGTGAAGTAGCAAGGCAAGTTGACGGACCATTACAGCCTCCGATTTTTCGGGGAGGGGCAAGCTGTTGCTCTGGTGGGGCTCTGTCACTTGCAGATAGCAACAGCCCGGAAGCGGAATTCGCCAATTTTGTCGCTGCAGACCCTTCCGCTTTCGTGACCCACGATGAACATGGTGATGCCCTGCTGCACTTACTTGTCGAGGGGATGCACTGCGCTAATTGCATTCGCAATATTGAAGGGACGCTGAAAGCAAATCCAGCTGTGCTTGAAGCGCGTGTGAATTTTTCTACCCGGCGACTTCTGGTTCGCTGGAAGGAGGCGGAGGCTAACGCTGCCGACCTTGTCCATCCTATTATTGATCTTGGGTATGCCTTAACACCTTATGATCAGGCTCTGTTATCGACCGCTGCAGATGAGGAAGATAAAAAGCTACTCCGTGCGATGGGGGTTGCAGGATTTGCAGCTGCAAACGTGATGCTTTTGTCTGTCTCCGTTTGGGCAGGTATTTTCTCAGACGATATGGGAACTGCAACACGGGACTTTATGCATTGGATGTCAGCATTAATTGCGATGCCTGCGGTTGCATATTCGGGACAGGTCTTTTTCCGATCCGCTGTCCGCGCTTTAAAAGCGGGCCGTTTGAATATGGATGTACCAATTTCCCTTGCCGTTATTCTTGCAGTGGGAATGAGCCTGGCGGAAACCATTCAAAGCGGCGAATATGCATATTTTGATGCTGCGGTAACCTTGCTCTTCTTTCTTTTGATTGGCCGTTATCTCGATAATAGAGCTCGAACCAAAGCTCGTTCTGCGGCTGAAAGGTTGCTGCTATTAAAGGCTGTAGCTGCGACAGTCATTGATCCAGACGGTAGCCATCGTTCTGTTCCTGTCGACGCTGTTGTGCCTGGAAGTCGGGTGCACGTTGCCGTCGGTGATCGCTTCCCAGTGGATGGAATTGTTCTGGAAGGCCAGAGTGATGTGGACAATAGCCTCGTAACTGGAGAGAGCCTGCCCATTCAAGCTGGAGAGGGGACAGCCGTTTATGCCGGGACGCTCAATCTGACTGCACCAGTTGTTGTGGAAGCCACCAAGACTGGGGAAGATACGCTGCTTGGAGACATTGTCCGGCTTATGGAAAACGCAGAGCAGGGCCGGGCGACTTATGTGCGGATTGCTGATCGGATTGCGGAATATTATGCACCTGCCGTTCATATTCTGGCCGCCATAACCTTTGCCGGGTGGTGGCTAATTGGCACAGACTGGCAAGTTGCCTTGTTGAATGCTGTTGCTGTTTTAATTGTAACCTGTCCTTGTGCGCTTGGACTTGCAGTGCCAGTCGTGCAGGTTGTTGCCAGCGGTAGGCTGCTCGCCAGTGGTGTTTTAGTAAAGGCGGCGGACGGGCTCGAACGGCTTGCTGGAATTGATACAGTTGTCTTGGATAAGACTGGGACATTAACAGAAGGACGACTTGATTTGGTCAATGGGGATCAAATTGATCCTGAAGCCCTCCAGGTGGCTGCAAGCCTTGCTATATCCAGCCGTCATCCACTCGCTCAAGCCGTAAGCAGGGCGGCAGGTCAGGTTGTCCCAATTGCAGGTGTTGCAGAGCATCCGGGGCGTGGCTTAAGCGCAAATACTGGAAACGGAGAGATCCGGCTCGGAAGTCGCCGTTGGTGTCTTGATGAGGAAGCGGTTGCTCAAATGGCTGGATCTGGAGACAATTTACCGGAGCTTTGGCTTAAAAGGCCTGATCACCAACCAGTCCAGTTTTTGTTTGAAGATCATCTTCGCCCTGATGCTGCAGCGACCATTGAAGCTTTAAAGAAAATTGGTCTGTCAGTTGAACTTCTGTCTGGTGATCGCGAAGAAGTTGCGAGTGTAATGGCTGAGGCTGCTGGAATTGATTGCTGGACCTCAGAAGTGAAGCCAGAAGACAAGGTTCAACGGATTGAGGAATTAAGAGCCTCAGGTCGGAAGGTGTTGATGGTGGGGGATGGTTTGAACGATGCGCCCGCATTGGCCGCCGCCCACGCATCTATGTCACCCGCAACGGCGGCAGATGTTAGTCAGACTGCAGCTGATTTTGTATTTCAAGGGCGCAGCCTGAAAGCTGTTATAGAAACGGTGCGGGTTGCAAGATTTTCCCAACGACTGGTTATGCAGAATTTTGGTTTGGCCTTTGGTTACAACGCAATTGCAGTTCCGCTCGCCGTCCTCGGTATTGTTACACCACTTTTTGCAGCAATTGCCATGTCAGCGTCATCGCTCGTAGTTTGCGCGAATTCCATGCGTTTGAGCCGGCGTAAAGGGGCAGCCTCATGAACGTACTTATCTACCTTATCCCAATCGCACTTTTTATGGGTGCCCTTGGCTTAGTTGCTTTTCTCTGGAGTCTTAAATCTGGTCAGTATGATGATCTGGACGGAGCGGCGAACCGCATCCTTCTAGATGATGACAAACCAGAAAGCTAAATCCTACCTACGCAATTTTTGTCTGGATTAGTACATCATCCTCAGGGAAACGGGGACCCTTTAGGGTTTCATTCCCGGGTTCTGGGTGTCGGGGGATATTCAGAGATGCGATCAGGGAAAGCCCAGCCATTACTGCACCTGCAAGGAATACGCTTGCCGGTGACGTTAGCCATAGAATTCCAAAAACGACAGGTATAACCACGGCGGCAATGTGGTTAATCGTAAAGCTGACGCTAGCTGTTGCTGCCATGTCCTTGGGGTTTGCAATTTTTTGGAAGTAGCTTTTAATGCCGATTGCGAAGGCAAAGAACAAGTGATCGATAATGTAGAGTGCACCTGCAAGTGTTGCATTGCTCACGAAGGCATAGGCAATAAAGACAAGAACCAGTCCTGAATATTCAAAGACCAATGCTTTTCGCTCTCCCCAATGGGAAATGAGCCGACCAATGCGCGGCGCCAGGAATATATTGATAGCGTGATTGAGCAAATACAGGGCTGTGATGGTGGAAACATCATATCCAAACTTTTCCACCATCATGAAGCCTGCGAAAACCATGAAGATCTGTCGCCGAGCGCCTGCAAGAAAAGTGAGGGCGTAATACAACCAATAACGCTTTCTCAAAATGATTTTTTTAGTTTGGATCACTTCCACATGGAATTGTGGGAAAGCCCCCCAGCATACGAGCGCTGCAAAGATGGAAACCGCTCCACCTAACGCATAGAGGGTCGCAAACTCAAGTCCCAAGAACTTAGTGGTGACATAGATGACCCCGTAAACAGCGAGTGAGGCAAAAGCTTGCGCTGAAAGCTGCTTACCCATGACCAGCGGCGCTCTCTCCTTGCTGACCAGTTGTAAGGTCAAGGACTGGCGAAGTGTCTCATGGTAATGAAATCCGACTGACATCAGGACAGTCGTGAAATAGAAGCCATATTCCGTCGGGAAAAACCCGGTAATTGAAACACCGATGCCAAATACCAGAAGCGAGAGTACCAGTAACCTCTGTTCAGCAATGACCATCAGGACAAAAATAACTGTAAAAGCAAGAAGCCCTGGAACTTCCCTTAAGGACTGCAATATCCCAATTTCCTTACCTGTGAAATTGACAATATCGACAGCAAAATTATTCAGAAGTGCCATCCAGACGGCGAAACCCGCGCCCCACGCAGCAGCCGTAATCATCAGAAGGATTTCTGGGCTTCTCCAGTCACGTGTCGTCATGGCAAGCGTCTCATGTAAGGGGTTTACACACTCTTTTTTTTAGCCCGGTTTTTTGTTAGGTCCGGTTTAAAAAATGATTGAAGTCCAACAACGCCATATTTTTATAGAAAAGTCAATTCAACCGGTCACTGTTTAAATGCAAGGTGATCTGAATTTCTAGGAAGTGGTAAAATGTCACAGCTTCTGAGGCTGGTCCAATGATCTTGTGCTTGTTATAGTCGGCCAAAGGGTAAGTTAAAGGAAACCGGATGGCGATTTGGGGAAAATTACTGGGAGGTGCGGCTGGACTGTTCCTAGGTGGGCCTATTGGTGCACTTCTCGGAGGTGTTGCTGGTCATGTCGTTGATAAGTATCGCGAGGCCGAGGATGAAGACGACGCCCCAGAAACGATCGATACCGGATTGAAGCAAGTGGCTTTTACGGTTGCTGTTGTCGCTCTGGGCGCCAAAATGGCCAAAGCTGATGGCGTTGTTACACGTGACGAGGTGGATGCGTTTAAGCGGGTTTTCCGGATACCAAAAGAAGAAGAGGCCAATTTTGGCAAATTCTTTGATAAGGCCCGGCAGCATACAGCTGGGTATGAGGCTTATGCCAAGCAAATTGCCCGAATGTTTCGTAATAACCCTCAAATTAAAGAGGATTTGCTGATCAGTCTGTTTGCTATTGCCATGGCAGACGGAGTGCTTCATCCAGATGAAGATGAGTATTTGAAGACCATCGCTCGTATCTTTGGACTGACGGATCATGATTATGATCGGCTTCGCAGCCTGCATTCTGGAGCCCCTGCAGAGGATCCCTATAGAATACTTGGCGTCGAACCTTCCATTTCAGATGCTGAGTTGAAAAAAGTTTATCGGAAGCTAATCCGGGAAAACCATCCGGATACGGTTATTTCTCAGGGTCTGCCGCAAGAAGCAATCGACCTCGCTAATAATAAGTTGGCCAAAATTAATGCAGCTTATGATGAGATTGCAAAAGTCAGAGACATCTGATGAAGCAGCTTAACATCCTTCAGTCACCATCTCCGAACTGTAATGAACGTCGGAACGAAATGTCTGTCTCAATGCTCGTCCTTCATTATACCGGCATGCAAACGGCCGAAGGTGCCTTGAGGCGGATGTGTGATGTGGATGCAGGTGTGAGCGCTCACTACATGATCACGGAAGAGGGACTAATTCATCAGTTAGTGGCTGAGGATAAACGTGCCTGGCACGCAGGGGTCAGTTATTGGAATGGGATTACCGACGTCAATTCAGCCTCCATCGGAATTGAGATCGTTAATCCTGGTCATGAGTTTGGGTATGTCCCGTTCCCAGAAGAACAGATGCTGGCCGTTAAGGCGTTGAGCCAGCAAATCGTTAATCGCTATGAAATTGAACCCTTAAACGTTGTTGGACATTCGGATATTGCACCAAAACGAAAACAGGATCCTGGAGAGCTGTTTGATTGGGAAATGCTTGCGGCAGTTGGTGTGGGCTACTGGCCCGCTCATAATGCATCTGGGGAGCAAATGAGCCGTTTGGCGTTGGACGAGGCCCTTGAAGCAATTGGGTATGAAGACCCGGGATCCGTTGAGACCATTGCCGCTTTTCAGCGACATTGGCGACCGAGCGTTATTTCAGGTGAGGAGGATCCTGAGACTTTAAAGCTCGCGCAGTTGGTCGCTGCACAACGGAATACTTGACCCACAAAACGCTTAAGAGTAAGCAGTTTCGACCAGATGGCTGGATGATCGCTTCCCTCGCGGAAGAGGAAAGTCCGGGCTCCACGGAAATACGGTGCCGGTTAATGGCCGGCGGGGGCGACCCTAGGGAAAGTGCCACAGAAAGCAAACCGCCTGGTTTCAGGTAAGGGTGAAAGGGTGCGGTAAGAGCGCACCGCGCGTCTGGCAACAGAAGCGGCATGGTAAACCCCACCGGGAGCAAAACCAAATAGGAACGGTCGATGCAGGGCTTTGCCGCTGCATAAGCAGGTTTTCCGGGCTACCGTTCGGGTTGGTTGCATGAGGTGTCTGGCAACAGGCACCCTAGATGAATGATCATCCAGCGAGAAATCGTGGACAGAACCCGGCTTATAGGCCATCTGGTATTCTTTTCTCCGTCAGAAACCTTCATAACTGAATTAGAGTTTGATTGTCCTCGTGGTCATGGTAAACCCATAATATCTGTTAAGATCACATGTAATCCCGGATCCTGATGATAAATGTTAAATCATTGAGTTTTCTAGCTGTATCGGCCTTAAAAGCAGGCGCTTTGTCGTTTTTGCTGCTTCTGGCTGTGACGGAGGCGGCTTGGGCGGCTAGCGGTGCACTGCCGGTGCTTGTTTACGATATCGGGGTTTGTCTGTTTGCAGCAACATTAACTGGTGTTGTCGCAGTGCGACTGGGCCTGCCAAGTATTGCTGCCTTTTTGTTGGCTGGTATCGTCGTGGGGCCAATAGGGTTCAAATTGATCACGGATCCTGCGAACATTGAAACCATTGCTGAGCTTGGGTTCATTTTACTGCTGTTCATGATTGGTTTGGAGATTGATATCCGGAAAATCGCCAGCAGCGGCAAGATGATCGTTCTTTCCGGTATCCTTCAGTATCCATTGACAGTTTTAATGGGGATTGGCCTGGTAAAACTGGCCGTATGGGTCGGTCTCGATTTCCTGTTTCCAGGCAATTACGATGCACTTTATTTTGGTATTTTCCTGGCAGGTTCCTCAACCCTTCTGGTGATTAAACTGTTTCAAGAGCGGTATGAGCTGGGAACAGAGTCTGGGCGGCTTGCGCTTGGAATTCTCGTTTTCCAGGATATTTGGGCCATTGTCGTTCTCGTTCTGCAACCTACCTTCCATTCTCCAGAATTATTATCCGCACTCATTTCTTTCCTGGGAATGTTTTTGCTTGCAGCGATCACCTACATCCTGGCTCGATTTGTCGTCTCTCGCGCATTTCAGTGGTTCGCTAAAGATCCGCAGATGGTCTTCGTTGGAGCTATTGGGTGGTGTTTTACGATCGTTTTTATTGGGGCTGGTCTTGATTATGGGGTGGAAGCCTTGTTTGGTTTTTCAACATCCATGTCGGTTGGCTCGGGGATGAGTTCTCTGATTGCGGGTATGACCATTGCGACGTTGCCCTATAGCCGGGATATCATCGCAAAAGTCGGTGTTGTACGAGACTTCTTTATTGTCCTGTTCTTTGTCGGCTTGGGGATGGGAATCCCTGAAATCAAGGATTGGACAATCATCCTGATTGCAGTGGTCCTTGCTGGTTGTTCTATCCTGAGCCGTCAAGTTATCTTTATGCCTCTCTTTCATATGACGGGTGGGGATCGGCGGTTGGCACAGATCTCTGCGGTGCGTTTGGCGCAAGTTTCTGAGTTCGCCCTTGTGATTGCGTATCTTGGGGGGCAATACGGTCATATCTCTGAGAATTTTTCTAGCTCTGTTATCATTGCTTTTATTATTACTGCGTTGCTGACCCCGTCTTTCTTTGAACATGCCTATCGAATTTATGGATGGTGGGGCCCTGTCCTGGATAAACTTGGTTTGAAGGAGCCAGGTGAGGAATATGAAGAGGACGAAGAGGAGCCAGATATAATACTGCTCGGCTTTCATCGGGTTGCCTCATCTCTGCTTCACGAGATATCCGCTAATCGCCCGGAGTTGATGAAGCGGATACTTGTGATTGATTTTAATGTCCAACTTCATCCCGCCATTCGGAAAATGGGTGCCTCAGTCAAATACGGTGATTTGGGAAGTGAGCTGACTTTACGCCATGCTGGACTTGAAAAAGCGAGCGTTATTATCTCGACCATTCCAGATGAAATTTTGAAGGGAACTAACAATAAATCACTTGTTCATACGCTGCGCAGCATCAATGAGGACGCGGTCATTATCTCAAACGCTGAGGCGCCAATGGCAGCTCGTGATCTTTATTTAGCCGGTGCTGACTATGTTTATATGAGCAGGGTCAATACAGCGAGAGCCCTTGATCAGGTGATCGAACGAACATTGGATGGTTCGCTGGAGGATTTCCGGGACGAGCAGGAAAAAACTCATGGTAAATCCCATGAGCGCTGGGAAATCCTCCATTAGAACAGATATGATTTCCAACTTTATTCTTCAGGCTCCCCGATCATATTGAGGTCTCCATCTTAATCTGTCGGCGGATTCCCCGTCTTAGAACTCATCGTCTCCCATATCTATAACCAGATCAAAACTCTCCTCCTGCTCATCGTCTTGGGGCGCAAGTGCATGCGGCTGTGGTATGTCATCTCGTGATGTACATTTTTGAAAGTCAACTGCTCCTTGAGTGGATACGGGTATCTGCTGCTCTGTAAATTCGCACTCAGTAAATATGGTGTTGTTTAAGTTGTAGTTATTAAATTCAGCGAAGAGAAATGTGTATATCTGGAAGCTGTTGGTGTGTGAAAGGTTGCAATCTTCAAATTTCGCGTTCAAGCCATTGCAATTCTTGAATTCACTATGGCGGAACGTGATTTCAGTGAAGTGGGTGTTTTGAAGCTTACAGCTCAAGAAACTAGTATGGGGTAGGCGCCCATTGCTGAAATTAGTTGCTGTGAAATTGCAAGACACAAACTCAGTTGAGTTGTTTCCTTCTTCGCTAAAGAGGCATTCTTGAATGGTGCTGGATGTGAATTCACTATGTTTGAAGCTGCAATTAATAAAGTCTGACTTTATAAATTTTGCGTTTCTAAAATTAGTGTATTCACTCTGAATTTCATGGAATTCGGTTCTATGGATGGAGACATTTTCAAGATCAGCGCCATCAATATCGGTTTCTTTAAATCGCCCACCATTAATTTTAGTGGCGCAGAAATTACTGCCCTGCAAAACCGCGTCGTCAAAAGAGCACTTATTGAGTGTTTGCTGTTTAAATGAGCAGGCAGATAGTTTGGCTCCATCAAAGCGTACTTCTGATATTTTTGGCATGTCAGGGACCTGCTGTAATACTGCCGCGATCCATCCTCCTTCTTCTTCTTGGCTATCAATTAGCGGGTGATAGGAGATAGCATTGCCGCTTCGGGTAAATTTGGTGCCGTAGAGTATTGCATTAGAAAAGTCTGCCATCTGAATAGTGACATCCTCCAAATCCGCGTGAGACAGGTTCGAGTTTTTAAAAATGCAATTGGTGAAGTAGCATCCATGTAGATCTGCCTTCTGTAAATTGGCATTTGAAAAGTCGCAGCCAATAAACATCGACTTGCGGATAATAGCTTCTTTGAAGTTACTAGCACTGAAATCAGTATTCTTAAAAAGGCTGTAAGATAGGTCTGTTTCAGAAAAATCGATGCTGTATAGTTCTGCGTCGGATAAATTGATTTTATCGAGCTTAATGCCGGAAAGGTCCGCATTCGCGAGTTTAACCTTTTGGGATACCGCAGTTAAGAATTCTTCACGCTTATTCGCAGCCCCTTGAATCTCGACAAGGTTCATACCTTCTTCGGTGTAAATCATATTCCGCCTCTTTGTAATCAACTGACTAAATTACGGTCCGAACGGACCTCTCCTGCATTGAGGACGAGGGACGGTTGTTTTTGTGCGCAATTAAAAAGCGGCTTTTTTTATTCACAAATTTTTTGCGAGATCGTCATGGTCCTTATGGCAGGCAGCCTAGATTTGTTTTAGCAAGTCAGAACAAAGTAAAAACAAGTTCAACCGAATGAGAACAAAACATAAACATTAACCATTTAAGTCACCAATAAATATTAACAATAGCCATTTCTTGAGGTGAACAAGTTAACGCCATTTTTGTCCATCAGAACTTGCTTAAAACCCAGTAAAATCAGTCTATTTCCATTGACTCCCATAGAATTCCATGATAACCCAAAATATCCCAATTTTGGTAATCATCACCTCCCGGGCGCGCTGGGGGAGAGGTGTGTAATCAGGAATTCTGCGAGGTTCAGGGCTTATGTCCCTATTTCTGTCCACTGTTACGAACAAGATTGACAAGAAAGGTCGGGTGTCAGTGCCTGCACGCTTTCGATCCAATCTTGCGTTGCGTGGGTTTGAAACCGTGATCCTGTTTCCGAGTATTGATGGCGATTGTCTAAACGCTTGTGATATGGGCGTTATGGAGGGATTGCTGCAGAAAATTGGAGGCTTCGATCCGATGTCCGCAGAGCGGGATGATGAAGCTGATGTCCTGATGGCAGAGGCTATCGAATTGCCTATTGATGGCGATGGACGAATCATGATCCCGTTGCACATGGTTGAGGAAGCCGGATTTGAAGGCGAGTGTGTGTTTGTCGGACGTGGGGACAGTTTTCAGATCTGGCACCCAGAGGCATTCAAGGCCCGAATGCAAAAGGCTAAGGCAAAAGCTCGTGAGAAGCGGGAGCGTGGCGGTTCAATCGGACGGGGCGACACATGAGTGAGAAATCTCCCCATATTTCTGTGATGCTGGGTGAGGTGCTGGAGATCCTATCTCCTCAAGAAGGGGAAATTATTCTGGATGGGACTTTTGGCGCGGGTGGTTACAGTCGTGCTTTTTTGAATTTTGCGCCCTGTCAGGTTTATGGAATTGATCGCGATCCACGGGCAATCGAAATCGGCAAAAAAATGGAAGTCGAGTTTGAGGGGCGTTTTGCAATCCTTGAAGGTACCTTTGGGGAAATGGAGGAGCTTCTTGCTCGCCAGGGAATTGATAAGGTTCATGGTATTGCCCTAGATATTGGCGTTTCTTCCATGCAGCTTGACGAAGCCGAACGCGGCTTTTCCTTCATGCAGGACGGTCCGCTAGATATGAGGATGTCAAGGGACGGGCAAACAGCTGCAGACGTGGTGAACCAAGAAAGCGAAGAAGAGCTTTCTCGCATTATTTTTCGCTACGGTGAAGAGCGGAAGGCAAGGTCAGTTGCCAAGGCAATTGTTGAGCGTCGGAAGACGAAGCCATTTGCTCGCACTCTGGAGCTGGCAGACTTGATCTCTACAGTGGTGCGGCAAAGTGGGAAGGGTATTCATCCTGCGACGAGAACATTCCAGGCTTTGCGGATCTACGTGAACGATGAGCTTGGTCAATTGCGAGCCGCGCTGGAAGCGTCGGAGAGGCTGTTGATGCCAGGCGGGCGGCTTGCCGTTGTTAGTTTCCATAGTCTCGAAGATAGAATGGTGAAAAACTTTTTGGCTGAGAGAGCTGATGCCAAGGGTAATCCATCGCGGCATGTGCCGATGATGGAAAAGCAGTATGAGCCATCCTTTCAGCTTGTTAAGCGAGGAGCTTTGAAGGCCCGTAAAGAAGAAGCGGATCTGAACCCTCGGTCCCGTTCAGCCCGTCTGCGCGGAGCTATTCGAACGGATGCTCCTCTATGGAGGGCCGCCTAATGAAATGGAAGGTCTATGCTCTTATTGCTCTGGCTTTTGTGACTGTTTCCTCCGGCCTGTACAAACTTTCCTATGAGGTTCAGCAGTTAAACGGGGACCTTCGGAATATTCGCGCTCAGATAAAAGATAACCGTCAAGCTATTCAGGTCCTGAAGGCTGAGTGGGCCTATCGGAACCGTCCGGATAACCTGCAGGCTTTGACGGCAAAATACTTGCCCCTGCTTTTGGTGGCTCCCTATCAGGTGGCCAGTCTTGAAGATTTGCCGGAAAGAGAGCTTTCTCCTGAAATTACAAGTATTCTCGGTGTTCCAATTCCGCGTCGGAAACCACGCTTGGAAATAATTGAGGAAGTCCCTTTGCCGCCTCAGGGGCTGCATTTGGCGACCTATCAGGTGCAAGATCGGGATTTGGATTGATGGTGGAGCAGCAAACCATAAGGTTAGAGGGGAGCGCAAAGGAGGCGCTTGAACTGGGTCGGAACCGATTGGTAGTTGCGGGTGTTCTGTTTGCTTTTTGTTTCTTCGTTTTGGCGGGTCGGCTGGTCGGATTGGCGTTGACCGGGATTGGGCAAGAAACGGATGAGCACGTGGCAGAGGTTAGACCCAAACCCACTCAAGTTGTTTCAGGGGTTCGGGCTCCCATTTATGACCGGAGCGGGAAGCTTTTGGCTGTAACCCTGGATACAGTTTCTCTTTTTGCGGATCCGTCCAAGGTTTTGGATGCGAGGGAGGCTGCGGAGAAGATTGTCTCTGTTATCGAGGATTTGGATCCAGAGCAATTGGAGCGCAAGTTAGCCGCAAATCGAAATTTTACTTGGGTGAAGCGCCATATAACGCCGACTGAGCAGAAAGCGGTAAATGATCTCGGTATACCTGGTCTTTTCTTTCGCGAGGAGGAAAAGCGAGTTTATCCAATGGGGCCACTGGTCTCACATTTGGTTGGATACACGGATATTGATAACAAGGGTATCGCTGGAATTGAAAAGTACTTTGATGATCAGTTGGAGACAACTGATGACAAGGTGGGAGAGCCGCTTTATTTGTCTGTGGACTTGCGAGTTCAATACGCTTTACGCGAAGAGCTGAGCCGATTTATGACAGTGTTCCAGGCAATCGGTGCCTCTGGCATCGTGATGGATGTAAATAGTGCGGAAATTTTGGGAATGGTGTCGCTTCCCGATTTCGATCCCAATAGGCCACAGGATTTTCCTAAAGATAGTAAGTTCAATAAGGCAACTCTCGGTGTCTATGAGATGGGTTCGACCTTTAAGGCGTTCACGACGGCTATGGCACTGGAAAACCGGACGGTTTCTCTCCGAGACGGGTACGATGCAACAGACCCGATCCGAATTGCAGGCTTTCGTATTCGAGATGACCACCCCAAAAAACGGTGGCTCTCCGTTCCGGAAATCTTCATGTATTCTTCAAATATCGGGACCGCAAAAATGGCCGAGGATGTAGGGCCAAAACGGCATCGTGCATTCCTTGATAAGTTGGGGCTTCTCCGCCGCCCCGTTGTTGAGTTGCCAGAAGTGGGTGCGCCCATATTGCCGCCTCGCTGGAATACGCTGGAGACCATGACAATTTCATACGGTCATGGCCTCTCTGTCAGCCCTCTGCAGTTAAGCTCTGCGATCAGTTCTATCGTTAATGGTGGGGTATTCCATAACCCTACGGTCCTGCGCAGAGATGTTGGGGAAGAGGTAAGTGGAAAGCGGGTTGTAAGCAAAAAAACCTCAAATGTGCTTCGTCGTTTGATGCGTCTGGTTGTGGAAAAAGGAACTGGTCGTAATGCGAATGCTGAAGGATATCTGGTTGGCGGGAAAACTGGGACAGCGGAAAAAGCAGTCAATGGTCGCTACAAACGGGATGCACTTGTCACGTCGTTCGTGAGCGCGTTTCCTATGAACAACCCGAGGTATGTTGTTCTGGCAATGTTGGATGAGCCAAAAGGTAATGCATCCACCCATGGCTTTAGGAGTGCAGGGTGGACAACGGCGCCGATTGTTGCCCGGTTAATTTCACGGATTGGCCCCATTTTAGGCGTAAAGCCAGTAGATGAAGAGAGCGACGCCATTCGAAAGGCGATGCACATTCCAGTTTATTCAAGGGAGAAAAAGCTTGCGACTTTCTGAGTTGCTGAATAGGGCTGAATTTGATCCAGCCAAGGATGCCGAAGTGACAGGGATTACTGCCGATAGTCGGCAGGTCAAGCCTGGCTATCTTTTTGCAGCCCTTTCAGGAACAAAAGTTGATGGCTGGAAATATGTGGATCGGGCAATAAATCAGGGCGCAATCGCTGTTCTGGCTGGCCTTGAGCATGACAATGAGAATTTGCCGGTAGTGCGACACTTGGTTGAGGATCCGCGGCGTGAGCTTGCGTTTCTGATAGACAAGTTTGTCGGGCTTAAACCAGATGTTGCTGCGGCAGTCACGGGGACGAATGGAAAAACATCAGTAGCATTTTTTGTTCGCGAGATATGGGAGAAAGTGGGTATTCCGGCTGCCAGCATTGGAACCCTTGGTCTCATGACCGCGTCTGGCACTGAGGACCTCAAATATACAACCCCAGATCCGGAGGTTTTGCACCGGGTTCTGAAAGAGTTAAAGCAAGCGGAGGTTAATCATGTTGTGATGGAAGCTTCCAGCCACGGATTGGACCAAAGGCGTGTGGATGGCGCGGGTGTCTCAATCGGAGCTTTTACAAACTTTACCCGAGACCATATGGATTATCATGCAAACGCGCAGGATTACCTGAACGCGAAGCTAGGTCTGGTGTCAAGGGTGGTCTGTGATGGTGGAACGGTTGTATTAAATGCGGATTCTGATGTTTATTCGGAATTTAGTGAGGCCGCGAAGTCTCGAAATTTGAAAGAGATTTCTTACGGTTATGCAGGGCAGGAGCTGAAACTGGTCGAAGCCAAATCCCACAGCCAGGGGCAGTTGCTTCACGTTAAAATTTTAGGGCAAGAAGTGAGCCTGGATTTACCGCTAGCCGGCGAATTTCAAGCAATGAACGTCCTTTGTGCGCTTGGTGTTGTTTTGGCGAGTGGCGTGAGCCTGACTGAGGCGGTTAAAGTATTGCCAGATCTTTCCAACGTTCCAGGGCGTATGGAATTGGTTGCCAAGCTCAAGAGCGGCGCTGGTGTTTATGTTGACTTTGCCCATACGCCAGATGCGTTGGAAACAGTTCTGAGAGCAATTCGGGCGCACGTGGATGGTCGTCTTATTGTAATATTTGGGTGCGGTGGCGATCGAGATCGGGGTAAGCGTCCGCAAATGGGTAAAATAGCTGCTGATTTGGCCGATGTCTCCATTCTTGCTGATGATAATCCTCGGAGCGAAAACCCAGATACTATTCGCTCAGAAATACTTGTTGCTTGCCCAGAAGCACTGAATATCGGTGATCGTCGCGCTGCAATTCGACAAGCCATGGAAATGGCGAGTGAGGGTGATGTGGTCGTCATCGCTGGAAAAGGGCATGAAACAGGGCAGACAATTGGCGATCAGGTGATCCCTTTTAATGACCGTATCGTTGCTCAGGAGTTAGCAATTTCCATGGGAGGGGCAAATGTCTGAAGCGCCTCTGTGGACTGGAGCAGAAATATTGCAGGCAACATCAGGAAGTTGCAGCTCGCAAGATTGGCAGGTTACGGGAGTCTCAATAGATAATCGTGCGATTAACCCGGGTGACCTGTTCATTGCTATTGTTGGTCCCAATAATGATGGCCATACATATGTAAAAAGCGCTTTTGAAAATGGGGCGGTCGCCGCTCTTGTTAGCCGTATTCCTGAGGATTGTGAGGATCTTGAGTGTTTAGTCTTGGTCGAAGATACCCAGACAGCGATGGAACAGTTGGGTGAAGCCGCGCGCGCTCGCACAGATGCGAAAATCATTGCCGTAACCGGAAGCGTTGGAAAAACCGGAACCAAAGAGGCGCTAGCACATTGTCTTTCTGCTCAAGGGAAAACCCATTGGAGTGTCAGTAGTTTTAATAATCATTGGGGCGTTCCTTTATCTCTCGCGAGAATGCCGCAAGAGACAGAGTTCGGTGTTTTCGAGGTTGGAATGAACCACCCAGGTGAGCTTGGCCCTCTATCTTGTTTTGTGAAACCACATGCAGCGATTATTACAACAATTGCAATCGCCCACTTGGAATTTTTCAAGGATAAAGCCGAAATTGCCAGGGCAAAATCCGAGATATTTGAAGGTGTTTTGTCAGACGGAACTGCCGTAATAAATGCGGATATAGAAGAGTTTCAGTTGCTGCATGATCGTGCCTTAGAGGAGGGAGTCAGAAATATTCTGACTTTTGGGTCGAATGAGGGCTCTGATTGTAAACTGTTGAATATGAAGCTTGTCGCTCATGGCAGTGAAGTTGAAGCCTCAATTGCGGGTGAGCGCGTGGCTTATCAATTATCTGTTCCGGGTGAGCATTGGGTGAAAAATTCACTGGCTGTGCTTGGAGCAATTAAGGCTGTTGGCGCTGATGTTCAAAAAGCCGCTTCTTCGCTTGCCTCATTTCAGGCACCCGGAGGACGGGGAGAGCAGCTGAACATCCAGCTTGGTTCTGGAAGTTTCACGATTATTGACGAGAGTTACAACGCCAGTCCAATTGCCATGCGTGCAGCTTTCAAGGTTTTAAAAGGGATCCAGCCTATTGAGGGGGGACGTAGGATAGCTGTCATTGGTGATATGAGAGAGCTTGGCGAAAAATCTGCGGAAATTCATGCAGATCTAGTAAATGATCTCTTGGATTGTGCACCAGATATGGTATACGCATGCGGCCCTTATATGCAGAATTTGTATGAGGGGCTTCCCCAAACTGTTCAAGGTGGCTACGCCGCTAGTTCTTCTGAGCTTGCGGAGACAGTTCGTTCTGAAGTCAGGGCGGGAGATATCGTTCTGGTCAAAGGATCTCTTGGTACAAAAATGAAGTTAATTCTCGATGCATTGATTGCTCTTTCTGATGATCAAAGCACTCTGGTCGGGGGAGGTGCATAAGCATGCTTTACAATCTATTATTCCCTCTTGCAGATGACTTTCAGCTCTTCAATCTTTTTAGATACCTAACGTTCCGAAGTGGCGGGGCGTTGATGACAGCTATGCTGATCAGTTTCATTTTTGGTCCCAGAATTATCAACTGGTTGAAGAGCAAGCAGCAGAAAGGTCAACCCATTCGGGATGATGGGCCGCAAACCCATATTATCAGTAAGCAGGGTACCCCCACGATGGGAGGTTTTCTGATCCTGATCGCGTTGGGATTTGGCACCTTATTGTGGGCTGATTTGACGAACAGATATGTCTGGTCGGTTTTGTTGGTCACTCTAGGCTTTGGAGGCATAGGCTTTGTCGATGACTATTTGAAAGTCAGTCGGCATAACACGCGTGGTGTACCTGGAAAACTGAAACTGTTGAGTCAAATCGTAATTGCTTTGGCAGCAACATATTGGATTGTTGACGTCACAAATGACGATCTAGCGACAGCCCTGACCATTCCATTTTTGAAGGATGTTCTGATTGATCTTGGATGGTTTTACATACCTTTCGGTATTTTTGTGATGGTCGGGGCTTCTAACGCGGTGAACCTAACGGATGGTCTGGATGGTCTTGCGATTGTACCAGTGATGATAGCGGCAACTTCATTTGGATTGATTGCCTATCTTGTGGGTAACTCTGTTTTTGCCGAATATCTGCAAATTCAGTCGGTTCCTGGATCTGGTGAACTTCTGGTTTTTTGTGCTGCTCTGTTTGGTGCTGGACTTGGGTTTCTCTGGTTTAATGCGCCGCCGGCCATGGTTTTTATGGGTGATACCGGCTCTCTTGCGATGGGTGGCGCTCTCGGGGCAATTAGCGTTGTGACCAGGCATGAAATAGTCCTTGCTATCATTGGCGGGCTGTTTGTGCTGGAAACCGTTTCGGTGATTGTGCAGGTGGCGTCGTTCAAAATGACAGGGAAACGCGTTTTCCGCATGGCGCCACTGCATCACCATTATGAACAAAAAGGCTGGCAGGAGCCGACAATTGTGATCCGTTTCTGGATCATAGCTGTCATTTTGGCACTTGTTGGCCTTGCATCATTGAAGCTGAGATAGACAGAATGATGAAAAGTCACTCATATGAAAATCAGGGTGTAGCAGTAGTTGGCTTAGGTAAAAGCGGCTTGGCGACAGCGCGCCGACTAGCTGAAGGTCACGCTCGGGTTTTTGTTTGGGATGATAATGAAAAAGGACGGGTGGCGGCCAAGTCTGAAGGCCTTGCCGTTCAAAACTTCGATCCAAACGGATGGCCGGACACGCGGACGATCGTTCTAAGCCCTGGTATTCCGTTGACGCATCCAAAGCCACATCCTGTTGTTGAGTATGCAAGTGCCCATGGCATGGAAGTCATCGGTGATGTTGAGGTCTTTTTAAAAGAAAAGACAGCTGGGAAACTTGTTGGAATAACAGGTACCAACGGCAAATCAACAACGTCTGCACTGATCCATCATATTTTGGAATCGGCTTATAGAGAAACTGCTCTTGGAGGAAATATCGGGACACCTGTTATGGATTTACCGCAGTTGTCCAAGGATGGTGTGTATGTACTCGAACTGTCTTCTTATCAGTTGGACCTGACACCAAGCTGGCATGGCGATGTCTCTGTGTTGTTGAACATCACCCCTGATCACCTGGATCGTCATGGCGGAATGCAGGGGTATATTGACGTTAAGAAAAAGATCTTCCAGAAACAGACTGCTCCAGATACTGCTGTCATCAACTTGGACGATCCAATCTGCAAGGCAATCGCAGCTGAATGTGTGACAGGACAGCGACTTATTCCGTTTTCAACAGAAAATCGATTGAAATCCGGTTTATCCGCTTGTGAGGGTCTGCTGCAGCTTCATGAAAATGGGGTGGTTGTCTGGGAGATCGATCTCAACGGCATTTCATCCTTACGAGGTGCACATAATTGGCAAAATGCTGCTGCCGCTTCTGCTGTCTGTTGGGCGCTCGGTCTTTCTGCAGAGGAAATTCGTACAGGTTTGGAAACTTTCGGAGGACTTGCCCATCGCATGGAACAAGTTCTGGAAGAGGGTGTAGTTCGATATATCAATGACTCTAAAGCCACGAATGCTGAGGCAGCGGCCAAGTCATTAGGTGCATTTGAAAATATTTATTGGATTTGTGGTGGAGTTGCCAAAGCTGGTGGCATTGACAGTTTAGAGCCATATTTCAACCAAGTTCGGCACGCTTTTCTCATTGGGGAATGCGCAGCTCAATTTGCAAAAACCCTTGAAGGGAAAGTTCCATACACTCTCTCTGTAACTCTCGAACAGGCCGTTAAGGATGCGAGGGAGCTGGTAGAAAATTCAACTAATTCCGCGACAGTCTTGTTGGCACCGGCAGCAGCCAGTTTTGATCAGTTCGGCAGTTTTGAAGAACGTGGAAATGCGTTTCGGCAATTTGTGACTGAAGGAGGCGGCGAATGACAACATTTACGCGCCTTGATCGGTCAGTTGTAGGTCGGTGGTGGTGGACAGTAGATCGCTGGACATTACTGGCGGTTCTTTTGCTCATCATCATGGGAGGCATCATGGTGTTGGCAGCGAGCCCAGCTGTTGCCAGTCGCATCGGTGTTGATAGTTTTCATTTCGTGAAGCGACAGTTCTTCTATCTACCTTTAGCGTTCGCAATCATTTTCAGTATTTCTCTGATGTCACCAATTTGGGTGCGGCGAACAGCGGTCATTGTTTTTGGAGTTAGCCTTATACTTACTCTAGCAACGCTGTTGATAGGTCCTGAGGTTAAAGGGGCTAAGCGCTGGCTCTGGTTCGGCAGCTTTACACTGCAACCTACAGAGTTCTTGAAACCGACTTTTGCAGTTGTATCCGCATGGATGTTTGCGCAGCAACGCAAGAATGACGAAATACCAGGAAACTTGATTGCCGGAATTCTGTTTTTGATTGTCGTCGGGCTACTTCTTTTACAGCCGGATGTGGGGATGACCCTTGTGGTTTCTGCAGTCTGGTTCGCCCAGTTTTTCCTGGCGGGTCTTGGGATTATGTGGGTGGTCCTGTTCTTGGGTGTTGGTATCGTCGGCGCTGCTTCCGCCTATATTTTCTTTCCTCATGTTTCCAGTCGAGTTGATCGTTTCTTAAAGCCTGAAGGCGGCGAGAACTATCAGATTGAACGTGCTATGGAAGCGTTCCAAACGGGTGGCTTCTTTGGTGTAGGCCCTGGCGATGGCTCCGTTAAGCGAGTTCTTCCAGATGCGCATACGGATTTTATCTTTGCGGTCGTTGGCGAAGAGTTTGGTGTTCTCTTTTGCTTGCTGCTTCTTGGGCTATTTGCATTTATTGTATTGCGTGGGTTTGGTCGGCTTCTCGAAGAGAAAAATTTCTTTGTTGTATTGGCCGCAGCAGGGCTTTTGACCCAGTTTGGTCTGCAGGCAATTATTAATATTGGCGTGAACCTTCGATTGATGCCAACTAAAGGCATGACCCTTCCTTTCATCTCTTACGGTGGCTCCTCAATGCTGGCCTTGGCAGTGTTGATGGGAATGCTGTTGGCGCTCAGTCGCCGCCGAGCTGGCGCGGGGGATATTTGATGGAAAACCAGATGCTTGGTCATATGGTTTTGGCAAGTGGCGGGACTGGTGGCCACGTTTTTCCTGCGCGCGCACTTGCTGCTGAATTACTTGATCGTGGATATAAAGTAACGTTGATGACGGATAGCCGGGGCGAGGTTTATGAAAAGCTTTTCCCTGGTGTTAGTATATTGCAAGTCAATTCGGCTTCCCCTTCTGTTGGGGGGCTTTTGGGGAAATTTAAGGCTGCATTTAAGCTAGGAATTGGCGTACTGCAGTCTTTGATTGCACTGCGTAAAATCAAACCTGCTGCAGTCATCGGTTTTGGCGGATATCCATCGATGCCACCAGCGTTTGCTGCATCTTTGCTTGGTGTTCCGGTTATTTTGCACGAACAGAATGCGATATTGGGACGCGTCAATCGGCTGCTTGCGGGACGGGCGACAGCAATCGCTACTTCCTTCGTTAATACAGAGGCGACCGAGAGAAATCTTGTGCGGAAAATGTATCACACGGGAAATCCGGTTCGGAAGGAAATCAGGGAACTCTTTGGTAGCGCCTATCCCAATATTCAGGTTGCTGAAAAATTTCGCCTATTGATCACCGGTGGAAGTCAAGGCGCGACAGTCTTGTCTGATGTGGTTCCAGAGGCTATCGCAGCATTGCCAACAGACCTACAAAAGAAGCTCGAAATTACGCAGCAATGCCGTCCAGAAGATCTGGATCGGGTCAGTCGGGTGTACGAAAATACAGAGGTCGAAACCAATCTCTCTGCTTTCTTTGAAAATATGCCTGAGTTGTTGTCCGGCTGTCATTTAGCGATTATGCGCTCTGGCGCTTCCACAATGGCAGAGCTTGCTGTTGCGGGTCGCCCAGCTATTCTGGTGCCCTACAAATATGCGATGGATAATCATCAGGAACGGAATGCACAAACCGCTGTTGAACGGGGCGCAGCTGTCTTGATTTCCCAAGATGAGTTCACTGTCGAAAAATTATCAGAAATCCTCATAGATCTGCTTTCTCATCCCGAGAAGTTGAAATCAATGGCCATGGCTGTTACCAGCTGCGCAGAGATTAACGCAGCTGGAAATCTGGCCGATCTGGTCGAGGAAAAAGCGAAGAATGGGAAGAAAGCATCCCACGTAGATGGAAAGGTGATCGCATGAGAGCGCTCCCCCTAGATATTGGCCTGGTGCATTTTGTCGGCATTGGCGGCATTGGAATGAGCGGAATTGCGGAAGTAATGCACACGCTCGGCTATCAGGTGCAAGGGTCTGATATTTCGAAAAATGCCAATGTGGATCGTTTGGAAGGTCTTGGGATCAAGGTTCACATTGGGCATGCTGCTGAAAACCTCGGCGATGCACATGTGGTTGTTATTTCCTCCGCGGTTAAGCCTGACAATCCGGAAGTACGGGCGGCGCGCGAAAATCTGATCCCTGTTGTTCGCCGGGCAGAAATGCTTGCTGAGCTGATGCGTTTGAAGTGGGCAATTGCAATTGGGGGAACTCACGGCAAAACAACCACCACATCAATGCTGGCCAGCATGCTTGATGCGGCGCAAGCAGGACCAACTGTTATTAATGGTGGTATTATCAATGCTTACGGAACCAACGCCCGGCTGGGTGATGGCGACTGGATGGTTGTGGAGGCGGACGAGTCCGATGGCTCTTTCACCAAACTTCCGGCAACTGTGGCAGTTGTGACCAACATAGATCCAGAACATCTGGACTTTTATGGCAGCTTTGATGGTGTTCGGGACGCATTCCTGACATTTGTGGAGAATATCCCGTTCTATGGCTTTGCAGCCCTCTGTATCGATCATCCAGAAGTCCAAGCCCTTATTGGCCGGATTACTGACAGACGACTAATCACATATGGATTGTCCCCACAGGCGGATTATCGTGCTGTAGATGTTCGGTTTGAGGCGGGCGGTGCTCGGTTCAATGTGGCGATCAGCGACCGGGTTGGTGGCGCAGTCCGGACGATGAAGGGCTTTGAGTTGCCGATGCCAGGTGCCCACAACGTTCAAAATGCTATGGCGGCTGTCGCTGTCGGTAGTGAGATGGGCTTTGATGAGGTCACATTGAAAAAAGGACTTCGTGAGTTTGGGGGCGTTAAGCGTCGCTTTACGCATGTCGGTACTGCCGGTGGAGTGACTGTTATTGATGATTACGGTCATCATCCAGTTGAAATCTCTTCCGTGTTATCTGCGGCACGCCAAGCGTATGAGGGAAAAATCGTGGCTGTAGTTCAGCCCCATAGATACACCCGTCTTCGCGATCTGTTTGAAGAATTTTGTACCTGTTTCAATATGGCAGATACGGTAATAGTTGCAGATGTTTACGCCGCTGGTGAACAACCAATTGAGGGTGTTTCTCAAGAGTCATTTGTCGAAGGATTGAAAACCCGTGGCCATCGTCATGTGGTCACGTTGAAAGGTCCAGAGTACCTGGCAGAGCAAGTCGCCGCAGAAACCAGTGATGGTGACGTGGTTATCTGTCTTGGGGCCGGAACAATTTCCCAGTGGGCAAACCGGCTTCCCTCAGAATTGGCTGCACTTGAAGACACTGCAGGGGAGGCGAAATGACAGCCGCCGCTGCCAAAATGACATTGATTGAGCGTTTGCCCAAGGTTAAGGGGCGTCTTCGCGAACAGGCGGCGATGGACAAGGTAACTTGGTTTCAGGTCGGGGGACCTGCGGATGTGCTCTATAAACCTGATGACGCTGAGGATCTTGCGCATTTCCTGAAGAACACACCTGTAGACATTCCACTCTTTACACTTGGTGTTGGATCGAACCTTCTTGTTAGAGATAGTGGATTTAGAGGGGTGGTCATCAGACTTGGTCGGAAGTTTGTTGAGATGTCTGTTGAAACGGGGAACCGGCTTCGTGTTGGAGCTGGAGCACTCGATTTGAACGTTGCCCGTTTTGCCGCAGAAAATGGTCTAGCAGGTGCGGAATTTTTAAGTGGTGTCCCCGGCAGCATTGGGGGCGCGCTTCGGATGAATGCAGGTGCTTATGGGTCTGAGGTGAAAGATATTCTGCTATCGGCAACGGCCTATGATCGTGACGGTAATTGTCATGAGCTTACGGCTGCGGATATGGGGTTTTCCTACAGGCATTGCGAAATTCCGAAGGATTGGATTTTTACAGAAGCTGTTTTCCAGCTGCAACCCGATGATCCAGCAAAGATCACGAACCGAATGAACGAAATTGCAAAGAGGCGAGAAGATAGTCAGCCGATCAAAAGTCGGACGGGCGGCTCCACTTTTGCGAACCCAGATGGAGCCCGTGCGTGGGAGTTGGTTGATGCGGTTGGTGCACGCGGGCTGAAAATCGGAAATGCCCAGATTTCTGAAAAACATTGCAATTTCCTGATCAACACTGGCGGCGCCACAGCGGCTGACTTGGAGGCTGTCGCTGAAGAGGCTCGCCGGCGGGTTTTTGAAAAATTTGACACTTTACTGAGATGGGAAATCGTCCGTCTCGGCGAAGTAGATCTAAAAGCAAAAGAGGAAGCAGGTCAGGTATGAAGCATGTCGCAGTGCTAATGGGTGGTTGGTCGGCTGAACGGGAAGTTTCTCTGTTAAGTGGGGAAGCCTGTGCTGACGCACTGGCTCGCGTTGGCTATCAGGTGACGCCTATTGACGTTTCTCGTGATATTGCGGAGACCCTTTCTAAACTGCGCCCAGATGTCTGTTTTAATGCCTTGCATGGCCGCTACGGAGAGGATGGTACAATCCAGGGAATGCTGGAAATTCTTGGTATTCCGTATACGCATTCTGGTGTTTTGGCGTCTGCGCTTGCAATGGATAAGCCAGCAGCCAAAACCCTTTTTGAAGATGCAGGACTTCGCTGCGCTGAAGGTCGGGTCATGACCCGAAAAGAAATCCTGGAAGGAGCTGATTACCCTGCACCACTGGTCATCAAGCCCTTAAACGAAGGATCAAGTGTTGGCGTAACTATCTTGCTTGAAAATGAAAATAGAACGCTTCAGGACGTTCCTTGGACATTTGGCAATGAAGTGCTGGTCGAAACCTACATTCCGGGGCGCGAAATCCAAGTCGCTGTTATGGGGGATGAGGCTTTGGGAGCTGTTGAAATAAGGCCCCTGGGGCGCTTCTACGATTATGAGGCGAAATATACATCAGGAAAAGCTGAACATTTGATGCCCGCCCCGCTGGACAAAAACCAGTATGACGAAGTTTTAGAAATGGCATTAACGGCACACAGGGTTCTTGGCTGCAAAGGTGTTAGCCGAGCTGATTTTCGCTTAAATGATACGCCAGAAGGAGATGGGAACTTCTATATCCTGGAAACGAACACCCAACCAGGGATGACAGAATTTAGTTTGGTCCCAGAGATAGCAGGTTATGCAGGAATTTCCTTTGAAGACCTTGTCCGTTGGATGGTGGAGGATGCAACATGCGACAGATAAAAATAGATGCTTCTGATCGTCCCTTGGGACCGCAGCCAAAACATCGTTCGAAAACAAAGAAAATGGCGCGTTCAAAACAGAAAGCTAGAAGCAATACTTCCTTTGTTTCATCTGTACGTGGTGTGGTCTCGGCAGCTTCGGGAAAAGTTGAGACAGGCTTTTCAAGCTTTACCAGTTTGTTTCGAAAGGAAAAATCACCTCGCAAGTCAAAGCCTGTGAAACGGCGCAGAGGGCAGCGGCCCATCGGGCGGATGTCAATTTTTGCGGGTAGTGTGGCGTTAGTCGCACTCTTGTTGGGTTACGGTGGTTACCTGATCGTTACGAATGATCTTATTGAGAAATCTGGAAATTGGCTTTCTGAAAAACGGTTACAGGCCTTCAATGGGGCGGGACTTGTTGTTCAGGAAGTGAGTGTCGTTGGCAGGGAGAGAACATCACCCGAGCAAATCCTTGCCGCGCTGAATGTGACGCGTGGAACCAGTATTGTGGATTTTGATCCTGATCTGGCGCGAGAACGAGTTGAAAAAATCGGCTGGGTAGAGTCCGCTTCCGTTATGCGTCGGTTCCCGGATGAAATTTTTGTTCGCATTCAGGAAAGGCGTCCGTTCGCGAGATGGCAGCAAAGCGGAAAAACTGTCGTTATTGATCGCAAAGGAATGGTTGTCTCCCAGCAGGATGCAGCTGAGTTCCGCCATCTTCCAAAAGTGGTCGGTTCAGGGGCAAATGAAAAAGCAGCGGACCTATTTGATTTGCTTGCAAAATCACCGACATTGTTTACCCGATTACAGAATGCGGTTCGCATTCGAGATCGGCGCTGGACGCTCCAGTTTAGTAATGGTGTCAAGGTGATGTTGCCAGAAGAGGGAAGTGCTCAAGCTTGGTTGAAGTTGGAGGCTCTACAAGAAAAGCAGCAAATACTTAACAAAGGCGTTCTTGCTATCGATTTGCGAAATAGTGATCGGATGTTTGTCCGGCTGCGCAAAGGAGACGCCGAGTTCAGACGTGAAATCAGCAAAGTATCAGAAAACCGGACGTGAAGATTAGAACACCGAGTAAGAATTAGGGAAACAAACAGAGAATGGCAGCGGGAAGAAGTGGACCCATAGCAGCATTGGATATCGGCACGACGAAAGTCTGCTGTTTTGTTGCGGTGGAAGAAGCCGGAAGCCTCAGGATAAAAGGGATTGGACACCAGGTTGCCCGTGGAATGCGTGCTGGTGCAATTACCAATATGGAGATGGCCGAGGAGAGTATCCGATCCGCTGTGGATGCTGCGGAAAGAATGGCCGGTGAAACCATTCGGGACGTCTATTTGAGTGTGACTGCCGGTCAACCTGCATCGCAAACAGTGGAAGTCGAAATGTCCATCGGTGGTCAGGAAATTGGAGAACGGGACCTCTTAAGAACCTTAAAAGAAGCTCAAACCAGTTATAATCCAGAAAACAGGACGGTCATTCACGCTTTACCGGTTGGGTATAACGTGGATGGTAACCGCGGAATTCGTGATCCGCGAGGGATGTTTGGAGATAACCTTGGTATCAGTATGCACATGGTCTCCATTCAAAATAATCACATCCGGAATATGACTAATTGTGTTGAACGGTGCCATCTGGGGATATCCAAATTGGTTTCTGCTCCATATGCGTCAGGACTTGCCTCTCTTGTTGAAGATGAAATGGACTTAGGTGTTACCGTAATCGACATGGGCGGTGGGTCCACATCTTTCGCGGTCTTCTATGACGGTGAGATGGTTTACAACGAAGTTTTACCGGTTGGCGGTGGGCATGTCAGTAATGATATCGCTCGTGGTCTTTCCACTTCACTTGCAAACGCAGAGCGGATGAAGACTCTCTATGGTAGTGCTTTGGCCAGCCCATCTGATGAAAAGGAAATCATCGATGTTCCTTTGATCGGAGAGACCGATGCTGACGTCGCCAATCACGTTCCTCGGTCCATGCTGGTTGGGATCATTAAGCCCCGGATTGAAGAGATTTTGGAGATTGTTCGTGATCGTCTGGCGGCCTCCGGTTTTGCCAAGGTTGCGGGCCGTCGTGCGGTCCTGGTAGGAGGGGCGTCGCAATTGGCTGGGATACAGGAACTCAGTAGTCGGATTCTAGACAAGCAAGTTCGCATGGGTAAACCTATACGTGTCAAGTCGCTTGCGGATGCGACGGAGGGTCCAGCCTTTGCGACAGCTGCTGGGTTGTTGTCGTTTGCTGTTCGGAAAAATTTTAGTGATCAGTTGGGAATGAGTGCCGAAGATAAAACCCCGCAAAACCGGCTTTTGCGGATCGGTAACTGGTTCAAACAGAACTTTTAATCGAAAAAAATGCGTTTTTTCGATCAATATGTAAGAAGTAGGGTTCCATTAGCTACAATATTTGGTATTAA
Source organism: Sneathiella limimaris (assembly GCF_012932565.1). Taxonomy (NCBI): domain Bacteria; kingdom Pseudomonadati; phylum Pseudomonadota; class Alphaproteobacteria; order Sneathiellales; family Sneathiellaceae; genus Sneathiella; species Sneathiella limimaris. The sequence goes on from NZ_JABBYJ010000001.1 coordinate 1,748,856, forward strand.
ATAGGGTAGCGTGCGTCATAAAGGAGGGAAGTACTGTGGGGATTAATTTATCAGTGCCAGACCAAAACGAACTTAAGCCCAGAATTCTTGTACTCGGAGTTGGTGGTGCCGGTGGAAATGCCGTCAACAACATGATCCGATCCCAGCTTCAGGGAGTTGAGTTTGTCGTAGCCAACACCGATGCACAGGCTTTGAAGCAAAACCTGGCTGAGACTCGTATTCAACTGGGGGCTGAGCTTACAGAAGGCCTCGGAGCCGGGTCGAAACCTCATATTGGAGCAGATGCTGCTTCTGAAGCTATTGAGGAAATTGAATCCCATCTTCAGGGTGTTCACATGTGCTTTATTACCGCCGGTATGGGCGGTGGAACCGGTACAGGCGCCGCACCTGTCGTTGCCAAAGCTGCAAAGGATTTGGGTATCCTGACCGTTGGCGTTGTGACAAAACCGTTTCAGTTTGAAGGCAACCATCGCATGCGGATTGCAGAAGCTGGAATTGAAGAGCTTCAGAAATACGTTGATACACTGATTATTATCCCCAATCAGAACCTGTTCCGTATTGCTAATGAGAAAACGACTTTTGCAGATGCCTTTAATATGGCGGATGACGTTCTACATTCCGGGGTTCGGGGTGTAACGGATCTGATGGTGATGCCAGGTTTGATCAATCTCGATTTTGCTGACGTCAACACTGTCATGAGCGAAATGGGCAAAGCCATGATGGGAACTGGTGAAGCTGGAGGCGAGAACCGGGCTATCGAAGCTGCGGAAGCTGCGATTTCCAACCCACTTCTCGATGATGTGTCCATGAAGGGCGCTCGTGGCGTTTTGATCAATATCACCGGTGGCATGGATCTGACCCTGTACGAGTTGGATGAAGCCGCTAACCGTATTCGGAGTGAAGTTGACCCAGAAGCCAATATCATTGTTGGGTCCACCTTCAATGAAGAAATGGAAGGAACCATGCGGGTTTCTGTCGTCGCGACTGGTATCGATGCAGGCGAAGCCATGCAGCCAATTGCGCCAAATGTAACTTCATTGCTGAAAGTTACTGGTGGAACTGTCGGAGAAACTGGTGGAGCAAGTGCTGGTGGGGCTTCGCTCAGTGGCACGCCAGCTGATATGAGCGGCGTAATTGCTAGCGGATTTGGGGCGACTGTTCCTGGGAACACAGGCCAACACCCGATGATGAGCGGCAACACCGGGGACACGGAAAATTACGAGCAGACTGTCGGGTATACAGAAGCGCGGAGTACTAAGGATAACTTGGCCCGAGAAATGGAGCCGGATCTTCTTTCAGATATTGAAGATGTCATGGAAGCAAGTGAAGAGGTTCCAAGTCAAACTGAAGGTCGGGAAGCTCCTTTCAAGGCTCCTCCCGTCATTAAAGTTGATAAGCAGCCTGAAGATCTTATTAACCCTGCAGCTAAAGAAAGTGCGGAGGCTGCCTCTGGGCCTCGGAAGAAGCGGAAAGGTCCTAGCCTTTTTGAGCGAATGACGGGCGTGGGGCGTATGAGCCGGAAAGTTGAAGCGGAAAAAAGGGAAGCTGAACGCCAGCAGGTTCAGGAACGTAAAGAACCGATCGCGCGTCAGCCGGTTCAAGAGCCTCCAAAGCCAAGTGCGCCAGCCGCAGACACAGCACAGCCTGAGGCAACTGCTAAACCATCAACGGTTAAGGTTGAGCCAAAGACAGAAGACGAAGACTTGCTGGATATTCCGGCCTTCTTGAGGCGTCAGGCAAACTGATTGAGCAGTGCTGACTAATAAGCTCAGCTAACTGAAGATTGAATATGAAAAAAGGGTCGCGAAAGTGGGCCCTTTTTTCGTTTGAGCTCAATCAGATTTGTCTGATTGTTGCAATGCAGAAATATTTGGTAACAAAGAGTGATTTGTATTTCCAGCAGGCCCTGAGTAGAAATATTCTAGGAAAGTAGATTTATGGAAATACAAGTCGACATGATTACATATCAGAAGACCTTACGAAACAGCATCAGCTGCACGGGTGTTGGTGTTCACAGCGGAAAAGTTGTCAACATGTCCTTGAAACCTGCTGAGCCCAATAGCGGCGTATTATTTCGCAGGACTGATGTAGAAGGTGACGCTGCTAATATCCCAGCACGTTATGATACTGTCAGCGATCTTGTTATGTGTACAACCATCGAAAATGAACATGGTGTAAAAGTTGCGACAATTGAACATTTGTTGGCTGCCCTCTCCGGGAGTGGAGTGGACAATGTTCTTATCGAACTCGATGGCCCGGAAGTGCCTGTAATGGATGGGTCTTCGGCGCCTTTTGTGTTCCTTATCGAGTGTGCTGATCTTGTTGAGCAAGCTGCTCCGCGCCAATACATAAAAATTCTGAAGGAAGTATCTGTGTCTGAAGGCCAGGCAACAGCGACATTGTCTCCTGGCGATCACATGACAGTTTCTTTTGAAATCGATTTTGAGAATAAACGCATCGGCCGCCAAAGTTGTCAATTCAACTTGCGGAACGGAACTTTTAAGAACGAAATTTCACGGGCTCGGACATTTGGTTTCCTTAGCGAACTAGAGCAACTGAAGTCCATGGGGTTGGCCAAAGGCGGATCTTTGGACAATGCTATTGTTCTTAGTGGTGAGGATGTCCTGAATGAAGAGGGGCTTCGCTATCAGGACGAGTTTGTGCGGCACAAAGCTTTGGATGCAATTGGTGATTTATATCTAGCGGGTGCTCCCATTATTGGTCAGTTCCAGGGAGTTCGTTCTGGTCACGCTCTAAATAATAAGCTGCTTCATGCTTTACTTGCGGATGAGGATGCTTGGTGCCTGACGACAGAGGCGCCTTATCGGACTTCTCAGGTAGGGGGTGCTTATTGGCCTGAACAGAAAGCAGCTGCGCCAATTACAGCATAATCGAGTATCGCTCGGAATGAATTAAGGCACGAACCAGAGTTCGTGCCTTTTGTTTTGTTAGGCAGATTTTCTTTTCCGCTCTTTGCCTGCAAGGCTTTTAATCAAACCGCTTACAGCTGAACGGATTGCGGGTTCTTCGATTTCACCATAATTCCGAACCAGTTCAATTGTTGACCGGTTTTTGCCACCATGTTCCAGCGGGGAGCTGGAGGTTAGGGGCTCTAGTTGGTCGAAGAAGTAGGAAATATCAACTTCAAGACGTTGTGCAATTTCATATAACCGACCAGCACTGACACGGTTTGCGCCGGTTTCGTATTTTTGGACTTGCTGGTAAGAAATTTCTAACGCTTGTGCTAGATGTTCCTGGGTAAGACCCATCATAGTGCGCCGTTCCCGGATGCGCTCGCCGACGTGGTCATCAACTCGTTTCGCGAGTTTGCTCATAAGCTGGTACCTCTCATAACTCGGGCTTGGGGTGCCCATACACATTTTGCCGTTAAACAATATTAACGCCAGGTGGATATCTCCCTTTTGATCTGTCGGACTCTTCCATAAGAAGAAGATCATTTGCTTTCAGCCACCATGGGCTGTAGCTTAGCACACTGATCGCAAAAAAGAAATTATGATAAATACAACCACTGATAAATTGTTGAAATTACTCATGTAAGACCGTTTTGCAGCCTTAAATTGTATCACTTCTTCAAACCCATTTATGAAATAGTTTCAGATCGATAATGACACTTAATTTCAATTACTTGCCTTTGCAAACTGTATGGGATTGGATAAGATGCGTGCAAATATTAATGCCTGTCTGGAAAGTGCAAATGGTGCCAGTGGATATAATTGGAAAACGGGTTCTGCTAACGGCTCTTTTAGGAGCTAGTCTACTGATGGCAGGTTGTAGCAGCGATGATGCGGCCCCTGAGTATGTGGAGCAACCTGTTCAGGTTCTGTATAATAAAGCTCTTGCCGATCTGAATTCAGAAAATTATCTGGAAGCAGCTCGCGGTTTTGATGAAGTCGAACGTCAACATCCTTATTCAGTCTGGTCGACCAAAGCCCAGTTAATGTCCGCGTTTGCATATTATCAGAGCAATAAATATGACCAGGCGATCTTGGCGGCAGATAGATTCATTGAACTCCATCCGGGCAACAAAGATGTCCCTTATGCACACTACCTGATTGCCATTAGCTATTATGAACAGATTTCAGGTGTGGGACGGGATCAAAAGGTAACACGTCAAGCTCTTGAAGCGCTCCAGCGTGTTGTGCGTCGTTTTCCGAATACAGAATATGCACGGGACGCAAAACTGAAGATTGATCTTACTCGTGACCATTTGGCCGGTAAGGAAATGGAAATTGGTCGATACTATCAGAAATCAGATCAATATGTGGCTGCAATCAATCGCTTCCGTCAGGTGATTGAGCGCTATCAGACGACTACTCATGTTCCGGAAGCTCTCCACCGATTGACAGAGTCCTATCTTGCGCTCGGGATTGAGGATGAGGCAAAGAACGCGGCTGCAGTTTTAGGGTATAACTTTCCGGGCAGCGAATGGTATCAGGATAGCTATGCCTTGTTGGATGAGAACTACCTGCGTCCTGAGATTAAGGAAGACAGCTGGATGACAAAGGTCTGGAAATCGATTTTTTAAACCGGGGGCCTGATGCTGTCATCTCTGTCCATTCGTAATATTGTCCTGATCGATAAACTTGATCTGAATTTCGAAGGTGGGCTTTCTGTACTAACCGGTGAAACTGGTGCGGGTAAATCTATCTTGTTGGATAGTTTGGCGCTCGCGTTGGGATCAAGGGCGGATGTTGGTCTTATTCGGGCTGGGGAAGAAAAGGGAACCGTTACGGCAGAGTTCGACTTGCCTGTAAGCCACCCTGTTTACAAATTATTGGAAGATGTTGACATAGAGCCCGGTGAGCCTTTGATCCTGCGCCGGATTATTAGTCAAGATGGACGGAACAAGGCGACACTCAATGATCAGTCCATAAGTGCGTCGCTCTTGCGTGCAGTTGGTGAAGAACTTGTCGAAATTCACGGCCAAAATGCGGAACGTGGTCTTTTGGATGCAAAAGGGCACAGAGCCGTCTTAGACCTTTATGGTCGTCTTGGATCTGAAGTAAAAAATGTTAGTCGTTTGTTTGCAACCTGGACCAAGCTGAAAGACCAACTTGAGGAAGCTAAATCCTCTCTGGAGGCAGCACGAGTTGATGAAGAATATCTTCGCCATGTGGTCCAGGAACTTGAAGATATTAATCCTATAGAAGGCGAAGAGGAGGAACTAGCTCAAGCAAGGGCGGCGTTTATGCATTCTGAAAAGATTGCTGAAGCCCTGCAGGATGCGGTCAAAGCTCTCACAGATAATGGTGGTGTTGAAGGTAAAATTCGTGCTGCAACCCGAGCGGTAGAAAGAGTGGTAGATAAGGCTGAAGGAAAGCTTTCACCCGTTCTTGACAGTTTAGAGAGAGCTGCAATTGAAATGAATGAAGCAACCATGCTTATCGACGCCGTATCCAGTGATCTTGATCTGGATCCAGCGGGTGTTGAGCATATTGAAGAACGGCTCTTTTCTTTAAGAGCCGCGGCCCGTAAGCATAAGTGTGAAGTCTCTGGCCTGAATAAGGTTCTAGGTGAGTTTCGGGAGAGGCTTGCAAAGGTCGAGTTTGGGGATGCTGAAGTTATTCGCTTAACAGAGGAAGTATCCAACGCCAGAAATAAATATGAAGCTGCTGCTCGGGAATTGCATGAGAAGCGCTCAACAGCAGCTGAAAAAATGGATGATGCGGTGATGACAGAACTGGGGCCGCTAAAACTCGGCAGTGCTAGATTTCAAACATCTGTCCAGGAACTGCAGGAGGAGAGCTGGTCTGCTTCGGGCATAGACAAAGTTGAGTTTCGCATTGCCACAAATCCGGGAAGTAACCCGGGTCCATTGATTAAAATTGCCTCTGGAGGAGAATTGTCCCGGTTCATGTTGGCGCTGAAAGTCGTATTGGCCCAATCAGGTTCGGCGCCAACCCTTATCTTTGATGAGGTTGATCGTGGCGTAGGCGGTGCAACGGCTGATGCTGTGGGTGAACGTTTGTCCCGTTTGGCGACAAGTCTTCAGGTTTTGGTCATCACTCACTCACCACAGGTTGCTGCCGCAGGAACTTCTCATTTGAATATCTATAAGAAGTTTGATGGAGAGGCGACCCGGACAAATGTGGTGAGGCTGTCCAAAGAGGAGAGACAGGAGGAGATTGCCCGCATGCTCTCCGGTGCCAGTATTACAGAAGAGGCCAGGGCCGCAGCCCAAAGCCTGATGGAAGGATAAGTTGAAGATGGAGGACTTAACGTCCCTTTCCCTGGAAGAAGCCGAAAAGCTTCACAAGGCCCTCAGTAAAGAGATCGAGCAGCATAACGCTGCCTATTATCAGAAAGATGATCCGGAAATATCAGATGCTGAATATGACGCGCTGATGATCCGGTTGAAAAAACTGGAAGAAGCCCATCCAGATTTGATTACTCAGGAAAGCCCAACACAAAAAGTGGGCGCTGCCCCCAGTCGCGGGTTCGGCAAGGTCCAGCATAAAATGCCGATGCTGTCACTGGACAATGCCTTTTCAAGCGATGATCTTCGGGAATTTGAGAGGCGCGTTCGGAGGTTTTTAGGGCTAAAACCTGATGAGGATGTTTCTTTCTTTGCTGAGCCAAAGATTGATGGTCTCTCTGCGTCGCTGCGTTATGAAAACGGGCGCTTCGTGCAAGGTGCCACACGTGGTGATGGCCGCGAGGGTGAGGACATCACCGATAACCTGAAAACAATTGCTGATATTCCGGATGAGTTGAGTTCTGAAAGCGAGCTGGTCCCAGATGTCTTTGAAGTTAGAGGAGAGGTTTATATGCCTATCTCTGACTTTCAAACCCTGAATGAGACACAAGCTGAAAAAGGGGCCAAGGTTTTTGCTAATCCCCGAAATGCTGCGGCGGGCTCACTTCGTCAGCTAGATGTAAAAATCACTGCATCTCGAAATTTACGTTTTTTTGCATATGCCTGGGGAGATGCTTCAGAAATTCCGGGACTGACCCAGTCAGAAGTATTAGCTCGATTTCGGGATTGGGGCTTTAGCGTAAATTCACTGTCCAATGTTTGTTCCAATATGGAGGAGGCGATTGACGCCTATCGCAAGATTGAGGAGTTACGCGCCTCTCTTGACTATGACATTGACGGGGTCGTGTTTAAGGTAAACCGGTTGGATTGGCAGGAAAGGCTTGGTTTTGTCAGCCGAAGCCCAAGATGGGCAATTGCACATAAGTTTCCGGCAGAACAGGCGACAACTATACTTCGGGAAATTGAAATTCAGGTGGGCCGAACCGGGGCGCTGACCCCGGTAGCACGGCTGGAGCCGGTAACTGTTGGGGGTGTGGTTGTTTCCAATGCGACATTGCACAACGAAGATGAAATTCAACGAAAAGACATCCGTGAAGGAGACACTGTTGTTATTCAACGGGCAGGTGACGTCATTCCGCAGATTGTCGAGGTGGTCCTCGACAAACGACCAGAAGAGAGTAAGCCCTATGAATTTCCAACAAGTTGCCCTGTGTGTGGCAGCCATGCGGTCAGAGAGAAGAACCCGACTTCTGGGAAAGATGACGCGGTTCGCAGATGCACTGGGGGCTTAGTCTGCTCCGCTCAGGCGGTTGAGCGATTGAAGCACTTTGTGTCCCGAAATGCCTTTGACATTGATGGACTAGGGGCCAAGCAAATTGAGCTCTTTTACAACAAAGACCTTGTGAAAACGCCTGTTGATATCTTTCGGCTTGAGGAGAAGGATAAGAATTCGCTGACACGGATCCGAAATTTCGAAGGATTTGGAGAAAAAGCAGTCACAAACCTGTTTAACGCGATCAATGACCGACGTCAGATTGAGTTGGATAGATTTGTTTATGCGCTAGGCATTCGACATGTGGGGCAAGGCAATGCGCGATTGTTGGCAAAAAATTATCTTTCGATAGACGCCTTGTTGGAGACATTTGGTCCCGATAATCCAGATATTGGTAAGGCATATGTTGAGCTTTTGGAAATTGACGGCATTGGTGCTGCTGTTGCAGATGCGGTGAAGGAGTTCTTTTCCGAGCAGCACAACCGTGATCTGTTGAAAGACTTAACCTCCGAAGTGGACGTAATGGCATTTGAAGCGCCTGATGACGATAGTCCTGTTTCGGGTAAAACTGTCGTATTTACAGGAAGTCTTGAATTGATGACACGTTCTGAGGCGAAAGCTAAGGCTGAAAATCTGGGAGCGAAGGTCAGTGGATCTGTTTCCGCGAAAACAGATTATGTTGTTGCTGGCGCGAAGGCAGGTTCCAAATTGGCCAAGGCTGAAAGTTTAGGAGTTCAGGTACTCTCAGAGCAGGAGTGGCTTGATCTAATTAGCGGGGGCTGAAATAGCCTCCCGCTGATCAATGAAATGCTTAAATTGGTCTAGTTGCTTGCTTTAGCCAGTCTTTTACTTCACCTTCCAATGCGGGAGAGATTTTCTCCCAAACATGCTGATGATACTGATTGAGCCACTCTTTCTCGGTAACATCAAGGGCAGAGGCGTCGATGGCATTCAGGTCAATCGGCGCGAAAGTCAGGGTTTCAAACCCAAGTAGATCTCTTTCCGCGCCAACTGGAGCATTCACGGTTTCGACCATGACTAAGTTTTCTATTCGAATGCCGTACTCCCCAGTCTTGTAATATCCCGGTTCATTAGACAGGATCATGCCCGGTTGGAGGGCAATATTGCTCGGCATTTTCGAGATGCGTTGCGGACCCTCATGGACTGACAAATAACTGCCGACGCCATGCCCAGTCCCATGATCGTAATCAAGACCGAGTTGCCACAAAGGTAGACGGGCGAGGGTGTCAAGTTGAGAGCCTGAAGTACCTACAGGGAAGTGCGCACGCGCAAGGGCAATATGACCTTTCAGCACATGAGTAAAGCGGGTTTTCATTTCATCGGTTGGTTCACCGATAGCTATGGTTCGGGTAATATCAGTTGTTCCATCCAGATACTGCGCCCCACTATCCACTAGATAAAGGCTGTTAAGATCTAGTGGACGGTTTGTCGCGGTTGTTGACCGGTAGTGAACGATGGCGCCATTTGGGCCAGCCCCAGAGATCGTTGAGAAACTTGTATCTTTGAAGTTGTCGCCAAGAGACCGAAATTCATAAAGCTTTTGCTCGGCGCTAAGCTCATCAACAGTTCCTTTAGGTCCTTCGATGCTGAGCCAATGCAGGAACTTGGTGACGGCCACGCCATCGCGGATATGCGCGTTGCGGGTTCCCTCAGCCTCTACCGAGTTCTTTGTGGCTTTGGGGAGCAGGCAAGGATCAGGTGCCCGAGTAATGTCAGCGCCAGCTTCTGTCAAACGATCGACAATCCACTGACTTGTTGTCGTTGGATCAATCTGGACCTTTTGACCTTTTAGGTTTTTGAGGTGGTCGGCAAATTCTTCTGGCTCATGGAGGCGGACACCGTTTCCGAGATGTTTAACCAAATCTGGGCTGATTTTTTGTTTGGGAACAAATAAGTCAACCGTCTCATCCTGATGCAAAGTCGCAAAGCCCAAAGCAAAAGGAGTACTCGGTAAATCTGCTCCGCGAATATTAAGAAGCCAGGCAGTCACATCTGGCAAGGTATGAATAACAGTATCAATCCCGTCTTTGGTCAAAGACTTGGCAATATCCGCTCGCTTCTCGCGACTGCTTTTCCCCGCGAACTCTTCACCATGTGGGACGATCAGGGCAAGTGGTTGGGGTGGCCGATCTTTCCAAACTGTGTCTACAGGGTTATAGGCAAGAGGAGCTAACTTTATCCCGTGCTTACTTATTTTTGCGAGCAGGTTGGTTATCGCTGTTTCTGTGTGAAGCCACGGATCGTAGGCAAGGCGATAGCCTTCCTTGAAAGTCTCGATAATCCAGTCGGCAAGGGGCTCTTCAGAGACATGACGAGGCGTGAATAGCTCTGTATCCACCTCATTCCTGACCTGAAGTGTATAACGCCCATCTACAAAAATTGCGGCACTCTCCAGGCTGACTGCGGCGACGCCGGCAGAGCCTGTAAATCCAGTTAGCCATTTCAAGCGTTCTGAGGCTGCAGGAGCCGCTTCTCCATGAAATTCGTCATTCAGTGGGATAATAAAACCATCCACATTTTGATTTTGGAGCTCTTTTCGCAGCGCCTCTAGACGTTCACCAGAAGCTGTAGGGCGGAGAACAGTCTCTTTGATGTCGTTTGCATAAGCCTGCTTCAGGTTTTTGATCATCTGATCTAATTTTTCTGAACGCTTTGGCAGAATATGATCAAAAATCTTATCACTATCTGTTCTTTCTGGAGCCGCGGCTGCGGCTTTTAGGAGTGATGCTACTTCTTTCCCGTCAAGATCAGGATGCTCAGTACCTAATTGTTGAAAGAACTGGTTCTGAAGAACGCTTAAAGTTTCGGGCACAGGTTTTCCTCGTGTTTGCAGTCATTTATCACTGAATATGAACTAACCGTTAAGCCATTTCAATTGTAGCTATGCATTTTTTGCAATGCACCATTTCCTGATCAGCGGGCAAAAATGTCCATTAAGTTATTGTTTTTTATTGTGTGCAGTGCAATATAACAATCATCAAGGACACAAAGATGGAGTTCACGATGTTCAGTAGAAATGAAAAATACGGTCAAGCATTGCATTTACAGTATGGCTTCGATGCTATGCAAGCAGCAACAGCACCTAAATCCAACAAAGGGTTCTTTTCAAAACTGGCTGATTTGTTCGTGACTAAATCGGCAAATGTCACAAGCGGCACAAAAGATGCCCAGATGGAATTTGCTTTCGACAAGGATTTTATTGAACAGGCAGTTCAATCAGAACTGAGAAATACAAACTCAGCGGCCAATGAGAACAATCTGCCATATCGGCACGAAGAGAGTGCGTAAGGTGAGGGATTGAAACCGGGTAGCTGTGATTAGGAGATAGACGATGATTAGCTTTAGCGAAAAAGACCTGGACGCCCTGGCGCTTGTAGCACCAGCAGTCGCCAACAACAACGTAGCAGTTGTGGAAAACATTGTTGCGCAAGCCCGTGTTGAGCGGAGCAAACACATGCACGACATGATTGATGCAGGAATTGCAAAATTGAAAACACGTATTCAAAAATACCGGGCAGCTAACCGGGCAATGGCTCAGTTGAATTCCATGTCCACCCGTGAGCTTGCAGACCTCGGTGTTACCCGCTGTGGGATTGCTTTCGCGGTTCAGGGTGAAAAAGCTGCGCATGTTTCTTTTGCAAATAAACTGAAAACTGCTGTTCTCGGTTTTGTCGAAAAATACGAAAACTGGCGCTTGCAGCGGGCAAGTTATGCAGAACTGGTCGCCATGGATACTCGCGAGCTTAGCGACATTGGCATCACCAAAGGTGATCTCTACAACGTTCTTAATGAACGCGGCGCACTTGCAAACGATAACCTGACAGCTGCCAACAGCAATCAGGATAAGAAACTGGCCAAATAACTGGTTAGTTTAGGTTAGTTTCAAAAAGCCCAGCCTTAATTGGCTGGGTTTTTTATTGGAAGCTCAAGACGAGAGTTTGCCAGACACCATAAGTATAACGCTTTTTGAGATGCAATCCTTGTTGACGATAGGCATTTCGGACCATAATTTCCTGTTTGCTCAAAAGCCCAGATAGAATAACGATCCCGTCATTTGACATGGACTCGGCGATATCAGGTGCCAGCTTGACCAAAGGCCATGCTAGAATGTTGGCAATCAGCAGATCATAAGGCGCGGCGCGTTTCAATAAGCGATCATTCAAGCCAGTTGCATGTACCGACCTGATGTAGGGTGAGAGCCTATTTCTTTTGGCATTTTCGTTCGTCACAATTACTGCATCCAGATCAATATCGCTCGCAAGGATCCTTTGATGCCAGCATTTGGCTGCAGCGAGGGCAAGAACACCAGATCCACACCCTAGATCTAGAACGTTTTTTGGGTGCTTATATTTGCTGACATCGTCAATTGCGCGCAAACACCCATATGTTGTTTCATGTAACCCGGTGCCGAATGCCCGGCCAGCATCAATAGTCAGATCATAAACAGAAGGTGAGGCGTGGCATGGATCGTGTGACCCATGAATGTAAAAGCGGCCAGCACTAACCGGTGGAAGTTGCTTTTGGCTTTCGCTGACCCAATCTTTATTTTCTAACTTTATTAATTGAAACTCGAAGTCCTTAGGTATCAAGGAGAGGACAAAATCCTCAGGTTCTCCGTTAAAAAGGAGCTCCAGGCGCCAAAGGCTTCCATCAGGAACATGTTCAATTAGCGAAGAAGTCAGGCAAAAATCTTCGAACACAGGTTCGATTTGCTGAAGGTCGACGAGCGGTTTGACAATGGAGATTTGCCAAAGGTTTGACGCATTAGGTTCGTTCGACAAAATTTTCCATCACTTTCTTTGTGCCCGCTTTATCAAAGGCTACTTCGAGCTTGTTGTTATCTTTCCTGAGGACCCGCCCATATCCGAATTTCTGATGGAAAACTCTTTCTCCAACCTCAATTCCGGTATTTCTTGAATTAACCGGTTTAGAGCTGTTGTCCTTCATTTGGCGGTTTTGTGCCGCCCGACGTTCAAGAATTTGAGAAAGATGAGTGTCAGTGGCAGTTCGCCATGATGATGTTTCAGTTGAGCTATCCCGTTGAGATGTGCGGGAATAGACACCCATATCACCTTGTTCCGCAATGTTATCAGCCGGCAGTTCGCTTACAAATCGGCTAGGAAGTGACGATTGCCACTGTCCATGGATACGTCGATTGCTGGCATGACTGATGAAGCATTTCTTTCTCGCGCGCGTGATGCCGACATACGCCAGACGTCGCTCTTCTTCAAGGGCTTTGAAACCATTTTCATCAAGTGCCCGCTGATGCGGAAATAACCCTTCCTCCCACCCGGGGAGAAAGACGACATCATATTCGAGGCCTTTTGCGGCATGAAGGGTCATGAGACTGACCATGTCTTGCCCATTTTCTTCTGTGTTTTCCATGACAAGGGCAACATGCTCTAGAAATTGGCCAAGATCTTCATATTCAGACATGGCCTGACTGAGTTCTTTTAGGTTTTCAACTTTGCCTGCTGCCTCTGTGGATTTATCATCCTTCCACATCTGCAGGTAACCACTATCATCCAGAACTTGATCAACTAACTCATCAGGTGGAATGAAATCTTTTTGGTCTCGCCAGTTGGCGAAATGCTCCATCAACTCTTTCAATGCAGCGAGAGCTTTTCCTTTAAAGAGGCTGTGTTCCACGGCATATTCAGCGCTCCGGGCAAGGGAAAGGTTCAAGTCACGGCCTATAATCCGCAAGGTTTCGAGAGCTTTAGGACCCAAGCCTCTTTTTGGCAAGTTATAGATGCGCTCAAAAGCAAGGTCGTCATCCTGTTGGTTTATGACCCGAAGGTAAGCCAGCACATCCCGGATTTCCCTGCGTTCATAAAATCGCAGACCTCCGATTACTCGATAGCGGATTCCAGCAGAAATAAAGTATTCCTCGAAATCGCGGGTTTGGAAACTGGCCCTTACAAGGATTGCCATATCCTTTAAGCTGGTGCCCTTGCGTTCAAGGGCCTCGATTTCATCTCCGACCCATCGTGCTTCCGCCTGTCCATCCCAGCATCCCCTCAGAACAACTTTTTCTCCTAAATTGTCCTCGGTCCAGAGTGTTTTGCCTAACCGCCCTTCATTTTGTGCAATTAACCCAGACGCTGCACCTAGAATATGCTCAGTGGATCTGTAATTCCGTTCAAGTCGGACAACCTCAGCTCCTTTGAAGTCATCTTCAAATTTCAAGATATTGCCAACCTCAGCGCCTCGCCAGCCGTAGATAGACTGATCGTCATCTCCAACACAGCAGATATTTCGGTGTTTTTGGGCAAGCATTCTGAGCAATAGATACTGTGCAACGTTGGTATCCTGATACTCATCCACCATGATATAATGGAACTGGGTTTGATATTTTTCCAAAATGTCAGGATTTTTCTGGAACATGGTGATCGGGTGGAGCAAAAGATCTCCGAAGTCACAAGCATTTAGCGCTAAAAGCCGCTCTTGATAGAGTTTGTAAAGGGCAGCGGCTCGTCCATGTGCGAAACTATCGCCATCCGAAGTTGAAACCTGGTCCGGGCGAAGACCCTTGTCTTTCCAACGATCGATAATGGAAGCTAAGCCGCGGGGTGGCCATTTTTTAACATCGATCCCTTCTTCAGTCAGGATCTGTTTGAGCAGCCTCAATTGATCATCTGTATCCAGAATTGTGTAGTTGGTTTGCAGCCCTACAAGTTCAGCATGTCGCCGGAGAAGCCAAACGCCAAAAGAGTGAAATGTACCAAGCTTGATATCAATAGCTTGTGGCCCAACTAATGCTGCGGTTCTCTCCTTCATCTCCTGCGCGGCTTTGTTAGTGAAAGTAACAGCAAGGATCTGCCAAGGGCTTACTTTTCGCGTGTTGAGGATGTGGGCAAGGCGGGTTATTAGCACCCTTGTTTTACCTGTACCGGCGCCTGCTAACACAAGGACCGGACCATCAATAGCCTCAACGGCCGCGCGCTGCCCCTCGTTCAGGCTGTCCAGATAGCTGAAATCAGGTGCGGGGGTAGGGGTTTCTGGGTTGAAACTGGCAATGTCAAAAGAATCTTCCATGAGATTGGATATATCCCATGATCGCGTTTTGTTCTAGTCTTGACTTTGGTTTTTTAGAGCCCGGTATCAGAGGTTTTTTTGCCATCCTCTTCGTTCTGCATGTGTAGAAGGGCTTCGTTATATTCCCGCAGAAGATCACTGTAGTAAAGTAGACCAACCAGCCTGGTCTTGGTCGCAGAATCAATGACAGGAAGGCATTCGATTCCAGATTTGCTCATGATTGATAGCGCTGATTTTAGACTGGAATCCGGGAAGATCACCGGCGTATTGGTAATCGCGATTTCCCCTGCTGTAGCCGGGTCATGAGAAACATCGCCAAAGACATGAGGTTTCAAATCTGAAAATTCGATCCTGCCATGGAAAGAATGATCTTTGGGATCGAAAACGACAACCTTGTTGTGGCTCGCATTACTGATGATCTCTCGGAGTTCCAGCATGGAGCTTTCTTTGGGAACTTCAATGAATTCCCGATCCATTATCCCGCGAACTTGTCTGAACTTCAGGATCCTTAGTGCCTTGTTTTCGCTTAAATCTACATTGCGCATGGCCAATTGCACCTGGAAGATGCTTCGGTCAATGAGCTGCTTGGTTATCAGTGTTGTAATACCGACGGTGACCATGACCGCGATAGAGATCTTGTAGTCACCTGTTAGTTCGAAGACGATGAGAATGGTGGAAATTGGCGCGCCGAGCACAGAAGCTGAAACCGCCGTCATCCCAAGGATAGCGTAGAGGCCATTACTTGCGGCCATTTCTGGGAAAGCCGAAGCCGCAATAATCCCAAACGCACCACCTGTCATGGCACCAACAAAGAGGGAAGGGGAGAAAAATCCGCCGCCAATCCGGCTGCCGGTTGTAACAGCTGTTGCGATGGTTTTGACAACAATCAAAGATAACAGGAGAATTAGATCATACTCTTCTTTCAAGGCACTATCGGTGGCTTCATATCCAACGCCAATAATTTGTGGGAAAGCGAGTGCGATCAGTCCCAGTACAAGGCCGCCGGATGCAGGCCGTAATATGTCCGGGATATTAAAGCGGTTAATGGTTCTTTCGGCAAACCCAATGCTCCAGATGAACAGGAGCGCGACAACAGCTGAAGTGATCCCTAAAAGGGCAAAGGCCGGAATTTCCAACCAGCTGACAATCTGATAGTTGGGAATTATAAAGGCGGGGAAATCGCCAATGTGAATGCGACTGACAACAGTACCGATAACTGACGCCATCACGATGGGTGCAACTGCCTGCGTGGCAAAGGATCCGATTACAACTTCAAGCGCAAAGAACATCCCAGCGATTGGAGCATTGAACGATGCCGCGACACCAGATGCGACGCCGCACCCAATTAGGGTAGTGTAGTAACGCGAAGGTATGCGAAGACGTTGTCCTAATTGACTTCCGAGCATTGCAGCAAAGTGAACAACAGGGCCCTCCCTGCCGCCGGAAGCACCCGTGCCAAGAGAAGTTGCGCTTACGAGAAAAGATCCAATCCCATTTCGAAGGGTCATTTTTCCTCGATGTATGAGGGCTGCTTCAATGACATCAGCAACCCCATGTATCCGCTTTCCAGGCATAAACAGTTTCAGGAATACGCCGATAATTAGGCCGCCGATGATAGGGATTATCAGGATTTGCCACCAAGGCAGGTTTGCTGTTTCTGAGACAACGAGCTCACTATCAAAACCATAAAAAAGATTTTGGATCTCCCCAACAAGTAACCGAAATCCAAGTGCCCCATAGCCAGCTAAAAGACCAACGATGAGCGAGCAAAGCATAAGCTTGATCGACATGTTGTTGCGGATAGCTTTTAGCGACGCGATGAATTTGGACGGAGACAGACTTACTTGCACAGGTTTCATTGGCCTTGTTTCAGAACATTCAGCCTTTTCTTTATTATTGGTGATTAGTTGAGCTGTAAACCTTTTCCCGGCTGCTTTCAATGGTTTGCAGGATAATTCTCTAAATAAGGTTCTGCCCAGCTTAAGCAATCCGTCGTCACGGCGCTGGGTGTATATTCACATCCAACCCAACCGTCATACTGAGTTGAAAGCCAGTTAAGGATAAAATCGAAGTTGAGTTCACCCTTTCCCGGTTCATGGCGGCCCGGTGGATTTGCAATCTGTATGTGACCGATTAAGGGCAAATAATCTATGAGCGTTGAAACGATATTCCCTTGAAGGCGTTGGCAATGGTAAATATCAAATTGCATTGCTAAGTTCGGGTGGTTGATATCTTCAAGTATTGATTTCGCTTGTGCAAAGTCGCTCAAGAAATAACCCGGCATATCAAAGGGATTTATCGGCTCGATGAGGAGCGTAACATTATGGTTTTTTGCCTGATCTGCTGCCCATAGAAGATTTTTCATGTAGGTTTCCAGCTGAAGCTCTGTCGAAACCTGATCTAATTTTAGCCCAGACATAACATGAAGTTTGGAGCACTTCAGATGGGAAGCATACTCCAGGGCTTGCTCGACGGATGATTTGAACTCATCTTCTCGGTTCGGTAGGGCGGCCAGGCCCCGCTCTCCTTGACTCCATTCACCAGGGTATAAGTTGAACAGAGCCTGTTGAAGGTTGAAATCTTCAAGGAGCGTATGGAGTTGTTTGGCAGTATATTCATAGGGAAATAAGTATTCGACCCCTTGAAACCCAACTGTAGCCGCAGCCCTAAATCTTTCCAGGAAGGCAACTTCCTGAAACATAAAACTGAGGTTAGCCGCTAACTTGAACATGAGGGTCTATAGTTGTCCTTTATGTTCATCGACAATCGGTTTCGCAAAAGAGGGGGCTTGATCCCAAGGGAACAGGATCCAGGTATCCTGGCTGACTTCTGTGATAAAAGTATCAACCCGCGGGCGGCCTTTTGGTTTTGCATAAATAGTCGCGAAATGAGCTTCTGGAATCATATCCCGCACATATTTTGCTGTAATGCCACTATCAACCAAGTCATCGACAATTAGCCAGCCTTTGCCATTGTTTGGAATATCCAGTCCCTTGATGATGTTGACTTCGCCCACTGACTTGTCATCCCGGTAGGCGGCTATGCAAACTGTATCAATGTTGCGGACATCTAATTCGCGCGCAATAATTGCTGCGGGAACGAGACCGCCGCGGGTAACAGCGACAATTCCCTCAAACGGCGCAAGATCCATCAGGCGCCAGGCCAATGCTCGTCCGTTCCGATGGAGTTCTTCCCAAGAGACAGGAAAATATTTTGTATATCCAGCAGCATCACCCATGGTGTTCATCCCTTCAACATAGATCTGGAAATAGTTTTGCTGTGTTTAGACTGAAGTCAAGGATTTGAAAAGCCCTAAGCGTTGAGTTTCAATAGGGGGATGGCATTTTGGTAAAAAGTTGATTAGGCTTTTGAAATGAAGAAAGCGATCCCTTCCTATGTTCAGCTAAGCTATCTCTTCCTGGGTTTTGATCAACCAGGTGGTAAGCTGCCGCTGTTTGATCGGGATGGACAGCAAATAAAGGCTGCGACGATCCGAAGTTGCATCAAAAATGGCTGGGCGGAACCCTGGTTTGAAAATCCAATAAAGAAAGATTGGCTTGTCTGTAAACTGACGGAAGCTGGTTTTGCATTGCTAGAGGAGCATGCGCCAACCTTCAAAGAACATAGCCTCTTTCGTGATGGTCATCTCATTCAGTAATCAAAAACCTTGAGAAAACAATTAGACTTGTGCAGATTTTGACCACTGAGTGAGGGAGGGCAAAATGACAGGAACACTTCAGGCATTAACGTTAGCCACATTGGCTTTTTTAGCTATCCATATCCTACCGTCCAGTTTTCTGAGGTCAGCACTAGTCAATAAAGTTGGTGAGAAAGCCTATTTGGGGCTTTTTAGTCTTGCATCAGCGCTTATTCTATTCTGGATGGTTCAGGCTTATATCGCTTCCCCAGAGGGGCCGTTATTATGGCAGTTTGAAAATGGCGCGCGGTATACAGCAATCGTCTTGATGGTTGTTGCATCGATTTTGTTTTTTAGTTCTTTCACGGTGAAAAACCCGACTTCTATTGGTGCTGAAGGCGCTGTTACTTCAGAAAAGGCACGAAGTGGTATTATGTCAGTGACCCGTCATCCAATGATGTGGTCATTTGTGCTGTGGGCTATTGCTCATCTATTGAACAATGGTGATCTGAAATCTGTTATCTTTTTTGGTGGGTTTGGACTTCTGGCGCTAATTGGAACGTTTATGATTGATCAAAAACGATCTAAGGCTTTGGGGGCAGATTGGGTTTCATTCCGCCAGGATACGTCCAACATTCCTTTTGCGGCAATTTTAACAGGGCGTGCGAAACTATCCATAGGTCAGCTATGGTGGCGGGTTTTAGCCGGATTAGTTTTATTTATGGGGCTGTTCCATATGCACGCCATGATCATTGGCGTTCCTCCTTATCCTCTCTAAGCGAACGCATTTGCCTAACGGGTTAGAGGATCATACAGGTCGTGCTGCCATGAGCTATTAACTTGCCGTTTTCATCCACAAGTCGGGCTTCCGCTGTGGCCATGCGGCGGCCTTTATGGATCAGTTTACCTGTGCAGAAGACAGCTCCCATTCCCGGTTTCATGGCCCGTATATATTTGACGTTAAGGTCGATGGTTGTATAGCCTTCACCTGCTTCCAAAACAGAGTGAATGCTACAGCCAAGGGCTGAATCCAATAGGGTCGCAGCATATCCACCGTGAACGGTTCCAATTGGGTTTAGATGCTTTTCTGAGGGGGTTCCCTTAAAAGTAACAGTGCCTTCTTCCAGCTCGACCAAATCAAAATCGAGTGTTTTCCCAATAGGAGCCGTTTTCCCTTCGCCAATGAAGGCATGCTTGAGTTGATCTAGTCCCGTCATTTCGCTGAGGTTAGTGGCGGATTTGATTTCTGCTTCTGCTTTTTTGTTCATTGGGGGAAGTCCCTAAATTGTTTTGGTAGTCAAGAATACAGAAATTCATGCAAAAGAAAACCTATTAAGTTCAAAAAATGAACCTAATAGGTTTACGAGCATCTCTAGCCGTTGAGGCTAGTCAGGCGTTAGCTTGTAAAAGTTGTTAAGACCATAAAGATGCCAGCCGCTAGTAGTGCTGCACATGGCACAGTGATGATCCAAGCGGCGGCAATCGTGAAGACATGAGACCGCCGAACAAGCTTCTTTTTCTGCCGATTGGACTCCGGCGGCAATTCACCTTCAGGAAGGTTGCTTTCTGGATTAATCTTTTGGCGTTGCTGCTCTTTACGGAATTCCCTGGCGCGTTTTTCCGTAATCCATTCCCGAAAGAAGCCAACACCAAACACAGCACCAACCGCAATATGCGTGGAGCTAACGGGCAGTCCTAGTGCTGAAGCAATTAGAACAGTGATCCCTGCAGATAATGCGACACAGAAAGCGCGCATTGGGTTCATTTTGGTGATTTCGTCTCCGACGGTTTTGATGAGCTTTGGGCCAAAAAGAAAGAGGCCTGCACTCAAGCCGACCGCCCCAATAAGCATGACCCAGAATGGAATGCCTACGGTTCCTTCTACAGATCCGGAAGAGGAGATGCTGACAATAGCGGCTAATGGACCGACAGCATTAGCAACGTCATTGGCACCATGGGCAAAGCTGAGCAATGCTGCAGAAAAAATAAGGGGTATCGTGAATAGAGTGCGGATGGACTTGTTTCGGTTTTCCATCTTGGCCGAGGCTCTCGCAATGATCGGCCGTACGATCGCAAAAGTCAGTCCCGCAATTGAGAGCGAAAGGATCAAAAGGGTGACAAAGTCGGGTTTCCAGACCTTTTTCAAGCCCTTCATCACAAGATAACAGGAAAAGACGCCAGCCATTATCGCAACCAGTAAAGGTACCCATTTCCGAGAGGCCGCAAGCTTGTCTTCCTGATAGACAATGTTGAACTTAATGAATGCAAGGAATGCTGCAGCAATCAGTCCACCCATAACCGGAGATATGACCCAACTTGCTGCGATAGCAGACATGGTTGTCCAGTTAACAATCCCGAAACCTGCAGCAGCAATACCGGCTCCCATTACACCGCCCACAACGGCATGTGTCGTACTGACGGGAGCTCCAATCCAGGTGGCAATATTAACCCAAACCGCTGCCGCAAAGAGTGCGCTCATCATTGCCCAGATAAAAACCTGGCTATCCTGAACACCAGCTGGATCGATAATCCCTTTTTTGATTGTCGTAACAACATCGCCACCAGCGATGATAGCGCCAGCAGCTTCAAAAATCGCTGCAATGATTAGAGCGCCAACAAGGGTTAATGCTTTTGACCCAACTGCAGGTCCAACATTATTCGCGACATCATTTGCGCCAATGTTAAGAGCCATATAGCCGCCGATAATTGCGGCGACAATCACAATGGTCGAATGTTCGTTCGCGCCAATCGCTGTCGCAGCGAACACCCATACAGCTAAAAGGAAAAGAAGGGCAAGGGCGAGAGACTTAATGGTCTGCGCTGCCTTGAGCGTCTGTGATTCAACCTGAACAATTCTGTCCAGATCTTTATCGAGAGTTTTTTTTACCACGCAGCAATCCTGTCGTTCTGGAGCTGGTCACTAAACTGTCTTTAAAGCGTAACAAAAGCTTCGCGAGAGTCTTAGAAAGATTGCAAGAGAAAGGCAATCATAGAAATATAATTTTTATCTATAAGAATAAAATTTGTAATATATTATATTTTGTAGAAAAATATTCGGCTAATGGACATACTTATAGAAAATAATTTGTACGGATTAAGGGTTATGGATCACCTTGATGGAAAACTGCTCGATATGCTGCAAGTCGATGGGCGAATGTCGTACGCTAGTCTTGGCAAAGAAATCGGGCTTTCTGTAACGGCAGTAAAGGAACGTATTGATAAACTTCAGCGGTCAGGCGTTTTAAAAAATTTTTCCATAGAGGTTGATGCGGCTTTAGTTGGTTATTCGGTATTAGCCTTTGTTTTCATAGCGATAGATCGACCTGAATATTGCGAGGAGTTTGAAAACCAGATCCTTGAGGTGCCAGAAGTGCAGGAATGTCATCATGTCACAGGCGGCTTTAACTACCTTGTCAAAGTAATGGCAAATGATATGACTCATCTTGAGCAACTCCTGTTGTCGCGAATCAAAATACCGCATATCGTCAGCCGCTCAGAGACGACAATCGTGTTTTCCAGCTCAAAGAACAGTAGTTTTGTTAAATGTGCGAGAAATGGTTCACGCGATGATTGACTGGCTATTACTTTCCAAAGGATTGGGCGTTGGCGTTCTTGTCGCAGCCCCAGTAGGCCCTGTAGGAGCGTTATGCATTCGCCGAGCGATTTCGATTGGCCGAACCGCCGCTATTGGAACAGGCCTCGGAGCTGCTACCGCTGACGCTTTTTATGGTGGAGTGGCGGCTTTTGGCCTGACGGCAATTTCTGATTTTCTACTTGATTATCAAATGCATGCAACGTTTTTAGGCGGTTTTTTCCTGCTTTATTTGAGCTATAGGATTATGTCGTCTCTTCGGCGGGGCACAGTAGCCGCGGAAGCCGGAAACGCTTTTGCTCTGGGACCAGCTTTTGTCTCTACGTTTTTTATAACTTTGACAAATCCTGCGACAATTTTGAGTTTCGCAGCAATTTTTGCCGGAATCGGTTTTATTGGTGATGTCGAAGCGTTTGATTCAGCCATTGTCCTTGTTTCAGGTGTTTTTTTTGGCTCTGCTGCCTGGTGGGTTTTCTTGGCTTTCATCTCCCACGAGCTGAAAAAGAGATTTGGAAGCCGGTTCGAATACCTGGTGAATATCGGATCAGCTGTTCTAATTGGATTTTTTGGTGTTGCGGCCTTGACTAGTTTGCTGTTTTGATAGTTCCATAATAGTTTGGGTGCAAATGAATAAGTTTACAGAAGTCTTGCAAGGAGCTAGTCATGAAAATTCTGCCGGAAATAGAAGCCATCCACGAAGAAATGACCGAATGGCGGCATAAGATCCATATGCATCCGGAAACAGCGTTTGAGGAATATCAAACCTCTGATTTTGTTGCGGAAAAACTGGAGAGTTTTGGGCTTGAGGTCCATCGTGGTCTAGCAAAAACAGGGGTTGTCGGTACGCTGAAGGCGGGCACAGGTAATCGTGCTATTGGTTTGCGGGCGGATATGGATGCCCTTGACTTGCAGGAAATGAATACTTTCGCTCATCGCTCTCAAGTGGACGGCAAAATGCATGGCTGCGGACATGATGGTCATACTGTTATGTTGCTAGGTGCCGCTAAGTATTTATCCCAAAGTAAAAATTTTGATGGGACTGTTCAGTTCATTTTCCAGCCTGCCGAAGAGAATGTCGCAGGTGGTCGGGTCATGATCAGCGATGGCTTGTTTGAAAAGTTCCCGGTTGATAGCGTTTATGGAATGCATAACATGCCAGGTTTCAATGTTGGGGAGTTTGCTGTTCGCAAAGGTCCAATGATGGCGTCAGCTGATTTCTTCGAAGCGAAAATCATTGGTAATGGCGGGCATGGTGCTTTTCCACATCAAACTGTCGATCCTATTGTTATTGCCTCGGAAATTGTTGGAGCTTGGCAGCATATTACATCTCGGAATGTCGATCCTCTTAAGGCGGCGGTTGTAACAGTTGGTGAAATCCATGGGGGACATACAACTAATGTTATCCCCGAAGAGGTGATTATGCGCGGAACTACTCGTGCTTTTGATCCACATGTTCAGGATATGATCGAACAGAATATGGAACGAATTGTAAAAGGTATCTGTGAAGCTCATGGGGCTTCATATGAGTTCACCTATGATCGGCGATATGCACCAACAATCAACGCTCCTGAGGAAACGGAGATTGCCATTGCAACCATGCAGGAGCTGGTCGGTGAAGATAAAGTGGATACTAACGTGACGCCTGTGATGGGGGCTGAAGACTTCTCTTGGATGTTGTTGGAACGTCCTGGCTGTTACGTGATGATTGCGAACGGTGCAGGTGAAGGTAGTTGCCACATTCACAACCCTAACTACGATTTTAACGATCAGATTTTGCCTCTGGGGGCAACTTACTGGGCCAGATTGACCGAACGCATCCTGTCAAAAGACGCAGCCTGATAATATTTGAAAAGCTCCGCACGGTTTGGGCGTGACCAAGGACACAATTTTGTGATTTAGGGTTTTGTAATAGTCGAAATCCATGCCCAAATCGTGTATTGAATTCATTTCAGTATTTTCGTGGTAGGTGTTTATGAGCGTACAAGTAAAATTCTGGGGCGTAAGGGGTTCGATCGCAACTCCATCAGCAGACCATATGAAGTATGGTGGCAATACATCCTGTGTGGAACTTGTGCTTGACGATCAGATCGTCATTCTGGATGCCGGTACCGGCGTTCGAATGCTTGGAAATTGTCTTCTGAATCGCAACCTGAAGAACTACCTCTTTTTACAATCTCATACACATTGGGACCATATTAACGGCTTTCCGTTTTTTGCCCCTGTGTATTGTGAAGACGTAAATATCCAAATTATGGCAGGTCATTTGTGCGATTGTGGCGGAATTAAAAAGGTTCTTTCCTCCCAAATGTGCCAGCCGACTTTTCCAGTTCCATTTGAAGAGTTAGCCGCAAACATTGAATTTAAAGATTTTCGGTGTGGCGATGAATTTACCATTCTGGAAAAAACCAAGGTGAAAACGACCCCTCTTGTGCATCCTGATGGTGGTACGGGATATCGAATTGAACATGATGGTGTTGTCGTTTGTTATGTCACTGACACCGAGCATACGCCTGGTGAGATGGACAAGAACATCCTCGAGCTGATCGAAGGGGCTGATCTAGTAATCTACGACAGTACCTATACAGATGAAGAGTATCCAAAATTTGTTGGATGGGGGCACTCAACTTGGCAGGAAGGTGTTCGTCTGTGTAAGGCGGCTGGTGCCAAACGGCTTGCAATCTTTCATCATGACCCTTCCCATGACGATACGTTCATGGATCAGGTCGCGGCAGATGCGGCAAAAGAATGGGAAGGTGCGTTTGTCGCTCGCGAGGGACAAATCGTTGAAATTGAAAACAGCAACATAGAAGATGGTGCTGTAAAGCTCAAAACCGCATTTGGTTGAAAAGCAACCTTGTTCTCTTTCGATAACTAATAAAGCTTTTAATTCTGACCACAAGTGATAGGTTTCGTCTCAATAAAAACAATGAGGCAAAAGTATCGTGGTTGAAATTTGGATTGTCCGTCATGGGGAAGCAAGCAGTTCCTGGGATCAGGAAGCAGATCCCGGTCTAAGTATCCTGGGGCAAGAGCAGGCAGAAGCCGTCACACAGGAAATCCTGAAAACATTCAAGCCGGCAAAAATTGTCAGTAGTCCTCTAAAAAGAGCTCTTGAAACAGCGGCTCCTCTCTTTGAAAAGCTTGACGCTCGCAGAGAAATTAATTCCAACATTGCAGAAATTCCTTCAGGTGACATTCCGTTTGCTGAGCGCAGAGCCTGGCTAAATAAGTTGATGAAGGAGACTTGGGAAACCCAACCTGAAAACTTGCAGGTTTGGCGTGAAGGGATTTTGTCTACCTTAAAGAGCCAAACAGAAGACGTGGTTTTCTTTTCACATTTCATGGTATTAAATGTAATCGTTGGGTTTTTAACCGGTTCTGAGAAAATAGTCTCTTTCAAGCCAGACAATTGTGCTATTACAAAAGTAAGTCTGGCCGACGGGGAGCTGGACCTGATTGATAAAGGGCGTGAAGCTCAAACAATCGTAAGGTGATTGGTTTGTTCTTTATAAGAACACCAAAGCAAGCGTAGAATGTGGAGACAATTTGTCCATGAATCATACAGATAGTGAAAAACATCACTCAGATGAGAGCTATCGAGTAGAGGAACAGATTGGTTTTCTTCTTCGCAAAGCTCACCAAAAAGCGAGTTCAATTTTTCAGTCCCAATTCTCCGACTACCAAATCACACCTACACAATATTCAGCGATGTGTAAGTTGAAAGATGAAGGCGAGCTATCTCAAAATCATCTTGGACGATTAACAGCCATGGATCCTGCGACAATCCAGGGAGTTACGCGGCGCCTGATTGAGCGTGGTCTGGTTGAGACACGGGCAGACGAGATTGATAAACGCCGAATGCAATTGAGGCTTACGCAGGCTGGCTCTGACTTGATCGATACATTGATTGAAAAAGGTCGTATCGTAACGAAGAAAACGATGTCTCCTCTTAGTGAAGAAGAGCGTGAGACTTTTTTGAGCCTGTTGAAGAAGCTTTCTTGATGAGTGGTAGATAGATGGCAGAGTTAGATTTATCCGGGTTTACGATATTGGTAGTGGATGACAATAATTATATGGTCTCCCTGCTCAGACAAACTCTTGCTGGACTTGGTGTCGGCAATATCAAAACATTTAATGATGCAAAGGATGCTATCGAGTTTGTTAAGCTTGTTGGGGAAAACCCGGTTAAAGCCGGTGCAATGCAAATCGATTTTATCGTATCTAACTGGCAAATGGCGCCTATCGATGGATTGATGTTCTTGCGCTGGATCAGAACCCACAAAGATAGTCCAAACCGTTTCATCCCGTTTTTGATGGTGACGGGATTTGGGGACAAGGAAAAGGTTGAAGAGGCAAGAGACCTTGGGGTTAGTGAAGTTCTCGCAAAACCTTTTTCAGTGAATAGTGTCGCGGATAAAGTTCTACAGATTATTGGAACCAAGCGTCAGTTTGTTCAAACTGCGACTTATTTTGGACCTGATCGTCGCAGACAAAATTTGCCGTTTGCGGGAGATAATCGCCGGATCCTGACAGACAAAGACCCTCAAGTTAAAATTATTTACGAATAGGAGCGGGGAATGAACAAGCCAAAAATTACTGTTCGATTTTACCGCATTCGCAACCGCTTGATGGAAAAGGCAGGCGGTATTGGTGCAAATATGGAAACTAGTGTTTTCCCAAGGCATGTTCTGCAAGAGACAGAAGAGCTCTTTCAGGAGATGATTTCGGACTACCCAGACTGGGTTCAGGAAACACTTAATAAGCTTACAGCCCTTGTCGAGGTGTGTATTAACTTCGAGGACAAGCGAATTGTCACTTATAAGCAGATCCAAGAGATTGCTCACGAAATGAAAGGGCAGGGCGGGACTTTCGGATATCCGCTGGTGTCCACATTCGGAGATAGCCTTTATGATTTCACAGGGCCAAATGCGGGTTTGTCCGATAGCCATGTACAGATCATTAAAGCCCATACGGATGCAATGAAAGCGACAATAAATGGCAGAATTCATGGTGATGGTGGCCAGGTCGGTCAGGAACTGAAAGCCATGTTAGCTCAGGCGATCAAGCAATATACTTGAAGATGCATCCCCTCTTAGAAAGATTTCTAATCGGCTCACCATATCGCCGAACCATTGCTAAATTTGCCAAGGGTGTTGATCGGTATCTTGGTGCCATCACGATATTGGCGGCAGCATTACTTGGCCTTGGGTTGGCCTCGCCAGTTGGGTATGCAACAGGGTTTTATGGGATTTCAGGAAAGATTGTCTTGGTTTCCGATATTGTAATCCTGATGAAGTCAGGGCAGGGGAGTGTGGCCCTGATGGTAGGGCTGCTTTTCATTCTCTTGCCCATTCTCAATATCTCAACAGCTTTCGACCTCTGGTATAAACACCCTCTTGATGGTGAAAAGTTTGAAAAATTTAATCGCCGAGCCAACTTGTGTGGTCGGCTTTGGTATCTTGGCGTCCTCAGCATTGGCGCCTTAATCTACAAGCTCAATACAGCATCAGATGGAGTCATTTACCCGGCGATCTACTATCTGTTGATGAGTTCTTTGCTACAGAAGTTCATTTTGACCAGATTGACGCGCCTTACCGCTCTGGTCACTTTTGTAGATAAAGAGCTGGATGAAAACTAGTTTGATGTCTTTGAAGCAGGCGCGTTAGCGGCTTAACTCTCGCATGGCGTCTTCCAGTCCCCCGATCGTCAAAGGATACATGCGATCCGACATGATTTGCTTGAGCATTTGAACTGATGGCGTGTAGTCCCAGTATTTCTCTGGAACTGGGTTTAGCCAAACAGATTTGCTGTAGATATCCAGAAGTCTTTGCATCCACACTTGTCCTGGTTCTTCATTCCAGTGTTCAACACTGCCGCCTGCATATGCTATTTCATATGGGGACATAGTTGCGTCGCCGACAAAGATTAGCTTGTAATCTGAGCCATAGGTATGAAGCACATCCCATGTGGAGATAAAGTCTGCATGTCTGCGTCGGTTGTCCTTCCATAATTTTTCATAAAGGCAATTGTGAAAATAGTAGAATTCAAGATGTTTGAATTCTGTCCGAGCTGCTGAAAACAGTTCTTCACAGGTTTTGATATGGTCGTCCATCGAACCACCAATATCAAATAGGATTAGAACCTTCACTGCGTTATGCCGTTCCGGGCGCATTTTTAGGTCTAGATAACCAGCGTTTCGGGCTGTTGACCTGATTGTATCATCAAGGTCCAACTCCTCATGGGCGCCGACACGGGCAAACTGCCTGAGGCGTTTCAAGGCGACCTTAATATTCCGGGTGCCGAGTTCAACATTATCGTCAAGGTTCTTATATTCACGCTTATCCCAGACTTTGACAGCTCTCCGATGGCGACTTTCTTTCTGGCCAATTCGAACACCTTCAGGATTGTAGCCATAAGCGCCAAATGGTGATCTACCAGCTGTGCCAATCCATTTGTTTCCGCCTTGATGCCGTTTCTCCTGCTCCTTCAAGCGTTCCTGAAGGGTTTCCATCAATTTTTCCCAGCCACCCAAGGCTTCGACCTCAGCCTTCTCCTCTTCGGTTAGCGTCAGCTCGGCCAGTTTTTTTAGCCATTCTTCTGGGATTTCGACGGTTTGGTCTTCAGCTATAAATTCAATGCCGTTAAAGCAGTGCCCGAAAACCTGGTCAAACTTGTCCAGATTTTTTTCGTCTTTCACCAATGTCGTACGGGACAGGTAATAGAAATCATTAACTGAAAATCCGGCCACTCCAGCTTTCAATGCCTCAATCAGGGTGAGATATTCCCTGAGTGTTACTGGAAGCTTGGCTTCTCGTAGGGTGAAAAAGAATTTGATGAACATAGGACTTCAAACCCTAGCGCTGTTCGCGGCGAGACAGGAATGCCAGACGCTCGAACAGATGAACATCTTGTTCATTCTTAAGAAGCGCCCCATGCAGCGGTGGAATGAGTTTGGACGGGTCCTTGGATTTCAAGACATCTTCTGGAAGATCTTCACTCATCAACAGCTTGAGCCAGTCGAGTAACTCACTGGTTGAAGGTTTCTTCTTGAGACCAGGGGTTTCCCTGACACCAAAGAAGACATTGAGAGCATCCCGCACCAACTCTTTCTTGGCATCTGGATGATGAACCTCAACGATTTTTTCCATGGTCTCCTGATCAGGGAATGTAATGTAGTGGAAGAAGCAACGACGCAGGAATGCATCTGGCAGCTCTTTTTCATTGTTGGAGGTGATAATCACAAGGGGCCGCTGTTTGGCCTTGATTGTTTCCTGTGTCTCATAGACAAAGAATTCCATGCGATCTAGTTCTTGCAGCAGGTCGTTTGGAAACTCAATGTCTGCCTTGTCGATCTCGTCGATCAGCAGGACCGGGCTTTCATCCTGGGTAAATGCTTCCCAAAGTTTTCCTGGGCGGATGTAGTTTTTAATGTCATGGACTTTGTCGTCGCCCAACTGAGAGTCGCGCAATCGAGAAACTGCATCATACTCATATAGACCTTGTTGGGCTTTGGTCGTTGATTTGATGTTCCATTCGATAAACTTCTTACCCAGCGCTTTGGCAACTTCTTGCGCTAGAACTGTTTTACCGGTGCCTGGCTCACCCTTGATCAAGAGGGGACGTTGCAACGTAACGGCAGCATTCACCGCGATCATCAGGTCTTCGGTTGCTACATACTGATCTGTACCTTGGAATTTCATCACTCAATCTCAATTTCTGCGGTTTTTATTTCTTAAGGCGAAGGTGTCGCCACTTTATTTCACGTTTCTCTAGAAAATATGCGCTGAGCTGAAAATGATCAAGCAGTTTGACAAAAAGTCAAAATAGGAAGATCGTAAAAGAAAAAAGAAAGCTCCCCAGATGTCTTCCACGCCTGCGCCCAAGATAATCCATAAACGGGCCTATTATATTTTCATCATCAGTTCACTGCTATTTGGTTTGGGGCAGTTTCATCGGCTGTCCGGTGCTGTAACAATTACGGCCATCGCTGAAGATTTAGTGTTCGCAGTTGATAGCCTGGGTTTTTTGGCGGCCGCACTTTTTTTTACATCTGCTTTATTGCAGGTTCCGAATGGAATGCTGCTTGACCGATTTGGGCCGAGACGTCTGATCCCTGTTTATGTGGGCGGGGCAATTCTTGGCTGTTTGGTTCTGGCATATGCAACGACATACGAGGAAGTGGTGCTGGGGCGTGTGCTCCTCGGAGCAGGGTTTTCAGTGACCATGATGTCCTCCTATGTTTTGTTCGCGAAATGGTTTCCGGCAGACCGCTTTGCGACTGTTGCCTCTTGGCTGATGGCAGCTTCCGGGATTGGTAGTATTCTTGCCTCTTACCCTTTGTCCTTATTCATTGATCTATACGGGTGGCGCCTGGCTTATTTAATTGTTGGGGCTTTTACCATGCTGGCCGTGATTGTCGGTGTTATGGTGATTAAGGATACACCTCCTGACTATAAAGTTCATAAAGACCAACCCCTAAGTATCCGGGATAGTATCAGGGGATATGTGGGAGTCTTAAAGTATCCGCGCTTCTTTTATTTGTTGGCCATGGGGGCAGTCGCTTTTGGTCCTGCCACAACAATCTTGGGGATGTGGGGTGGCCCGTACCTAGAGAGTGTGTATGGGCTGAATGGGGTGGAGCGAGGCCAGATCCTGTTCTTGATGGTGATTGCTGTTCCTTTTGGAGCTCTGTTTTTCGGCCCCCTGGACAGACGGTTCAAAAGCCGTAAGAAAATTATTCTATGTGCCGTGGCTGCAGAGATAGCCGCTTTTCTGGTTCTTGGTTTATTCGATAATCTTGCTCTATGGGTAGTGTGTACTCTGTTCATTGCGATCGCATTCCTGCAGCAACACTATGTCGTTTTGGCTGCCCAATGCCGTGCCTCTTTTCCGGACCACATGGTTGGCAGGGCAAATTCAACGCTAAATCTGACGAGTATACTTGGAGTTGGTTTTATGCAGTCGCTATTTGGTTGGGGATTACATTTCTCAGCTGAAGCCGGTTATCAGATTTCTTACATCGGGATCGCGGTGATGTTGGTGATGTCTATGCTCCTTTACCTTCGATTTGATGAAACCATAAAGGCATAGTGGAATAAGCTGTAATAAAGTTTTCCTAATGTTCAATTTTTTGAAAAATAATATTAGAAAGATTATAATAAGCTTGAATTCTGTTGCTGGACAGGTCATAGTTTAGAAAACAATAAAGTATGTCAGTGCACAGGGAATATGCCTAATTCATATAATGAAAGGGATCCTATGCCATGCCCACACGTGATGCAATAAATACCCTCAAAAGAAATAGAGCTTTTATTTCTTCCGCAATGACTGCGCCGATGTTGAGCAGGGAACGTGAGTTTGAGATCGCTAGACGCTGGCGCGAAGATGGGGATGAAGAAGCTTTACATGAATTGGTCACTGCTTATGTTCGGTTGGTCGTTTCGATGGCGTCTAAATTTAGTAACTATGGCTTACCTCCAGGGGATTTAGTTCAGGAGGGTAACATTGGCTTGATGCAGGCAGCGTTTCGCTTTGAGCCAGAGCGTGAAATCCGCTTTTCGACTTATGCAAGCTGGTGGATCAAATCTGCCATGCAGGATTACATCTTGCGAAACTGGTCAATTGTGAGATCAGGGACCAGTGCAACTCAAAAGTCGCTCTTCTTTAATTTAAGATGGTTGCGCGCCAAAATACAAAGCACTGAAGAGGGGGCCGTTTCCTCGGAGACTCTCTCTGCAATTGCTGAAAAATTGAAGGTCGGCTTAAAAGATGTTGAGAGCATGTCCAATCGTTTGGCGAGCCGGGATCAAAGTTTAAGTGCGCCGATTAGTGAAGACGGAGAGGATAGTCTGGAAGATTTCCTTCCTGATAACACCCCAAATCCCGAGGAAGTGACCATTCGGGTCTGCGATGGGGAAATCAGAGGACGTTGGCTCAGAAGTGCGCTGAAAGAGCTTTCAGATAGAGAGCAGCTGATTATCAAAGAGCGCCGTCTGAATGAAGAAAAAGTCACTCTTGAAGCGTTAGGTGAGCGCCTCGGAATTACAAAGGAAAGAGTTCGGCAGATCGAACATAAAGCCTTTGAAAAGCTCAAAATGTCAGTTGTAAGAATAAGTAAGGAGCCTGTATTACCTGAGCATCATCTATTTCAACGAGGTGCAAAGGGTCATTAATCCTAAAACAGGTTTCCTTGTTTCCAAGTTTTTTCCAGCTGAATTTCTGCGATAAGGTTAGGGCCGTCGGCACGTACATTGCCGACGGCCTTACTCACAGGATAAAACTCGAAACTTTCCTGATGTTTTTGGTCAGGAACAGAATTGGCATCCTTCCCATTTAACCAGTCATCATAAAAATTACGTGTCACTGTAAGTGGCATCCGATGATGAATTGGTTCTATAGTCTTATTCGCAGGGCAGGTAATTATTGTGCAGCTTTCCTTAAGCAGTCCTTCCGGAGAAATCCATTCTTCCCAGAGGCCCGCAAAAGCAAAAAGTTGCTGATGTTTAAGATGGATAAAATATGGTTGCTTTTGTCCATTGTCATCTGTTTTCCATTCAAAATAGCCGTTGGCCGGAATTAGGCATCTTTTGGATTTAAACGCATCTTTGAACGAGGGTTTTTCTTCAACGGTTTCTATGCGAGCGTTAATGAGCTTTGTGCCAAAATTAGATCCCTCTGCCCAGGGAGGAATGAGACCCCATTGAGCTCGAAAGGCCTCATTTATCACCTGATCGCTATTCTTTGATTTACGTACAGCAAGAATCTGATCACTTGGAGCAATGTTATAGGCGGCAGAAAGATTAAAACTTTGGGGAAAACCAAAGAGTTTTCGAATAGCCTCAATCGGGCTTGTTAGGCTAAATCTGGCGCACATGATATGTCTAAGTAGAAGTTCAAATCTAAGGGCCAGCTTGGCAGAAAAAGCGCTTATTTCCAAAAACTTTGTGACCCTTATTACAATCCGGATTTAAAGATACGTACTTTGCTCACATATACGTGTTTCCAGGTTGAAAGCTGCATTCTTTTGCTTAAATCCCGCTTCAAAGCCATGAGCTTAAGTTTCTTTTTTTTACTAAAACACAGCAGGTAAGGACCATGTTAGACAGGTTCACATCGACTTGGGTTATCGCGATCTTTCTGATCGGAATTATGTTTGTCTTGTCTTTTATTCCTGTAAATCAGCCACAGGCTGTCTCTCAGTCTGTTGGTGTTGAGCAGGGACTAGATGCAGATCTCTTGAATAAAGATCTCTCATCAGTTGGTCAAAAGGGCGAGTTCGTCGAGACTAACTAGATCTCGATCTATCCAATATTCGCAAGGCCGGGGAATAGTTCCAGGAACCAGTAAGCCAGTATCTGGAACTGCCCGGTTAGAATTAGCGTACCCGTCAAAATAATAACAAGACCAGTGCCGACTTCCAAAGCTCTGAAGTACTTTTTGAATTTATTCATGAAGCGCATGAAGGGATTGATCGCGAGTGCTGCCAGCAGAAACGGGATACCCAGGCCTGCCGCATAAACGCTTAGCATGGATACGCCGTAAGTTAAGGAGCTTTCTGAAGCTGCTATTGCCAGAATTGTCCCAAGAATTGGTCCAATACAAGGCGTCCAGCCAAATCCAAATGCCAATCCAATAATATAGGCTCCGAACCACCCTTGGGGTTTTTCAATCGAGTTGAAGCGGGCTTCTCTATACAGGATCGGTATTCTTACCAATCCCGTCATATGAATACCAAAAATGATGATTACGATCCCAGCGATCTTGGAAAGGATATCCATATGCTGGAGGAGAAGTCTATTAACTGCGGAAGCACTCGCTCCCAGCAAGATAAAAATTGTAGAAAATCCAAGGACAAAAAGAATACTCATCCCTAGAACCCGCATGTTGATGGCAGATCCGCCTTCGGTTGATGACGACTGTTCCAATTGTTCAAAACTGGTGCCAGCAATGAGGCAGAGATAGGCGGGAACCAGTGGAAGTACACAAGGGCTTAGAAAGCTTGCAAGTCCACCACCTGCTGCTACGAGATATGTAAGTTCAGATGCGTCCATTGGGGGTAAAAGTACCATTAGAATAGAGGATTTCTTCAGACATATACCTTTCGAGGTCTACTTTCCAGTCACATGATTGTAGGCTGGTTGAAAAGTTTGTGGAGTGGAGGGGCTTGTGACCGGTTTACAGAGTAAAGGAATTGTATGTGAAGAGCTATCGGGCCCAACTGCATTACGGCTTGATCAGTTTTGCGTACCGGAGCCTGGCCCAGAAGATGTCTTGGTAGAGGTGAAAGCTGCCTCGTTGAATTTTCCAGACTTGCTAATGACTTACGGAAAATATCAATTCAAACCAGAA
The DNA here is from genome assembly GCF_012932565.1 of Sneathiella limimaris. Classification (NCBI taxonomy): domain Bacteria; kingdom Pseudomonadati; phylum Pseudomonadota; class Alphaproteobacteria; order Sneathiellales; family Sneathiellaceae; genus Sneathiella; species Sneathiella limimaris. Next base: position 1,783,042 of record NZ_JABBYJ010000001.1, read on the forward strand.
CTTCCTTTTGTTATTGGGATGGAGGGTGCAGGAGAGGTTATTGGAGTTGGTGCTGGCGTTGGGGGTTATCGGGTTGGTGACGCTGTTCTATTTCGAGGAAAAACAGGAGCCGTTTCGCAGTTTAAATTGTGCTCAACCTCAGATATTTCCTGCTTGCCCAGAACTTTATCCTTTGAAACTGGTGCCGCCTTCGGTGTCACCTTTCAGACAGCCTATGTTGCGTTAGCTAAAAGAGGAGGCCTTCGTGCCGGAGAGACACTTGTTGTGTTCGGCGCAGGTGGTGGCGTAGGGCAAGCAAGTGTTGCTGTCGGAAAAGCCCTCGGTGCAACCGTCATCGCATGCGCAAGTGATGAAGATAAACTTGAAATTGCCAAAAACTCGGGAGCGGATTTTCTTATAAATTATAAAACGGAAAACCTTGTTCAAAAAATACTGGAGCTTACAGGTGGCGATGGAGTGGATATCGTACTTGATCCTGTGGGAGGGCAACTGCTGGAGGAAGCCGTTCATTGTTTATCGTGGCAGGGACGATTATTGATCGTTGGGTTCGCTGGCGGCTCTTTTGGAAAGCCCGATTTGGCTACAATTCAAAATAAGGGGCTGGCACTTATTGGAGTCCGGGCAGGAGAGTATGGCCGTCGAAACCCGTTTGCAGGGCAAAAAGCCATGGAGGAGCTACTGAAGCTCACTGAAAAGCATGAATTGCAGCCATATGTGGGAAAGGTATGGGCGTTTAAAGACACGCCACGTGCCCTGAGAGATATGGAGGCACGGAAGGTAGTCGGAAAACAGGTTGTTACAATATCGTCCTGTTAGCAGGAAGAGGTAGTATAGCACTACCTCCTCCTTGAAAAGCTTGACTGCTAGCAGAGTTACTTAAGCAACGTCAGCCAAAGATTCGTCTTCACCTAGAAAAATATCATAAAGAACTTCCAGAACGTCGATGACACTCTCGTCGTCCAGAGAGTAATAAATTGTCTGGGCTTCCCGGCGAGTTTTGACAATCTCCTCCTTGCGGAGACGTGCAAGATGCTGAGACAAAGCCGACTGGCTAAGGCCAACAATTTTCTCAAGTTCACCAACTGAGCGTTCTGCATCTACAAGATTGCAGAGGATCAGCAACCGATGCTTGTTTGACATAGCTTTCAGGAAGCGACTTGCTTCGAGAGCTTTGCTTTGAAGAGCAGTAATATCCATAAACTTTACCAATTACTTAAATGTGAAACAAATTCAACATAGCTGATATAACAAATTTCTACATTGATGCAAGCAAAACAAAGCCGAAAACCTAAAAAAAGTGATTTATGCTATATAAATCACACGTTTGCGGAAAATTTAGGCAAAATCAATTCTAACAAATTAGGACAAATAAACGCGTAAAATTGACCGCTTCGGAATTTACGGCTAGCACTTTAGTCTTAGGTAACTGGAAATAGTTGCATGACGCAACACTTCTTTAGGTTTAATTCAGCATGCGCTAAAAAGTTGATTGAACTCAAATCAAACCGGCTTAATCGCAAATAGAAGTTAAGTTGTTGATAATATGCAACTAATTATCAAATTCGCCAACGGCTTTCCTTTAAACATCATTGAGAATAGACTGTCAACGATTCTCCATAAAACTGTGATGCATGTCTCATTTTGTTAACTTTTAAGCTTATTATTAATGATCTATGTAACCGGTTAAAGTGGTTTATTGGGTTTACTGATTTGGCCTCCTCCATGTGTATTAAGCCTCAGAAATTAAAAGAATTATTCGTATTTTGGGGTGCGATTTTGGGACTTATATGTCACACGAAATCGCAAGGCACTTCACATTTTCCCGATATAAATGGTTAACAAATCACTTAAATTAGTGCTTCTTTATCCCATATCTGGGTGATGAACCAGTTGCATGAAATTTGGTATAGTTAGAACATCTCGAACGGAAGTGCTCAGGGCGACTTGAGTGAGGAAACGGTAGAGGCGTAATTTTACCGGATTACGGAATTCAAATGTTGAAAAACTTGGTTACAGCAATGACCGGACATAAAGCAGGTGTCCTGATAGGTGGCTTCGCTATAATGTTAGCCATGTCCGTAACCCTCTTTCTGATATTTACTGTCGGAGGAAGGGATGCTAGCCTGCAGCAGGCTTATCTTACATCTCGTTATAATGTTTCAACACCATCTGAGTTAGAGTCAAAACTGGCCGGGCTCGGAGGAATTTCTACGAGTAACCGTGCGGTCTTAAAAGACTTGGATATGCCGGATTTCAATAAGACGAAGGTTTCTTTTGACTCTATCGACTTGTTTGATCGGGTTTTTACCCGCCAAGAGCTTTGCCTCGCTCAAGCCGTCTATTTCGAAGCGCGTGGAGAGCCTCTTCTGGGGCAAGTCGCGATTGCTGAAGTGGTTCTCAACCGTATCGCAAGCAAGCGCTATCCAAACACTGCTTGTAAAGTTGTGTTTCAAAATCAGCATATGAAAAATCGGTGTCAGTTCTCTTTTGCTTGCGATGGCAAGACTGATCGCCCACGGGATATCAAATCCTGGGAGCAGGCTTTGAAAGTTGTATCTCTGGTCTTGTCAGGAGAGAGAAGCGGTGTGGCTCGTCAGGCAACTCACTACCATGCTTCATATGTAGCTCCAAGATGGCGTAAGCATCTCGACAAGGTTGGTGAGGTTGGGCGCCATATATTTTACAGATCTGGTTTGATCTAAGGTTTTGAAAGGCTCCAGTTAGGAGCCTTTCGCACGTTGCAGCCGGCGTGAGTTGGTTGTGTAGAGCGTGTGCGCTGCTAACGTAGAAATGACAAGCGCTCCGCCGATAAGGGTTTCAGCAGCTGGTTCCTCCCCGATTATCAACCAAACCCAGATGGGCCCCAAGAAAGATTCCAATAACATTAACAAGCTGACTTCTGCTGCCGGGATATAGCGGGGGCCTATCGTTATCAAGCCAAATGCAATCGGTAGCACAAAAACGCCTAGCAGGATTAGATATGCTAAATCTGCGGTGCTGACAGTTACAGAGGTAGTCAGCATTAGGGAAAACAGAGCAATCATTATGCCGCTAACCCCCAGAGTGGGAACCATATCCATTGATCTAGCAACTCGAACAGTCGTGATATGACTTGCGATAGCGATTGCAGCCCCTAAGGCATAAAGATCACCAATAATCTGTTCCCCTGAAAGACTACCTTTAAAAATGTACGCAATCCCACCTGTGCTTATGAGAATGGCAATCCAGGTAGAAGGACTTATTTTTTCCTTGAGGAAAATGAGTGAAATAAGCGCTGAAACCAAGGGTGCGGTCGCAATAATCACCAGAGTGTTGGCAACGGTGGTATTATGAAGTGCAGATACAAAGCAGATTGTACTGAGAGCAAAACAAAAAGCTGCCTGCAATCCCCTTGTGCCTGTCGTAAGAGTTCGCTCAATGGCCCCTTTGCCATATCTTAGGATGTAAAACCCAAAGATTCCGATAGAGAAGAAGATCCCCCGCCAAAAGAGGAGGGTCCATGTATCAGCGTTTATGAGACGGACTAGAAGTCCATCAGGCGTTAAAACAAGAACGCCAAGTGCGGTGAGGAGTGTACCCTTAAGATGGGTGGGGAGGCTTTGCATGAGGAACTCGGTTAAGGATGTTTGAGTAATGGCCTTAAACAAGTTTCGAAGTTTGGGCAATAGAAGCTTTTAAAGAAAATTATTTTCCATCAAAGTTGCTGATCCTGGTTGGTATCTACAGCTGCTAGCGTCTCAAGGATAGGACAATCTGGCCGGTTGTCTCCATGGCAGGACAAAACAAGTGTATTGAGCATTGATTTCATCGCAGTTAATTCCGCAATCCGCTTATCTATTTCCTCTATCTTGCGGGAGGCTAACGATTTCACCTCCCGGCTTGTCCTGTTTTTGTCAAGATAGAGCGAAAGCAAGGATCTGCACTCTTCTATCGAAAAACCAAGTTTTCTTGCGCTGGATAAAAATGTCAGGCAGTGAACATCCTCGTCTGAGTAATCTCTGTAACCATTTTCAGATCGAGCTGGGACGACCAGGTTTATGTCTTCGTAATAGCGGATCGTTTTGGCTGGCAGTTTAGATAACTTAGAAGCTTTTCCGATATTCACGGGCTATCCCTTCTAGAAAACTATAGTTGCTTAAATCTAAGACGAAGTGCGTTAGTGATGACACTGACTGACGATAAGGACATCGCAGCCGCCGCAATCATCGGTGAAAGCAACGTCCCAGATATTGGGTAAAGCACCCCTGCTGCAATAGGAATACAGATTGCATTGTAGCCAAATGCGAAGACCAGGTTTTGGCGAATGTTGGACATCGTTATTTGCGAAAGTTTGAACGCCTTTTCAATACCCGCTATATCCCCTTTCAGCAGAGTAATTCCTGCACTTTCAAGACTAACATCTGAACCTGTGCCCATGGCTATTCCAACATCTGCTTTTGCGAGGGCAGGGGCATCGTTCACACCGTCACCTGCCATTGCGACTTTATGACCAAGAGTTTGGTATTCTTCCACCAGGCTTTTCTTGTCCCCAGGTAAGACGTTGGCTCTGACTTCAGTTATTCCGAGTTGGGAAGCAACGTATTTAGCTGTCCCCTCGTTGTCGCCTGTTGCCATCACGATGTTGATGTTTCGTGCTCGCAAGCTTTTGAGCATTGCCGGTGCAGAAGGCTTAATCTGGTCTGAAATGAAGAACAAACCAATAATGGCTTCGTTTCTAGCCAAGAAGAGTACTGTTTTCCCCGATCCTTCTGCGGCTTCGGCAGATTGGTTTGTCGCGTCCAGCGATACTTTTTTCTGCTCCATAAGGCGCTTGTTGCCGAATAATAGGTTGTCGCCCTCCAGTTTTGCTTGGACACCCATCCCTGAGACGTTCTGGAAATCTGTTACAGGGGCCGGGCTAATTTTTCCCTCTTCAGCTGCGTCCAACAATGCGATTGCTATCGGGTGTTCTGAGCCTTTTTCGAGCCCGGCTGCAATTGCCAAAAGATCTGCTTCTGAAATCCCATCAATAGATTTAGTTTCATCCAAGGCGGGTCTACCAACGGTCAAAGTTCCGGTCTTGTCGAGAATGATCGTGTCAACTGTTTCCAACTGTTCAAGGGCGGCGGCTTCCTTAACGAGAACCCCGACTTGTGCTCCGCGTCCTGTCGCAGTCATGATGGACATTGGAGTTGCAAGGCCGAGGGCGCAAGGACACGCGATGATGAGGACCGCTACGGCTGATAGCAGAGCATGAACGAGTTTTGGGTCCGGGCCCCAGATTGCCCAGATTGCAAAGGATAGGATTGCGCTTAGAACAACCGCAGGAACGAAGTAGCCCGCAACTTTATCAGCGAGGCCCTGTATCGGGGCTCGTGAACGTTGAGCTGATGCGACCATATCAACGATCTTTGAAAGTAAGGTATCCGCACCTACTTCAATGGCTTCCATAATGAAGGATCCGTCTTTGTTGACAGTTCCTGCGATGACTTTATCTCCTGAGGCCTTGTCTACTGGGATGGCTTCACCGGTTAGCAGGCTTTCATCCAGACTTGAGTTTCCCTCGAGAATTACGCCGTCAACCGGAATGCTTTCCCCGGGTCTAATACGAACTTTATCTCCTGCCAGGATGTTTTCGACAGGGACATCACGCTCGGTACCGTTCGCATTAATTCGGCGAGCGGTTTTTGGTGCAAGATCAATGAGCGCGCGGATTGCGGCTCCTGTTTTTTCCCTTGCTTTCAGTTCCAGAATTTGTCCCAGGAATACCAAAGCAATGATTACCGCTGCGGATTCAAAATATACCGGTACTTTTCCACTGGGCAGTTGAAAGCTTGCTGGTAAAATTGACGGAAATAATGTGGCTATAACGCTGTATAGATAGGCCGCTCCAACCCCAATGGCGATCAAGGTCCACATATTTGGGCTTTTGTTCAGAATTGAACTCCATCCCCGTTTGAAAAACGGCCATGCAGCCCAGACAACAATAGGTGTCGCAAGAATGAGCTCAACATAGGCACTTAAATACGGGGGTAAAACTCCATCGAGAGAAAGTCCTACCATAGGTGCCATCGCAATGATGACAAGCGGGATGGCAAGAATAGTGGATACCCAGAAACGACGTGTAAAATCAATTAACTCTGGGTTTGGGGCATCATCAGGAACACCCATCGGTTCAAGCGCCATACCGCACAAGGGACAATCAGCTGGATGGTCTTCAACAATTTCTGGGTGCATTGGACAGGTATATAGGGTTCCTTTGGGCGCGGCTTTGGCCCGTCGTTTATTAGAACCAGTGAGATAAAATTCTGGATCTGCAGAAAATTTCTCCTTGCAGCCTTTCCCGCAGAAATGATGAGTTTCTCCCATATATTCGAAGCGCGGCTTATCCTTCGTCAGATCAACGGTCATTCCACAGACAGGATCAATAGCAAATCCTTCGTTCTTCTGAGACTCGGCTGTTTCGGGTTGGTTTGGCTGCTTTTCCATCTCAAGAATATTCCTTCCGGCTGGGGATCTAGCCTACTACATATTCCTTCCAGTTACTGGAAGGTCAAGGGTAATTCAAGAATTAGGTGTTGGGATGTAGCATCCGATGAACTTGGGTCGCGAGTTCACTGCGCTGGAAAGGCTTGCTCAAGAGGATATTATCTGAATCCCATTCTGACGTTTCTTTACTCGAAATCGTTGCTTCTGCAGGATATCCAGACATGTAAAGAACTTTGGCCCCATTAATCACCGTTTTATTGGCAGCAATAAAGTCTGGGCCAGTCATGCCACCTGGTAAAACCACGTCTGACAAGATGAGCGCAATATCTTCGCGCGTGGATAAGTAGTTTAACGCATCCTCTGTGCTCCTGGCGAGCAAGACGTTGTAATTTAATGACCTAAGGAGATTGTAGGTTAGTTTTAGAACGTCAAGATCATCTTCCAAGATCAGGATCGTCTCGTCATTCCCTTTTGGGAGATCTCCCGCATCAGTTGACGAGGTGTCATGCTTTTGACTCTCTGAACTTTTTGGAAAATACATACTTACAGATGTACCGATACCTTTTTTGCTTTCGATATCAATACCTCCGCCAGTTTGCTTGACGAAGCCGTAGACCATCGAAAGTCCCAGACCTGAGCCTTTGCCAACTTCCTTGGTCGTAAAAAACGGCTCAAACGCGTGTGACTTAACTTCATCGGTCATTCCGACACCATTATCGGAAACGGTCATTTGAATGTAGTCACCTGGCTCAAGCTCTCCAGATTGGATTAGTAGACCCTTTTCAAGATGTATATTTTCAATCTTGATAAGAAGCTCGCCTCCTGAAGGCATGGCTTGTCTTGCATTTACGGCCAGATTGAGGAGTGCGTTTTCGAGTTGCCCTGTATCCACATTTGTCAGCCATGGGTCCTCTGAAAGATCCATAGATACTTCGACCGTCTCACCCAAAGATCGGTCTAAAAGTTCAGACATGCTGCAAACCAACTCTCCCAAATCAATGGTTTTTGGCTTCAGGGTCTGTTTCCGCGAAAAGGCGAGTAATCGACTAGTTAGTTCTTCTCCACGCCGAGCCGAGCGCAATATGGGGCGCACAAGCTTCTTGTCTTTTTCATTCGCATAATCTTCGAGTAATTCAGCGTTCCCCTGGATAATGGCCAATAGATTGTTAAAATCATGGGCGATGCCACCAGTGAGCTGTCCAACAACTTCCATCTTTTGGGATTGGTAGAGTTTTTCTTCCAGGGAACGGCGCTCCTCAGCTTCAAGCTTTAGACTCTCGTTCGCAATGCTAAGGTCTTTTGTTCTTTCTTCCACCCGTTCTTCCAAATGACGGGTCAAATTGTTCAATGCACGCCGTTCGTTCCAAATAATGATCGCGACCAATAAGCCGGTAAAGCAAATCATAACAATGAGGAGCAAGGTCCAATAGCTGACTTTCTCATAACGACTGTAGAGTGTGGCCGTAATTTCGGTCGCATAATTTGTAGAGATTACAGAGAATCTATAGATTTTGGGAATCAGGATGCGGAATTTTTGGGCAATTTGCTCGGCTTTTTCAGTTTCACCTCTCTTGAGGGTAAGGATTTCTTCCTCAGTCTCCTTCAGAGTCTTAGAGAGTTCCATAATGATTTCTGGAACTTCCTTAAGGTTAGCGAAAGCCTCTCCAACCTTACCAGATGAGATTGTCGCTTCGCGGCTCCAAACGATATCGTATCGGTTTTGGATTTCCTGTTTTTCGATTGTTGAGTTGGGATCGCCAAATTCTTCCAGGCCATAAATCAACTGGATCAACTCATAATTCGCCCGAGATGCAACCCCGATTAGGGTATCCCTGGGAATAGACTCCAGTTTCGCAGAATCTCTCATTACGCCTGTGACCAGCCACATCGCAGAACCTGATAGGACCAAGATTGCTATTCCCAGAACTAAATAGAGATACTTTAGTTTATCGAGCATGGCGTTTGGCTCTCCAATCTATTGGATATTCAACTTAATGAGCTGCCAAATTGATCGTGAATGATAGAGCTCTGTCTTCAATTCAGGTTTATCGGTCCAGGGATAGATAATCCACAAAGGTCCTTTGTCCCGAACAGTCATTGGTTTGCCATTTTTCGTGTAGGCAATGATGACGTCGTGATTTTGAATATCTTCCATCGGGATTTCGACGCTGTAATCGTTAAGCGCGGTTGCTTCTAGAAGTTTTCCATCGGATTTCAGAAATGCCATAAGGTCCTTGATCCTAATACCGGTAAAACTGGTAATCCCATCTGTCCAGGGGGTCTCTGTTTCGATTGTGTATTCTGGAAATGTGCGGATCAGAGGAAGGTCTAAGACAGCTTCCTTCTGGTTGTTGTTGTGAACAGAGATATTTCCTGAAACAGTCAGAAGAATACTTTCGGTGGGTGATTTTAAATCCTCTGCTTTTGTCATCTGGGATAACAGAAGAAAAGGTAGGCACAATAGAAGCCTGCTAAAATGAAAACGGCCCATGTCACTCCCCATATTCTTTACCACGAGTAACATTAGTACTCTCTGCAGCAAATAATTTAAACCCCGATTTAATCTCGTCAGGTAAGAATTTCTGGTCTGCTGTCATGAAAACAAAAAGCCCCGCGCTTGATTACAAGGCGAGGCTTTCTAGAATTCTGGTGCCGCCACCAGGAGTCGAACCCGGGACCTGATGATTACAAATCAACTGCTCTACCAACTGAGCTATAGCGGCGATGTGGGGCGCAAAATAGGCACGACTTTTCAAAAGAGCAAGCAAAAAATTTGAGAAAATAAAAAAATCTTTGAAGCTCTTAATTTAAGCGCTTTTTCGGCTGCTCTTGTGGATCTCGTAAAAGGCGATAGCACCGGCATTAGAGACATTCAAACTTTCAATCTTCGGACTGATCGGTAATTTCGCCAGAAGATCACATTTTTCCTCTGTGAGCCGGCGCAGGCCTTTTCCTTCTGAGCCGAGAACGATTGCAATTTTGTCTGTGCCCTTGATGGCGATGTCCAGTTCCTGATCAGACTTCCCATCCATTCCGATTCGCCAAAAACCGTATTCGGCGAGTTTGTCCATTGCCCTCGCCAGATTGTTCACCCGAATTAGCGGAACCGTCTCCACGGCGCCAGAGGAGGAGCGGGCAAGCACACCTGTAATCGGGGGGGAATGCCTGTCGGGGACAATAAGTGCCGCGATATCAAAAGCTGCTGCCGAGCGGAGTAGGGCGCCGACGTTATGCGGGTCTGTAACCTGGTCAAGTACTGCGACCGCCTGTGTCTGGTGCTTGCAGAGTAGTTCTGGAATATCTTCGATATCCAACTGTGGGAGGGCCGAGGCCTGCAAAGCAATACCTTGATGAATCGCATTTTCAGGCAAGAGCTCAGCGATTTCATGTCCCTGCATCATCTCGATGTTGTTGAGATCTGCCAGGGTTGCCGATTTTTGCGAAAATGCTTCCAGGGACGCCTTGGTAATCACAAGCCGTTTGATTTTCCGAACTGGATTTTCAAGCGCTGCAAGGACAGCATGCTCCCCGTAAAGCCATGCGTCTTTCGGGCTATGCCCGGCAGTTTTCTGCTCCGGGTTACGGGGTGCTTTACCGGATTTGGATCTGCCCGGAGAAAATTTTGATTTTTGGCCCTTAGGCGTCTTGCGTGTTGACATAGCCTCGCTTATATTGCGCAACGCTTCCGGCAACAAGGGGCCTTTTCAGGCGACTTATGAAAAAAGTTGATTTTTTTTGATTTTTTTCGGTTGACTTTGTTGGCGAAATTTCGATAGTGCCGCAACACCTTGCGGTGAACATCGGAAGGTAAATATGGCGTCGGAGGGATGCCTGAGCGGTTAAAAGGGGCGGACTGTAAATCCGCTGGCTATGCCTACGTTGGTTCGAATCCAACTCCCTCCACCATCTTTCGGGATGAGATGACGCAAACGGTTATGCGGGTGTAGCTCAATGGTAGAGCAGAAGCCTTCCAAGCTTACGACGAGGGTTCGATTCCCTTCACCCGCTCCAAAAGTACTGGTCAGTACTCTAAAAGGGACCACGAGATTAATAGACGCTGAAGGGCTGCTTTCAGTGTCTTTGGGCTGTGTGAATTGATAAGTTCAGGACGACAGGAAAATGGCCAAGGAAAAATTTGAGCGTAGTAAACCGCATGCGAATATCGGGACGGTTGGTCACGTTGACCACGGTAAGACGACCCTGACAGCAGCGATTACCAAAGTACTTGCAGAGCAGAGCGGTGGTGCAGCTTTCGCGTTTGACGAAATTGATAAAGCGCCTGAAGAGAAAGCACGTGGTATCACGATTTCGACAGCTCACGTTGAGTATGAAACAGAGAACCGCCACTATGCGCACGTTGACTGTCCAGGTCACGCTGACTATGTGAAGAACATGATCACCGGTGCGGCACAGATGGATGGTGGTATCCTTGTTGTGTCAGCAGCTGATGGTCCAATGCCACAGACACGTGAGCACATTCTGCTGGCTCGCCAGGTTGGCGTTCCTGCGCTTGTTGTTTTCATGAACAAAGTTGACCAGGTTGACGACGAAGAGCTTCTCGAGCTTGTTGAAATGGAAATTCGTGAGCTTCTGAGTGAATACGACTTCCCAGGTGACGATATTCCGATCATCAAAGGTTCTGCTTTGGCAGCTTTGGAAGGTCGTGATGATGAAATTGGTAAGAACGCAATTCTCGAGCTGATGGCAGCTGTTGACGAATACATTCCGCTTCCAGAGCGTGATGTTGACAAGCCATTCCTGATGCCAATTGAGGATGTGTTCTCTATTTCAGGTCGTGGTACAGTTGTGACTGGCCGTATTGAGAGCGGTGTTATCAAGGTTGGTGAAGAGATCGAGATTGTCGGTATCAAAGACACAACCAAGACAACATGTACTGGTGTTGAAATGTTCCGGAAGCTTCTGGATCAGGGTGAAGCTGGTGATAACGTTGGTGTTCTTCTGCGTGGTACGAAGCGTGAAGACGTTGAGCGTGGTCAGGTTCTGGCGCACCCAGGTACAATTACACCACATACAAAATTCAAGGCAGAAGCCTACATTCTGAAGAAAGAAGAGGGTGGTCGTCATACACCATTCTTCACCAACTACCGTCCACAGTTCTACTTCCGGACTACAGACGTAACTGGTGTTGTAACCCTTCCTTCTGGAACAGAGATGGTTATGCCTGGTGATAACGTCACCATGGATATCGAGCTGATTGCTCCGATCGCTATGGACGAAGGTCTGCGCTTCGCGATCCGTGAAGGCGGTCGTACAGTCGGCGCCGGCGTCGTCGTCAGCATCACCGAATAAGGTAAGCCTAGATAGGAAGCTTTCCTTAGATTTCTGAGATTGGCTTAAAGCCGCTGGGGTCAAACCTTGCGGCTTTAAGTTCCGAGGATAACATGTAGGAGTGTAGCTCAATTGGTAGAGCACCGGTCTCCAAAACCGGGGGTTGGGGGTTCGAGCCCCTCCTCTCCTGCCATGTTGTCTTGATCTCTGGAGTGAATTCCTGTATATGCCCGGTTCGACCGGAAATTGAGAATGTTTTTGAGGCACGAATGGCAAAGGTAACACCAGGCGCATTTATCCGCCAAGTCAGGCAAGAATCCGCTAAGGTAACATGGCCATCCCGTAAGGAGACTTTAGTCACGACGGGGATGGTTTTTGTCATGGTTTTTCTGGCTTCCATGTTCTTTTTCCTTGTCGATACAGGTATTCAGGCTGCCGTAAAATTCATTTTGTCTTTGGGGGCTTGATATGACTGAAGTTCAGGGTTCTCCGAAAAAGCGGTGGTACATTATTCACGCCCATTCAGGGGCCGAAAAGAAAGTTGCCCAATCCGTCATGGATCAGGCATTGGCCAAAGGAATGGCTGATAAATTTGAGCAGGTGCTGGTACCAACCGAAGAGGTTGTTGAGGTGCGCCGCGGGCAGAAAGTCAATGCGGAAAGAAAGTTTTTCCCGGGCTACGTCCTTGCTCACATGGAAATGAATGATGAGACCTATCACTTGGTGAAGAATTTGCCAAAGGTGACAGGTTTCCTTGGGAATGGTAACAAGCCACAGCCGATTTCAGAGAAAGAGGCGATGTCTGTCCTGAACCAAGTTCAAGAAGGAATTGATCGTCCGAAACCATCTATCACCTTTGATATCGGTGAAGAGGTTCGCGTTTCAGATGGTCCCTTCGCAACATTTATGGGTGTTGTTGAAGAAGTTGATGAAGACAAAGCGAAGCTCAAGGTTTCTGTTTCCATCTTCGGAAGGTCAACACCGGTTGAGCTTGATTATTCTCAGGTAGAGAAGAGTTAAGAATTTCCGTCCTTGTGACGGGTTTCGTTGTGGGAGGCATTGCCAATGCCGCACCACGACCCCTTTAATTGAATAGGGATAGTTATGGCAAAGAAGATTCAAGGTTATATTAAGTTGCAGGTCCCTGCGGGACAGGCAAACCCTTCACCTCCTATTGGTCCAGCATTGGGTCAGCAGGGCGTGAACATTATGGAATTCTGTAAAGCGTTTAACGCTGCGACAGGTGGCATGGAAGGCGGAATGCCAATCCCAACCCTGATCACAGTTTACGCTGATCGTTCCTTTACCTTCATTACGAAAACTCCTCCTGCATCTTATTTCCTTAAGAAAGCAGCAGGCCAGAAAAAAGGTGGTAGCACTCCAGGTCGTGAGACTGCTGCAACTGTTACTCTGGCGCAGGTTCGTGAAATTGCAGAAGCAAAGATGGTTGACCTTAACGCCAACGATATCGATGCAGCAATTGAGATTATCAAAGGTTCAGCCCGGTCCATGGGCTATGCGGTAGAGGGCTAAGTCGATGGCGAAACTGACAAAGAAACAGAAAGTAGCTGAAGCAGCTATTGATCGCGATAAGCTCTATGGTCTTGAAGAAGCTCTTGAGCTCGTAAAAGCCCATGCAACAGCTAAATTCGACGAAACAGTTGAAATTTCCATGAACTTGGGTGTTGATCCACGTCATGCTGATCAGATGGTTCGCGGCGTTATTCAGCTTCCTAACGGAACAGGTAAAACAGTTCGTGTTGCTGTGTTCGCGCGTGGTGATAAAGCTGAAGAAGCTAAGGCTGCTGGTGCTGATCTGGTTGGTGCGGAAGATCTGATGGAAATCGTCCAGGGCGGACAGATGGACTTCGATCGCTGTATCGCAACACCAGACATGATGGCTATCGTCGGTCGTCTTGGTAAGGTTCTGGGCCCACGTGGTATGATGCCAAACCCAAAACTTGGCACAGTGACACCAAATGTTGGTGACGCTGTTAAAGCTGCTAAGGGTGGCCAGGTCGAATTCCGCGCTGAGAAAACAGGTATTGTTCATGCGGGTCTTGGAAAATCTTCCTTTACCGCTGAAGCATTGAAAGAAAACGTACAGGCGTTTATTGACGCTGTTATGAAGGCAAAACCTTCAGGCGCGAAAGGCCAGTATGTGCGTAAAGTTGCGCTGAGCTCAACAATGGGCCCAGGCGTTAAGCTTGAAATTGCGGAACTTATGTAAGTTCTAAAGAGATTTGCCGCCTTAGGGCGGCAAGTGTCTGAAATTTGGATTTATCCAGATTTCAGCTGTCCAAGACTGCAGGTGTTCGGATCCTTCAGGATCAGAATTTAAGAACATCAGTTGCCTGCATAGACAGGGAAACTAAAGATTTTGCCGAATGGCATTCAGGTGGACCTGGGACAGTAAACGAATTCAGTCTGACTGAATTCATTTTCAACCGGGTTATTTGCATTTGTAGATAGCCTAAAACTTGGAGTTGACGAGTGGACCGATCACAAAAGGAAGCTCTGGTTGCCGAAATGAAAGGCATTTTTGACGAAGCAGCTGTTGTTGTCGTCGCAGAATACAGTGGTTTGACTGTTGCGGAGATGACTGGCTTGCGGACCAAAATGCGTGAAGCGGGAGCCACCTTTAAAGTTACCAAAAATCGGCTGACACGTCTTGCTCTAGATGGCACGGACTACGGTTCTCTTTCAGACAAACTGAAGGGTCCAGTTGGTATCGCTTACTCAAGCGATCCAGTTGCTGCTCCTAAAGTTGTCATGGATTATGCAAAAGAGAATGACAAGTTTGTCGTTATCGGCGGTGCGATGGGTGAAACAGAACTTGACGAAGCTGGTGTCAAGTCTCTGGCGAGCCTTCCATCTCTGGACGAACTCCGTGGAAAACTGGTTGGACTTCTTCAGGCACCTGCAACGAAAGTTGCCGGCGTTGTTCAAGCTCCAGCAGGCCAGTTGGCCCGTGTCCTGTCGGCGAAAGCCGAACAGGGTTAGATGTAGAAGCTACAATTTTAGTTATTTAGAAACCGTAAGGTTTACCTGAGGAGAAAAGAAAATGGCTGATCTCGAAAAGATTGCCGAAGAACTGTCTTCCTTGACAGTTATGGAAGCCGCAGAACTTGCTAAAGTTCTGGAAGAAAAATGGGGCGTTTCTGCTGCTGCACCAGTTGCTGTAGCTGCAGCTCCAGGTGCTGCTGGTGGCGAAGCTGCTGCAGCTGAAAAAGACGAATTTGATGTTATCCTGGCTTCTGCTGGTGACAAGAAAATCAACGTCATTAAAGAAGTTCGCGCAATTACAGGTCTTGGCCTGAAAGAAGCGAAAGAGCTTGTTGAAGGTGCTCCTAAAGCAATTAAAGAAGGTGCTCCTAAAGACGAAGCTGAAAAACTTAAAGAGCAGCTCGAAGGTGCTGGCGCAACTGTTGAACTTAAATAAGTTTAATATGCGCCGTGACCAGCTGGTCGCGATTTTTGTCGGGGAAGGTGGCATTTGCTGCCTTCCCCGCAGCCGCTTTCGGAAAAGGGCGGGTAATCTGACGGGATTTTAAATACGTAAATTCGCTGATTGTTTATATATCAGCACGTTTTTATTGGGTTTTGGGTTTATTTCCTCCATTATGCTTTGGTTGGGAAAAATACAAAGCCTATTTCGGGTCTGCAGGCCTGATATTTATTGGCAATAGAATTACGGGGATTTCGCATGGGCATTTTGCAGTCGTTCACCGGTCGTAAACGCGTTCGCAAGGACTTTGGTCGTATTGAAGCCGCAACGACAATGCCGAACCTGATTGAGGTTCAGAAAACTTCCTACGACGCTTTCTTGATGCAGGATACCGCTCCTGATGAGCGCGGTGATGAAGGTCTTCAAGGCGTTTTTAAATCTGTTTTCCCGATTAAAGACTTCGCGGATACAGCAAGTCTAGAATTTGTTTCATATGAATTTGAACCTCCGAAATATGACGAAGAGGAATGTCAGCAAAGAAGCATGACATTCGCGGCGCCTCTGAAGGCGACCTTGCGTCTGATCGTATTTGAGGTGGATCCAGATACCGAAGCAAAGTCTGTTCTCGATATTAAGGAACAGAGCGTCTACATGGGCGATATGCCCTTGATGACAGACAAAGGTACCTTCATTATTAACGGTACTGAGCGGGTTATCGTTTCCCAGATGCACCGTAGTCCTGGCGTGTTCTTCGATCATGACAAAGGGAAAACACATGCTAGTGGTAAACTTCTGTTTGCAGCTCGCGTCATTCCCTACCGTGGTTCTTGGCTGGACTTCGAGTTTGATGCAAAAGACATCGTGCACGTTCGAATTGACCGCCGTCGGAAATTGCCAGTAACTACATTGTTGCAGGCACTGGATATGACCCATGAGGATATCCTGAACTATTTCTACGACCGGGTGGATTTCAAGCTGGACAAGAAGGGCTGGCGGACACCGTTCAATGTAGAACGTGTACGGGGCAGCCGTCTTCTACGTAACCTGGTTGATGCGAAGACCGAAAAAGTGGTCGCAGAAGCCGGCACCAAGATTACAGCTCGTCAAGCTAAAAAACTTGTTGATGAAGGCTTGGAAGAAATTCTAGTGAGCCATCTTGACTTGATTGGTCGTTTTGTTGCTGAAGACATCATTAATCCAGAAACTGGTGAAGTCTTTGTCGAAGCAGGCGATGAGCTTACTGAACAGTTGATCGATCAGCTGGAAGCTGCTGGTTTCGATGAAATCACTACACTGGATATCGATAACGTCAACGTAGGTCCTTACATTCGCAACACGTTGAAACTCGACAAGAGTTCAACACGTGAAGAAGCGCTGATTGACATTTATCGCGTGATGCGTCCGGGTGAACCGCCAACCGAGGAAACTGCTGAAGCCCTGTTTAATGGCTTGTTCTTCGATGAAGAGCGGTATGATCTGTCCGCAGTTGGGCGCGTTAAAATGAACATGCGTCTTGACCTTGAGGTTGAAGACACTGTTCGCGTCCTGCGTAAAGAAGACATCCTAGAGGTAGTTAAAACACTGGTTCGTCTGAAAGACGGTCATGGTGAAACTGACGATATTGATAACCTTGGTAACCGGCGGGTGCGTTCCGTTGGTGAATTGATGGAAAATCAGTATCGCATTGGTCTGCTGCGGATGGAGCGCGCAATTCGGGAACGGATGAGCTCTGTCGAAATTGACACAGTTATGCCTCACGATCTGATCAACGCAAAACCTGCTGCGGCTGCCGTTCGTGAATTCTTCGGCTCCAGTCAGCTCAGCCAGTTTATGGACCAGACAAATCCGTTGTCTGAAATTACCCACAAACGGCGTCTATCAGCGCTTGGTCCAGGTGGTTTGACACGTGAGCGTGCCGGCTTTGAAGTCCGTGACGTTCATCCAACTCACTATGGTCGTATTTGCCCAATTGAAACTCCTGAGGGTCCAAACATTGGTTTGATCAACTCTCTGGCAACATTCGCACGTGTAAATAAGTATGGCTTTATTGAAAGCCCTTATCAGCGTGTCGAAAGCGGAAAGCTGACAGGCGAAGTTAAGTACCTTTCCGCGATGGAAGAGAGCAAGCATACGATTTCCCAGGCCAACGCGGCTTTGGATGAAAGTGGCCAGTTCACAGAAGACTTCGTCCGTTGTCGGGCGCAGGGTGAATATGTTGTGGCGAAACCTGAAGATGTTACTTACATCGACGTGTCGCCAAAACAGCTTGTATCTGTTGGTGCGTCACTTATTCCGTTCTTGGAAAACGATGATGCGAACCGTGCATTGATGGGTTCAAACATGCAGCGTCAGGCTGTCCCTCTTCTGAAAGCCGAAGCCCCGTTCGTGGGTACAGGAATGGAAGAGCGTGTTGCGCGTGACTCTGGTGTTGCAACTGTTGCAAAACGAGGTGGTATTGTTGATCAGGTGGATGCGACACGTATTGTGATCCGGGCTGATGAAGCAGACCTGACTAAATCAGGTGTTGATATCTACAATCTACTGAAATTCCAACGCTCCAACCAGAACACTTGTATCAACCAGCGTCCACTGGTGAAGGTGGGTGATCGAGTTGAAGCTGGTGATATCATTTGCGATGGTCCATCCACGGATCTTGGTGAATTGGCTCTCGGCCGGAACGTGCTCGTCGCGTTTATGCCATGGAACGGTTACAACTTTGAGGATTCAATCCTTATTTCCGAACGGATCGTGAAAGACGACGTCTTTACATCTATCCATATCGAGGAATTCGAAGTTGACGCCCGGGATACTAAGCTTGGCCCAGAAGAAATCACACGCGATATTCCAAACGTTGGTGAAGAAGGTCTGAAAAATCTCGACGAGGCAGGTATCGTTTATGTTGGTGCTGAAATTCAGCCAGGCGATATTCTGGTCGGTAAGATCACACCAAAAGGCGAAAGCCCAATGACACCTGAGGAAAAACTTCTTCGGGCTATTTTTGGTGAAAAAGCTTCCGACGTTCGTGATACATCACTTCGCCTGCCACCAGGTGTTGCAGGTACAGTTGTTGAGGTTCGTGTCTTTAACCGTCATGGTGTTGAAAAAGACGAACGTGCACTGGCGATCGAACGTGATGAGATTGAACATCTGGCAAAAGACCGTGATGACGAAAAAGCAATTCTGGAGCGGACAATCTATGACCGATTGAAAGGCTTGCTGATCGATCAGGTTGTTGCTGGTGGTCCAAAAGAGTTCAAAGCCGGCGACAAAATCTCTTCTGAAGCATTGCTCGAATTGCACCCAGGTGTCTGGTGGCAGATCAGTGTTGAAGACGATGCTGTCATGGTGAACATCGAAGCTCTCAAAAAGCAGTATGATGAAGCAATTGGTCGTCTGCGGGCTCGATTTGAAAACAAGGTGGACAAACTGCAGCGCGGTGATGAGCTTCCTCCAGGGGTCATGAAGAAGGTCAAAGTCTTTGTCGCTGTGAAGCGGAAACTGCAGCCTGGTGATAAAATGGCTGGCCGTCACGGAAACAAAGGTGTGATCTCTCGGATCCTTCCGGAAGAAGACATGCCTTATCTGGAAGATGGTAAGCCGGTTGATATCGTGCTGAACCCGCTGGGTGTGCCATCTCGAATGAACGTTGGACAGATTCTGGAAACTCACCTCGGATGGGCGAGCCATGGTATCGGTGTTCAAATCAATGAGATGATGGGCCGTATTAATCGCGGTGCCAAAGATCTGGAGCCTCTGAAGGCGAAACTGAAAGAAGTCTATGGCGACGAAGAGTATGACGCCAAGATGTCAGATATGTCTGATGAGCAGTTCACAGAACTTGGTGAAAACCTGAGAAATGGTGTGCCGATGGCCACACCGGTATTCGATGGTGCCCAAGAAGCTGACATCAACCGTCTTCTGGAGGTTGCTGGACTGGATACGTCTGGTCAGGTAACGCTGGTGGATGGTCGTACAGGTGAGAAATTTGCTCGGCCTGTGACTGTCGGTTACATCTATATGCTGAAACTGCATCACCTTGTGGATGATAAAATCCACGCTCGGTCAATTGGTCCATACAGTCTGGTTACTCAGCAGCCGCTGGGTGGTAAGGCTCAGTTCGGTGGCCAGCGCTTTGGTGAGATGGAGGTTTGGGCATTGCAGGCATATGGTGCAGCCTATACGCTACAAGAAATGCTGACCGTTAAATCTGACGACGTGGCTGGACGGACGAAAGTCTATGAAGCCATTGTTCGTGGTGACGACACATTTGAAGCCGGTATTCCAGAAAGCTTCAACGTGTTGGTCAAAGAAATGCGGTCCCTGTGCCTAAATGTGGAACTGTCACAAATCGGTTACTAGGCGGTGTGCTCCGGTTTCGGCCGGAGCCATCAACAGTTAAAATTGAAATAGATTTTTTGGGCAGCTGTTTAGCCGCCGCCGGATAAACCGGTTGATAAGGAGAATTATTCCATGAACGACTTGATGAACCTGTTCGGTCAGCCACAAGGTACTCAGGCATTTGACGAGATCAAGATCTCCATTGCCTCCCCGGAACGCATTCGTTCTTGGTCATATGGTGAAATCAAGAAGCCAGAAACCATCAACTACCGGACATTCAAACCGGAAAAAGATGGCCTATTCTGTGCTCGTATTTTTGGCCCTAACAAAGACTATGAATGTCTTTGTGGTAAATATAAGCGGATGAAATACCGTGGCATCACATGTGAGAAATGTGGTGTTGAGGTTACTTTATCCAAAGTGCGTCGTGAGCGGATGGCTCATATCGAGCTGGCTTCACCTGTTGCGCACATTTGGTTCCTGAAATCACTTCCTTCCCGGATTGGCCTGCTTCTGGACATGACTTTGAAGGATCTGGAACGGGTTCTATATTTTGAAAACTACATTGTTGTTGAGCCAGGTCTCTCCCCACTGAAACAGTTCCAACTGCTAAGTGAAGAAGAGTTCCTTGACGCTCAGGACGAGTATGGTGAAGACGCCTTCACTGCAGGCATCGGTGCTGAAGCTATTCGTGACATTCTGGCGTCTCTGGATCTGGAAACCATAAGCGAAGAAATTCGCGAAGAAATGCGCACAACGACTTCAGAAGCGAAGCCAAAGAAACTGGCTAAGCGTTTGAAGCTGATCGAAGCGTTCATTGAATCTGGAAACCGTCCTGAGTGGATGATCCTTCAGGTTATTCCTGTGATCCCACCAGAACTTCGTCCATTGGTTCCATTGGATGGTGGTCGGTTCGCGACTTCTGATCTGAACGACCTTTATCGCCGTGTGATCAACCGGAACAACCGTCTTAAGCGCTTGATTGAACTTCGTGCACCAGACATCATTGTTCGCAACGAAAAGCGGATGCTGCAGGAATCTGTAGATGCGCTGTTCGATAATGGTCGTCGCGGACGTGTCATCACAGGTGCAAACAAACGTCCTCTGAAATCACTTTCAGATATGCTGAAAGGTAAACAGGGCCGTTTCCGTCAGAACCTTCTCGGTAAACGTGTCGACTATTCTGGTCGTTCTGTGATCGTTGTGGGACCTGAATTGAAATTGCATCAATGCGGTTTGCCGAAGAAAATGGCTCTGGAGCTGTTCAAACCATTTATCTACGCCAAGCTTGAGTTGAAGGGCATGGCGGCCACAGTGAAGATGGCCAAGAAACTGGTTGAGAAAGAACGCCCAGAAGTTTGGGATATTCTGGACGAAGTTATTCGTGAACATCCGGTTCTTTTGAACCGTGCTCCAACTCTTCACCGTTTGGGTATTCAGGCGTTTGAACCTGTATTGATTGAGGGTAAAGCCATTCAGCTGCACCCACTGGTTTGTACAGCCTTTAACGCCGACTTTGACGGTGACCAAATGGCGGTCCACGTACCGCTGTCGTTGGAAGCTCAGCTCGAAGCCCGTGTTCTGATGATGTCTACAAACAACATCCTCAGCCCAGCAAGTGGTAAGCCGATTATCGTTCCATCTCAGGATATCGTTCTGGGTATCTATTACCTCACAATGAACCGGAAGAATGAGCCGGGTGAGGGGATGCTGATTTCTGACGTTGCAGAAGCTCAGCATGCAATGGATCATGGCGTTTTGACTTTGCACAGTAAAATCAAAACAAAAATCCGCCACATTAAAGAGGATGGTCAGGAAGAGTATCGTCTGGTGGAAACAACACCAGGTCGGATGCTGATTGAGGAAATCCTTCCGCGGAATTCAAAAGTCAACTTTGATCTGATCAACCGTCTTCTGACCAAGAAGGAAATCACCGCTGTTATTGACGAAGTTTATCGTCATTGCGGACAGAAAGAGACAGTTATCTTTGCTGACCGTCTGATGGGGCTTGGTTTTGCGCATGCCTGTCGTGCCGGTATCTCCTTCGGTAAGGACGATATGAAAATTCCAGAATCGAAAGACGCCTTGGTTGAAGAAACCCGTCTTCTGGCAGAGGAATATCAACGTCAGTATTATGATGGTCTGATCACGCAAGGCGAGAAGTACAACAAGGTTATCGATGCCTGGTCACAGTGTACTGATAAAGTTGCTGATGAAATGATGAAGGTGATTGAGACCATCGGCGAAGACGAAACTGGTCGTGAGCTCGATATTAATTCAATCTACATGATGGCTCACTCTGGTGCCCGTGGTTCTGCTGCGCAGATGAAGCAGCTGGCTGGTATGCGCGGTCTGATGGCGAAACCTTCTGGTGAGATTATTGAAACTCCAATTATCTCCAACTTTAAAGAAGGTTTGAGCGTTCTTGAGTACTTCAACTCTACTCATGGTGCACGTAAAGGTCTGGCGGATACAGCGCTGAAAACTGCGAACTCCGGTTACTTGACACGTCGTCTTGTTGACGTTGCCCAGGACTGTGTGGTTGTTGAAGAAGATTGTGGTACACAGAATGGTGTGACAGTTCGTGAAGTTGTGGAAGGCAGTGATGTTATTTCACCGTTGAACGAACGCCTCTTGGGTCGGACAGCCGCAGTTGACGTCATCAATCCTCAAACTGGTGAAGTTCTGGTTGCTGCAGGTGAAATGTTTGATGAGGCAACTTCATTCCAAGCTGAAACTTGTGGTGTAGAACAGGTCCTCATTCGCTCAGTTCTGACCTGTGATACCAAAGGCGGTATCTGCGGCAAGTGTTACGGTCGCGACCTCGCTCGCGGTACACCAGTAAACATTGGTGAAGCTGTTGGCGTGATCGCTGCTCAGTCCATTGGTGAGCCAGGAACACAGTTGACC
This sequence comes from Sneathiella limimaris, assembly GCF_012932565.1. NCBI lineage: Bacteria > Pseudomonadati > Pseudomonadota > Alphaproteobacteria > Sneathiellales > Sneathiellaceae > Sneathiella > Sneathiella limimaris. The sequence continues at coordinate 1,805,495 of NZ_JABBYJ010000001.1, forward strand.
ATGCGGACATTCCATATTGGTGGTACTGCTAGTGTCGCTGAGGTTTCTTCTATCGAAGCGTCTCATGATGCAACCATTAAAATTGAAAACCGTAACGTGGTGACCAACAGTAAAGGCCTGTTGGTTATTATGGGTCGAAATTCAGAATTGGTGCTGGTTGACGACAACAACCGTGAGCGCGCCCGTCATCGCTTGACTTATGGTACAACCCTGTTGGTTGATGATGGCCAGAAGGTTTCCAAAGGTGACAAGCTGGCCCAGTGGGATCCGTTCACGACACCAGTGATTACTGAACTTGAAGGTGTGGCCAACTATAAAGACTTGGTTAGCGGCGTTTCTGTTGCCGAGCAGGCTGACGAGGCAACTGGTATCACACGGAAAGTTGTTGTGGACTGGAAAGCGCAGCCAAAAGGTAGTGATCTGCGTCCTCGGATTACCCTCCGTAACAAAGATGGTGATCTGCTTACTCTTGCGAGTGGTCATGAAGCACGTTACTTCCTGCCTGTTGACGCGATCCTCTCGATCGAAGATGGTGCGGAAGTTCAGGCTGGTGACGTTCTGGCCCGTATTCCTCGCGAAGGGTCTAAGACGAAGGATATCACGGGTGGTCTGCCACGGGTTGCTGAACTCTTCGAAGCTCGTCGTCCTAAAGACCACGCAATCATTGCTGAAGCTGATGGTTTTGTTGAATTCGGTAAGGACTATAAGTCCAAGCGCCGTGTGACAATCCGTCCAGAAAATGCAGATCTGGAGCCTGTTGAATATCTCATTCCAAAAGGTAAACATCTTGCTGTGAATGAAGGCGACTATGTGCGTGTTGGTGATTACCTATTGGATGGCAACCCTGCACCACATGATATTCTGAAGGTTCTGGGTGTCGAGGCACTGGCCAACTTCTTGATCAATGAGATCCAAGATGTTTACCGTCTGCAGGGTGTGAAGATCAACGACAAGCATATTGAAGTGATTTGTCGTCAGATGCTTCAGAAGGTCGAGATTGAAAAATCTGGCGAATCCACTTTCTTGGTTGGCGAACAGGTTGATCGGGAAGAATTCGAAGCAGAGAATGAGAAACTTGCGGCCAAAGGTCGGGAACCAGCACAGGGAAGTCCAATCCTGCTTGGTATCACGAAAGCCAGCTTGCAGACGAACTCCTTCATCTCAGCTGCTTCCTTCCAGGAAACAACTCGGGTTCTTACAGAAGCCTCTGTTGCAGGCAAGAAAGACACCCTCGTTGGTCTGAAAGAAAACGTCATCGTTGGTCGCTTGATCCCAGCTGGTACGGGATCTCAGATGAACGAGATGAAGCGGATTGCGGCTCGCCGGGATCGGGAACTGCAGGAGCAGTCTTCATTGGCCGTTGATCTGATTTCTACAGAAGAAGGTTCGGCTCCTTCTGCGGAATAAGTATTAATGGGAATCAGGTTTGTCTTCGCATAGCGAGATTCCCTGACAAAAGTTAAGATTCCGAAAAACGGTGCCCTATAATGGGCGCCGTTTTTTGTGTCTAGCACTCGTCTGGAGATTAAGGCGGAAATTCTGTGCAATATTCTTACAAAAATTGCCAAAATTGGGCTGTTTTGTTAGAGAAACCGGCGACTTTTGTTGAATTACGGCCTTTTCAAATATTTTAATCCTTTTGGGCTTGACGCAGCCAAGGCTCACTCATATATTGCGCGCTCCTGACAGCCGATATTCTTATCGAAACCCCACACGTGGTCAGGTGTTTGAAGAACGACGTGTGTGTTATGTCTCTTCGGGTGGACGCAAAAAACCCGACCGCGAGTAGGGCCGCAGCTACCCGCGGCTGTGCTATTTGCGGAGAAAATAGAATAGGAATCAGAATGCCTACTATTAATCAGCTGATTAGAAAGCCACGTAAGGCGCCAGTTGCACGAAACAAGGTTCCAGCCATGGAAGCGTGCCCGCAAAAACGTGGTGTTTGTACAAGAGTTTATACAACGACACCGAAAAAGCCGAACTCTGCCCTTCGTAAAGTGGCTCGTGTTCGTCTAACAAACGGTTTCGAGGTTACAAGTTACATCCCGGGTGAAGGCCATAACCTGCAGGAACACTCCGTAGTGTTGATCCGCGGTGGTCGTGTAAAAGACTTGCCGGGTGTACGTTATCACATCATTCGCGGCACGCTGGATACCCAGGGTATTTCTGCGCGTCGTCAACGCCGTTCTAAATACGGCGCCAAGAAGCCTAAGTAAGGAACAGATTGCATGTCACGTCGTCACGCTGCAGAAAAACGGGAAGTTCTTCCTGACGCAAAGTACAGTGATGTAGTTCTGGCAAAGTTCATGAACTCACTGATGGTAGATGGTAAGAAATCTACTGCCGAAAAAATCGTTTACGGTGCTTTTAATCTGGTTGCAGATAAAAGCGGTAACGATCCTCTGGAAGTTTTCCATGAAGCTCTCGACAAAGTGAAGCCTGAGTTGGAAGTTCGCTCTCGCCGTGTTGGTGGTGCTACTTATCAGGTTCCTGTAGAGGTTCGTGCGGATCGCGCCCAGGCACTGGCTATTCGCTGGTTGATCAACAGCGCTCGCGGTCGGTCTGAAATGACTATGATGGAGCGTTTGTCCGGTGAGTTGATGGATGCATCCAACGATCGCGGCGGCGCAGTTAAGAAGCGCGAAGATACGCACAAAATGGCTGAAGCGAACCGCGCTTTTGCTCACTACCGTTGGTAATTAGCTAGACAGCTTAGGATTTAGGATTTCAGTCATGGCACGTAAAACGCCCATCGAAAGATATCGTAACATTGGCATCATGGCCCATATTGATGCCGGTAAAACAACAACGACAGAACGCATTCTGTATTATACAGGTGTGTCTCACAAAATTGGTGAAGTTCATGATGGTGCGGCCACTATGGACTGGATGGAGCAAGAGCAGGAGCGGGGTATTACAATTACTTCTGCTGCGACGACTTGCTTCTGGAAAGATCACCGGATTAACATTATTGACACTCCAGGCCACGTTGACTTCACAATTGAAGTTGAGCGGTCTTTGCGTGTTCTTGATGGTGCGGTTGCTGTTTTTGATGGTGTTGCGGGCGTTGAGCCTCAGTCTGAGACTGTATGGCGTCAGGCAGACAAATACCGTGTTCCACGGATGTGTTTCGTGAACAAAATGGACCGTACAGGTGCGGACTTCTACCGTTGTGTAGATATGATTGTTGATCGTCTGGGTTCAACTCCACTCGTAATCCAGCTGCCTATCGGTTCAGAAGCAGACTTCGAAGGTGTTGTTGATCTTGTGAAGATGCAGGAAGTTGTTTGGACTGGCGAAGAGCTTGGTGCGAACTACGAGTACCGCGATATTCGTCCGGAACTGGCCGACAAAGCTGCTGAATACCGTGAGCAGATGGTTGAGACAGCAATCGAAGTTGATGAAGCTGCTATGGAAGCTTACCTTGAAGGTGAGGAGCCATCAGAGGAAACTCTTCGTGCCTGTATCCGTAAAGGTACTTTGGACGGTACATTTGTTCCAGTGCTGACTGGTACAGCCTTTAAGAACAAAGGTGTTCAGCCGCTTCTGGATGCTTTCGTTGATTACATGCCTTCTCCAACTGATATCGGCGGCACAGACGGTATCGATGTGAAGACAGAAGCTGAAATCAAGCGGAACCCAGATGACAATGAGCCATTTGCCGGTCTTGCCTTTAAGGTTATGACTGACCCGTTTGTGGGTTCACTGACTTTCGTGCGGATTTACTCCGGCGTGCTGGAAACTGGAACATCTACACTGAACTCTGTTAAGGATGATCGTGAGCGGGTAGGTCGGATGCTGCAAATGCATGCGAACTCTCGTGAAGATGTGAAGGAGGCTCGTGCAGGCGACATCGTTGCGATTGCCGGTCTGAAAAACACAACAACTGGTGATACTCTCTGTGATCCGCTGAAACCAGTGATCCTGGAACGGATGGAATTCCCAGAGCCAGTGATTGAAATTGCCGTTGAGCCAAAAACCAAAGGCGACCAGGAAAAAATGGGTATCGCTCTGAACCGTCTGGCTCAGGAAGATCCTTCTTTCCGCGTGTCTTCCGATCACGAAAGTGGTCAAACAATCATTAAAGGTATGGGCGAGCTCCACCTGGACATTATTGTTGACCGTATGAAGCGTGAATTTAAGGTTGAGGCAAATGTTGGTCAGCCTCAGGTTGCTTACCGTGAATCTATTACTGGTGAAGCCGAGCTTGACTACACTCATAAAAAGCAATCTGGTGGTTCTGGTCAGTTCGCTCGTATCAAACTTGTTGCGAAACCAGGTGAGCCAGGTGCTGGCCTGACCTTCAGTGACACGATTACTGGTGGTGCTGTTCCAAAAGAATACATTCCAGGTGTTGAAAAAGGTGTTCGCGACATCGTGGAAACAGGTGTTCTGGCAGGCTTCCCTCTGATTGACGTTGATGTCACTCTGATTGATGGCGCCTACCATGACGTTGACTCCTCTGTCATGGCCTTTGAAATTGCTGGTCGGGCTGCAATGCGCGAACTGGCACGTAAAGCTGGACTGCGTCTTCTCGAGCCAATGATGAAGGTCGAGATCGTAACTCCAGATGAGTATATCGGTGACGTGATGGGCGACTTGAACAGCCGTCGTGGTCAGGTTACCGGAACCGAGCAGCGCGGTATCGCGCAAGTTGTGAATGCAATGGTTCCACTGGCCAACATGTTTGGTTATGTGAATAACCTGCGCTCCCAGACACAGGGACGTGCAACATTCACAATGGTATTTGATCACTATGAACCTGTGCCGCAACACGTCTCAGACGAAGTGCTGGCCAAATTGGCGTAACCCTGAGCTGAGATAGCCGGATATAACGGAGAATTAAAATGGCCAAGGAAAAATTTGAGCGTAGTAAACCGCATGCGAATATCGGGACGGTTGGTCACGTTGACCACGGTAAGACGACCCTGACAGCAGCGATTACCAAAGTACTTGCAGAGCAGAGCGGTGGTGCAGCTTTCGCGTTTGACGAAATTGATAAAGCGCCTGAAGAGAAAGCACGTGGTATCACGATTTCGACAGCTCACGTTGAGTATGAAACAGAGAACCGCCACTATGCGCACGTTGACTGTCCAGGTCACGCTGACTATGTGAAGAACATGATCACCGGTGCGGCACAGATGGATGGTGGTATCCTTGTTGTGTCAGCAGCTGATGGTCCAATGCCACAGACACGTGAGCACATTCTGCTGGCTCGCCAGGTTGGCGTTCCTGCGCTTGTTGTTTTCATGAACAAAGTTGACCAGGTTGACGACGAAGAGCTTCTCGAGCTTGTTGAAATGGAAATTCGTGAGCTTCTGAGTGAATACGACTTCCCAGGTGACGATATTCCGATCATCAAAGGTTCTGCTTTGGCAGCTTTGGAAGGTCGTGATGATGAAATTGGTAAGAACGCAATTCTCGAGCTGATGGCAGCTGTTGACGAATACATTCCGCTTCCAGAGCGTGATGTTGACAAGCCATTCCTGATGCCAATTGAGGATGTGTTCTCTATTTCAGGTCGTGGTACAGTTGTGACTGGCCGTATTGAGAGCGGTGTTATCAAGGTTGGTGAAGAGATCGAGATTGTCGGTATCAAAGACACAACCAAGACAACATGTACTGGTGTTGAAATGTTCCGGAAGCTTCTGGATCAGGGTGAAGCTGGTGATAACGTTGGTGTTCTTCTGCGTGGTACGAAGCGTGAAGACGTTGAGCGTGGTCAGGTTCTGGCGCACCCAGGTACAATTACACCACATACAAAATTCAAGGCAGAAGCCTACATTCTGAAGAAAGAAGAGGGTGGTCGTCATACACCATTCTTCACCAACTACCGTCCACAGTTCTACTTCCGGACTACAGACGTAACTGGTGTTGTAACCCTTCCTTCTGGAACAGAGATGGTTATGCCTGGTGATAACGTCACCATGGATATCGAGCTGATTGCTCCGATCGCTATGGACGAAGGTCTGCGCTTCGCGATCCGTGAAGGCGGTCGTACAGTCGGCGCCGGCGTCGTCGTCAGCATCACCGAATAAGGCATTTGTAAAGACCGCCTCACAAGAGGCGGTCGTTTTCTGGAGTGACCAGAGTAATGGAAAACCAAAATATTCGAATTAAACTCAAAGCGTTTGACCACCGCGTGGCAGATGCTTCAGCCAGTAGTATCGTGGATACTGCTCGCCGGACAGGCGCGCAGGTTCGGGGTCCGATTCCGTTGCCGACGAATATTTCGAAGGTAACAGTGAACCGAAGCCCACACGTGAACAAGAAGTCTCGTGAACAGTTCGAAACTCGTACTGTATCTCGTCTTCTTGATATCGTAGACCCAACTCCACAAACGGTTGAATCGCTCATGAAGCTGGATCTTCCATCCGGTGTCGACGTAGCTATCAAGTTGGAAGGTGGTTGAGATGCGTAGTGGTTTGATCGCTAAAAAACTGGGCATGACCCGTGTCTTCTCTGAAGAAGGCCAGCATGTACCGGTTACGGTCTTGGAAGTTGATAACTGTCAGGTTGTTGCTCACCGCAAAGACGAGACACATGGCTACAATGCTATGCAGGTTGGTGTCGGCGCTGCCAAAGTGAAAAACGTTTCCAAAGCAATGCGGGGTCACTTTGCGAAAGCAAATGTTGAGCCTAAAAGGAAACTGGCTGAATTCCGCGTTGACGAAGACGCTTTCGTTGAAGTTGGTTCAGAGCTGACAGTAGATCACTTTGTCGCCAATCAGAAGGTTGATGTTGTTGCAACAAGCATTGGTAAAGGTTTTGCCGGTGCGATGAAACGCCACAACTTCGGTGGTCTGCGGGCTTCTCATGGTGTGTCAGTTTCTCACCGTGCGCATGGTTCAACTGGCCAGTGTCAGGATCCAGGACGCGTGTTCAAAGGTAAGAAAATGGCCGGTCACATGGGTGCTGCTCGTGTTACGACACAGAACCTGCAGGTTGTTTCCACTGATGCTGATCGTGGTCTGATCCTGGTAAAGGGTGCAGTACCTGGTTCAAAAGGTGGCTGGGTTTACATTTCAGACGCTGTGAAAGTTCAGCGCCCCGAAGAAGCTCCATATCCTGCTGCGGTTCGCGCAACAGCTGCTGCGGCCGCACCTGAAGCTGTTGAGGAAGCATCTTCTGAAGATGCCCCAACTGAAGAATAAGAGGATCTGCCGAGATGAAGGTTAAAGTAGTCAACCTCGACAACAAAAAGGCAGGCGATATTGAGCTTGCCGATGAGGTTTTTGGATTGGCTCCGCGCGCGGATCTGCTCCAACGTATGGTGAAGTTCCAACTCGCCGCTCGACGTGCTGGTACACATAAGACAAAAGACGTGTCTGAAGTTTCCGGTACAGGTGCAAAGCCGTTTAACCAGAAGGGTACAGGTCGTGCTCGTCAGGGTCAGAAACGCGCTCCGCATCAACGTGGTGGTGGTGTGGCTCATGGTCCGGTTCTCCGGTCTCATGCGCACGCTTTGCCAAAGAAAGTTCGTAAACTTGCTTTGAAAACAGCGCTGTCTGCTAAGCAGGCTGAAGGCAAACTGGTTATTGTTGATGAGCTGACAGCTAAGGAAGCCAAAACAAAAGCGATGGCTGGTAAGTTTAATGCTCTTGGCTGGAATTCAGCTCTGATCATTGATGCAAGTGAGCCGGACACAAATTTTGCTTTGTCTACCCGCAACCTGCCAAACGTTGACGTTCTGCAGGAAAAAGGTGCCAACGTTTACGATATTCTGCGTCGTGACACATTGGTTCTGACAAAAAGCGCAGTTGAAAGCCTGGAGGCTCGTTTAAAATGAACCAGGAACGCATCTACGACATTCTCCTGAGCCCAGTCGTGACTGAAAAGTCAACTATGGGATCAGAGTTCAATCAGGTCACATTCCGTGTATCACTGGACGCGACAAAACCTGAAATCAAAGAAGCAGTTGAAAAACTCTTCAATGTGAAGGTAACAAACGTAAACACTAACCGGACTAACGGTAAAGTGAAGCGTTTCCGCGGCCGCCTTGGTAAACGGTCTGACTTTAAGAAAGCAATGGTAACTCTGGCTGAAGGTCAGACCATTGACGTTACCACGGGGATTTAACAATGGCGCTTAAAAGTTATAAGCCTTCAACACCTGCGCAGCGTGGGTTGGTCCTAGTTGACCGCTCTGACCTGCATAAGGGTAAGCCGGTTAAGAGCCTTACTGAAGGTCTGTCCGGTACAGGTGGTCGTAACAATAACGGCCGTGTTACTGCACGTCGTCGCGGTGGTGGACACAAACGGACATACCGTATTGTGGACTTCAAACGCCGTAAATATGATGTAGGTGCGACAGTTGAACGTCTGGAATATGATCCAAACCGTTCAGCGTTCATCGCTCTGATCAAATATGACGATGGTGAACAGTCTTACATCTTGGCACCACAGCGTTTGGCAGCTGGTGATCGCGTAATCTCTGGTGAGACCGCTGACATCAAGCCAGGTAACGCGATGCCACTGAAAAACATGCCAGTAGGTACCATTATCCACAACGTGGAAATGAAACCAGGCAAAGGTGGCCAGATGGCCCGTGCCGCTGGTACCTATGTTCAGCTGATTGGTAAAGACGCTGGTTACGCACAGCTTCGTCTTGCCTCTGGTGAGCAGCGCATTGTTCCTGCGGACTGCATGGCGACAGTTGGTGCTGTTTCAAACCCAGATCAGAAGAACATTAAACTTGCGAAAGCCGGTCGTTCCCGTTGGCTTGGCCGTCGTCCATCCGTTCGTGGTGTCGCCATGAACCCGATCGACCATCCACATGGTGGTGGTGAAGGTCGGACATCCGGTGGTCGTCATCCAGTTACACCTTGGGGTGTGCCAACTAAAGGCAAGCGGACTCGCTCTAACAAATCCACTGATAAGATGATCATGCGGCGCCGTCCGCAGAAGCGGAAAAAGTAAGGAGCGCTAGATGGCACGTTCAATTTGGAAAGGTCCTTTTGTCGACGGTTATCTGCTTAAGAAAGCAGAAACTGCTCGTGAAAGCGGCAAAAACCAGGTCATTAAGACTTGGTCTCGTCGGTCAACCATTCTTCCTCAGTTTGTAGGACTGACTTTCGGCGTTTATAACGGCCAGAAGTTTGTACCTGTTCTTGTAGACGAAGACATGGTCGGCCATAAATTCGGAGAGTTTTCTCCTACTCGTACATATTATGGCCATGACGCCGATAAGAAGGCGCGGAGGAAATAAACATGGGTAAGCAGTCCCTCGAAAGGCAGCTGGGCGACAACGCTGCACTCGCAAAAGGCAATCGCCTGCGTGTTAGCCCACAGAAGCTGAACCTCGTGGCAGGCCTTATTCGCGGTAAATCTGCGGAATCGGCTTTGGCTGAGCTGACTTTCTCCAAGCGGGCGATCGCTCGCGATGTGAAGAAAGTTCTCCAGTCTGCGATCGCAAATGCGGAAAATAACCATCAGCTGGACGTTGATCAGTTGTTTGTTGCTGAAGCATATGTCGGCAAATCTCTGGTTATGAAGCGGTTCCGTCCACGGGGTCGCGGTCGCGCTAGCGGTATCATGAAACCCTTCAGCAACATCACGATCGTTGTTCGTGAACGCGAGGAGCAAGCATAATGGGTCAAAAAGTTAATCCAATCGGCCTGCGTGTTGGTATCAACCGTACTTGGGATTCTCGCTGGTACGCTGACGGCAATTTTGCGGATCTGCTGCACGAAGATGTACGCATCCGGAAATTCCTGGAAGAAAAACTCGTCCAGGCTGCTGTTAGCAAAATCGTGATCGAGCGTCCGGCCAACAAATGTCATGTGACAATTCATTCAGCTCGTCCTGGTATTATCATTGGACGGAAAGGTGCAGACATTGGCGCCCTGAAGAATGAAGTCCAGAAAATGACGAAAGCGGAAGTCAATATCAGCATTGTTGAAATCCGTAAGCCTGAAATCGAAGCCAAGCTGGTCGCTGAGAATATCGGTCAGCAGCTAGCGCGTCGTGTGGCTTTCCGTCGTGCTATGAAACGCTCTGTCGACTCAGCATTGCGCTTGGGTGCTCAGGGTATCCGGATCAACTGCGCAGGCCGTCTCGGCGGTGCAGAGATTGCTCGGACTGAATGGTACCGCGAAGGTCGCGTTCCACTGCATACATTGCGCGCAAATATCGACTATGGCGTTGCCAGATCTCTGACCACTTACGGTATCATCGGTATCAAAGTGTGGATCTACAAAGGCGACATTATGAAACATGACCCAATGGGCCAGGAAAAAGCACAGGAGAAGCTGCAAGCTAGCGGACGTCCTGGTGGTCGTTCTGGTGGTCGACGGGGCTAAGGTAAAGAGGTGATATCATGCTTCAACCGAAGCGTACAAAATTTCGCAAAGCACACAAAGGACGCTTGAAGGGCGTCGCAACTTCAGGTACAACCCTGAACTTCGGTGCTTATGGTCTCAAAGCCGTTGAGCCCGGACGTATTACTGCACGTCAAATCGAGGCAACTCGTCGTGCGATTACACGTCACATTAAACGTGCTGGTCGTGTCTGGATCCGTATTTTCCCAGATGTTCCGGTTTCAAAGAAGCCTACTGAAGTCCGTATGGGTAAAGGTAAGGGTTCTCCGGAATATTGGATGGTTCGTATTCAGCCAGGCAAAGTCATGTTCGAACTTGACGGTGTTCCAGCTGATCTGGCCCGTGAAGCATTTGAACGTGGTGCTGCCAAACTTCCAGTTAAGACTAAGTTTGTCACCCGTCTTGGCGAAGGGGGTTGATTATGAAGGCACAGGAATTGATGGGTAAAACCCCAGATGAACTGAAAGATGAGCTGATTGCTTTGAAAAAAGAGCAGTTCAATCTTCGTTTCCAGAAAGCAAGTGGCCAACTGGAAAATACAGCCCGTGAACGTCAGGTTCGCCGTGATATCGCACGTATCAAAACTGTGATGTCAGCTAAACTGGCGTCGTAGGAGATAGAGTTATGCCAAAACGTATCCTGCAAGGGACAGTAGTTAGCGACAAGAACGATCAAACCGTTGTTGTCAATGTACAGCGTCAGGTGATGCACCCGCTTTACAAAAAATACATTGGCCGGTCTAAGAAGTACCACGCCCATGATGAGAAGAATCAGTTTAAAGAAGGCGATACAGTCCGTATTCAGGAATGTCGTCCTTACTCCAAGCTGAAACGTTGGGAAGTTCTTTACGACAACGCTTAAGATAAGCGTGTCAGAAGCAGACAAAGGTAAAGACTATGATTCAAATGCAAACCAACCTGGAAGTCGCCGACAATTCCGGCGCGAGACGGGTGCAGTGCATTAAAGTTTTGGGCGGTTCCAAGCGGAAAACAGCCTCTGTTGGCGACACAATTGTTGTGTCTGTCAAGGAAGCCATTCCTCGCGGCCGTGTCAAAAAAGGTGACGTGCAGCGTGCAGTCATCGTACGCACTAAAAAAGAAATTCGCCGTCCAGATGGAACAGCTATCCGCTTTGATACAAATGCGGCTGTGCTGATCAACAACTCTGGCGAGCCAATTGGAACTCGTATTTTTGGCCCAGTCACACGTGAACTGCGCGCCAAGAACATGATGAAAATCGTTTCCTTGGCTCCGGAGGTGCTCTAATGGCTGAAAAATTCTCAGTTAAAAAAGGCGATAAAGTCGTCGTCCTTTCCGGTAAAGACAAAGGTAAGTCTGGTGAAGTACTGAGCGTTCTTCGCAAAGACCGCCGCGCTCTTGTTGCTGGTGTGAACATGGTGAAACGTCATACACGGCAAAGCCAGACCGAACAGGGTGGCATCGTCGAAAAAGAATCACCAATTCATTTGTCAAACATCGCTTTGCAGGATCCGAAAGACGGTAAAGCAACTCGTGTTGGTTTCAAGACCCTCGAGGATGGCCGTAAAGTTCGTTTCGCGAAGCGGTCTGGCGAAGTTATTGATCTGTAAAGGATAGTAAGATGGCAGCGCCTAGACTTAAAACACTTTATTCTGATGAGCTGCGTGGTCAGCTCAAAGAAAAATTCAATTACGCCAACGATATGATGATTCCAAAATTGGACAAAATCGTCATCAATATCGGTTGTGGTGAAGCAGTAGCTGATTCCAAGAAGATTAAATCTGTTTTGGATGAGCTGGCAAAGATTTCTGGTCAGAAACCAGTTGCTACTGTCGCTAAGAAATCGATCGCAACTTTCAAACTTCGTGAAGGTATGCCGATTGGTGCGAAAGTTACATTGCGGAAAGACAAAATGTATGAGTTCCTCGATCGCCTGGTCAACATTGCGTTGCCACGTGTTCGTGACTTCCGCGGTGTGTCTGCAAAAAGCTTCGACGGTCGTGGCAACTACGCCATGGGCCTGAAAGAGCAAATTGTATTCCCAGAAATCGACTATGATGATGTAGCCGACGTACGGGGTATGGATATCGTGATCTGTACAACTGCGACAACTGACGAGGAAGCTCTTGAGCTGCTCAAAGGTTTCAACGTTCCGTTCAAGATCAATTGATCCAAGGAGATTTAAGGAATGGCTAAAAAAAGTGCCGTTGAAAGAGACCTTAAGCGTCGTCGTCTTGTTGAAAAATATGCAGCAAAACGTGAAGCGCTGAAAGCGATCATCAATGACGAAAGTCAGCCACAGGAAGAGCGCTTTGCTGCTCGCCTGAAATTGGCTGAATTGCCGCGGAATTCATCCAAGACACGTGTTCGCAATCGTTGTGAACTGACTGGTCGTCCACGGGGTGTTTATCGCAAGTTCAAACTGTCACGTATTGGTCTACGCGACATGGCTTCCGCCGGACAGATTCCTGGCGTTGTGAAGTCAAGCTGGTAAGAGGAGAATAGAAGATGTCTTTTAGTGATCCTCTCGGCGATATGCTGACACGCATTCGCAACGGACAGCATGCGCGTAAGAGCTCTATCAAGAGCCCTGCTTCCAACCTGCGTATCAACGTTCTGGAAGCTCTGAAACGTGAAGGTTTTATCCGTGGTTATGAAGTTAGCGAGCCTGAAACTGGCAAACGCGAACTAACCATCGAACTGAAATATTACCAGGGCAAGGGCGTAATTGAGCACGTAAGTCGTGTTTCTAAGCCTGGCCGTCGGGTATATTCAGGCGTCAAAAGCCTGCCTCCAGTTCGGAACGGTCTTGGCGTATCCATTTTGTCGACACCTCGCGGTGTCCTGTCTGACAACGAAGCACGGGAAGCCAATGTAGGCGGCGAAGTGCTCTGTGAAGTCTACTAGGAGGGAACATGTCTAGAATTGGTAAGCATCCAGTTTCTATTCCTTCTGGTGTAGAACTGCAGTTTAACGATAAAGAAGTAACTGCCAAGGGAAGCAAAGGTTCCCTGAGCATGACTTTCGTTGACGATGTGAACGTTGAAAAGGATGGCGATCAGGTTTGGGTAAAACCTGCTAACGATTCTAAGCGTGCACGTCAGATGTGGGGCATGCAGCGGACGCTTCTGAACAACCTTGTCGAAGGTGTCAGCAACGGCTTTACTAAAAAGCTTGAGATTGTTGGTGTTGGTTATCGTGCAGCCGTTCAGGGCAAGACTTTGAACCTGAACCTCGGCTTCAGCCACGATGTGAACTATGACATTCCAGAAGGCATTGAAATTAAATGTCCTTCTCCAACAGCGATTGAAATCAGCGGTGCGAACAAGCAACGCGTTGGTCAGGTTGCTGCGGAAATTCGTTCATACCGGAAACCAGAACCTTACAAAGGTAAAGGTGTTAAATATGCGGATGAGTACATCTTCCGCAAAGAAGGTAAGAAGAAGTAGGATAGAGCCATGGCAAATTCAAATGCATTGTTTGAGCGTCGACGTCGTAGAAACCGGGCACGTCTCAGCAAAGTTGGCGGTGGACGTCCTCGGTTGTCTGTTCACCGGACAAACAAACAGATTTATGTTCAGGTCATTGATGATACTGCTGGAAAAACACTGGCAGCAGCGTCAACTCTGGACAAAGATCTGCGCGACAAGCTGAAGTCAGGAAGCAACAAAGACGCAGCTGCTGAAGTTGGTAAACTGATTGCAGAGCGTGCCGTCAAAGCCGGTGTCACAACCGTTGCCTTCGACCGCGGAGCTTATAAATATCACGGCCGGGTGAAAGCCCTTGCCGATGCCGCCCGTGAAGGCGGGTTGTCCTTCTAAGGGGTATATGAAATGAGACCAGAAGCAGAAAAAGGCGATTCAGAGTTCGTCGAAAAGCTTGTCCACATCAATCGTGTGGCCAAGGTTGTGAAAGGTGGTCGCCGGTTTGGTTTTGCTGCGTTGGTAGTAGCTGGTGATCAGAACGGTCGTGTCGGTTACGGTCACGGTAAAGCGCGTGAGGTCCCTGAAGCCATTCGTAAGGCGACAGAAGAAGCCAAACGCAAAATGATCCGTGTTCCACTTCGCGAAGCCCGCACTCTTCACCATGATGTGAAGGGACATTTCGGTGCCGGTCGTGTGATGCTGCGTGCAGCACCTCCAGGTACTGGTATTATTGCTGGTGGCCCGATGCGTGCGATCTTTGAAGCTCTTGGCGTTCATGATGTTGTGACAAAGTCTGTTGGAACTTCCAACCCATACAACATGGTGAAAGCGACTTTTGAAGCGCTTGAAAACATGAACTCTCCACGTCAGGTTGCGGCCAAACGTGGCAAGAAAGTTTCAGAAATTGTTGGACGTCGCGCTGAGAGTGTTGCGAAGGAGGCTGAAGATGCCTAAGTCTAAAAGCACAATTACTGTAACACAGACTGGCAGCCCAATTGGCCGTCACAAATCACAGCGGGCAACTTTGGTTGGCCTGGGTCTGAACAAAATGCACCGGACTGTTCAAGTGGAAGATACACCTTCCATTCGTGGCATGATCCGGAAAGTTCAGCACCTGGTGCAGGTCAAAGAAGCTTAAGCCGACCCGTCGGATAAGGAACTTGAGATATGTTATTGAATCAATTGTCTGATAACGCGGGTGCGACCAAAAACCGTAAACGCGTTGGCCGTGGTATCGGCTCCGGTAAAGGTAAAACTTCCGGTTCCGGTCAAAAGGGTCAGAAATCACGTTCAGGTGTAGCGATTAAGGGATTTGAAGGCGGTCAGATGCCAATCCACCGTCGTCTGCCAAAACGTGGTTTTAAAAATATTTTCCGCAAAGAATTTGCTGTCGCAAATCTGGGCCGTGTTCAGGCCGCAATCGATGCTGGAAAACTTGATGCCAAGGACACTATTACGATTGCCAAACTTCAGGAAGCTGGAGTTGTTGGTAAGGTTAAAGACGGTGTCCGTCTGCTGGCCAAAGGCGAACTGAAAGCTAAAGTCACTTTCGAAGTCAGTGGTGCTTCTAAAGGCGCTATCGAGGCTGTTGAGAAAGCTGGCGGTTCAGTTACGCTTCTCAATCAAGAAAAAGCTGAAGGCTAAAGCTGGAACAAGTGTAGGGCAGCTCAATAGCTGCCCTTTTAATCTGGAGTAACATTTCATGGCATCTGCAGCAGAACAAATGGCTTCCAATATGAACTTTGGTGCTTTCTCAAAAGCAACTGAGTTGAAGAAGCGTTTGTGGTTCACGCTTTTTGCGTTGATCGTCTATCGGATCGGGACCTATATCCCTATCCCTGGGGTAGACCCGACTGTTCTTGCCGATGTTTTTTCGCAAAACTCCGGTGGTGTTCTCGGCATGTTCGATGTGTTTGCTGGTGGTGCGCTAGGGCGTATGACCATTTTTGCATTGAACATCATGCCTTATATCTCTGCTTCTATTATCATGCAGCTGATGACCTCCATCTCTCCACAGATGGGACAGTTGAAGAAAGAAGGAGAGCAGGGGCGTAAGAAAATTAACCAATACACCCGTTACGGTACAGTTCTTCTGGCTGCCTTGCAGGGGTATGGTATTGCGGTTGGTCTTGAAGGAATGTCACTTTCAACTGGGCAGTCTGCGGTTGCAGATCCTGGAATGTTCTTCAGAATCACTACAGTCATTACGCTGGTAGGTGGTACTGTATTCCTAATGTGGTTGGGTGAACAGATTACCGCGCGCGGTGTTGGTAACGGAATTTCACTTATTATTTTCTCCGGTATTGTTGCAGCCTTGCCAGGCGCACTTGTCGGAACCTTGGAACTGGGCCGGACAGGCGCACTTTCAACAATCGTAATTCTGACTTTGCTGGTTCTTTCAGTTCTGGTAATCGGCTTCATCGTCTTCATGGAACGCGCCCAGCGCCGGATCCTTGTTCAGTATCCGAAGCGTCAGCGGGGCAACAAGACATATGGTGGTCAGAATTCACATTTGCCATTGAAGCTCAACACAGCTGGCGTGATTCCACCGATTTTTGCCTCATCTCTCCTGTTGATGCCGGCAACAGTTGCAGGTTTCTCTGCAGGCAGTGGACCTGAGTGGCTATCTTCTGTCACGACTCTGGTTGGTCATGGTACGCCGCTATACATGCTGCTGTATATCATCGGGATTGTTTTCTTCTGCTTCTTCTACACTGCTGTTGTGTTTAACCCTGATGACACTGCTGATAATCTGAAGAAGAATGGTGGCTTCGTGCCAGGAATTCGTCCTGGAAAAAGAACATCTGAGTATCTGGATTTCGTTTTGACCAGACTGACTGTTGTAGGCGCAGCCTATCTATCTCTGGTTTGTATTCTTCCTGAGCTTTTGATTTCACAATGGGCAGTCCCGTTTTATTTCGGCGGAACTTCTCTCTTGATTGTTGTATCTGTCACGATGGATACTGTAGCGCAAATACAAAGCCACTTACTGGCACACCAGTATGAAGGGCTTATCAAGAAATCGAATCTCGGGGGGCGACGTAAATGATTCTCATTCTGCTAGGTGCACCAGGAGCCGGAAAAGGCACACAGGCACAAAGACTGCAGGACAAACATGGCATCGTGCAACTTTCTACAGGTGATATGTTGCGCGCTGCTGTTAAAGCAGGCACAGAAATTGGCCTGAAAGCAAAAGCTGTAATGGAACGAGGGGAACTGGTTTCGGATGATATTATGACCGGAATCATTTCTGATCGTTTAGATCAGCCAGACTGTGAAAAAGGTGCAATTCTGGATGGCTTTCCAAGAACGGAAGCCCAGGCGGAAGCCCTTGACAAGATGCTGGCTGAAAAGAATCTGTCACTGAATGTAGTGATTGAGATGAAAACCGACGATGAAGTACTTGTAGAACGGATTACAGGCCGTTATACATGTGCCAATTGTGGGGCTGGTTATCACGATACTTTCCTGAAACCAGCTAAAGAAGGTGTATGCGACAAGTGTGGTGGGACAGAATTTTCCCGTCGCAGTGATGATAAGGCAGAGACTGTAAAGTCCCGGTTGGAAGCCTATCACAAACAAACCGCACCACTTTTACCCTATTATAGGGAAAAGGGCATCCTTAAGCAGGTTGACGGGATGGCCGAAATAGACGAAGTCACACGTCAGATCGAAGGTGTAATTAGTTCGATCTAGGTGTTGACTACTTAGAACAACTTTATATAATCGCGCGCTTCTCAGAGGCGCTCGAGAGAACGGGTCGCTTCGGCCCGAATTTGGTGAATAGGAGAAGCTAGCGTGGCTCGTATTGCTGGTGTTAATATCCCGACGAATAAGCGGGTGCATATTGCCCTGACTTATATTCATGGCATTGGTACAACCAAAGCCAAAGAAATTTGTAAGACTGTAGGTCTTGCTGAAGAAACTCGCGTGAACGCGCTTAGCGATGCTGAAGTCGTTCGCATCCGCGAGGTGATTGATGCTGAACATACTGTGGAAGGTGATCTTCGCCGTGAAACAGCTATGAACATCAAGCGTCTGATGGATCTAGGTTGCTACCGCGGCCTGCGCCATCGTCGTGGCCTGCCAGTGCGCGGCCAACGGACACATACAAATGCCCGTACCCGTAAAGGTCCGGCCAAGCCTATTGCTGGAAAGAAGAAGTAACATGGCACGTGATAAAGCTCGTATTCGCCGCCGTGAACGTAAGAACATCACTTCAGGTGTCGCTCACGTAAGCGCAACCTTTAACAACACCAAAATCATGATCACTGATGCACAGGGCAATGCAATTGCTTGGTCTTCAGCTGGTTCACAGGGTTTTAAAGGTTCTCGGAAATCTACTCCATTCGCCGCGCAGATTGCTGCAGAAGATGCAGGCAAGAAAGCGCAAGAGCATGGAATGAAAACTCTGGAAGTTGAAGTTAAGGGTCCAGGTTCAGGAAGAGAATCAGCTCTTCGTGCCCTGCAGGCAGTTGGCTTTACAATTACTTCCATTCGGGATGTATCTCCGATCCCTCACAATGGTTGTCGCCCACCAAAGCGTCGCCGGGTTTAAGGGGAAGTTGGCAGTACAATCTGTACTGGCTATTTAGAGATGTCGCAGACCCAGAGCGGGTCTGCTTAAGCATGAGGTCAACACCGTGTCTATACCAAAACAAAACTGGAAAGACCTAATCCAGGCGAACCTGACAGTTGAATCGGGTGAACATAGTGGTCGCGAGGCCACCATTGTTGTGGAGCCTCTGGAAAGAGGCTTCGGGCTGACACTCGGAAACGCACTGCGTCGTGTGCTTCTGTCCAGCCTTCGGGGGGCGGCGATTACGTCCATCAGGATCGACAATGTTCTGCACGAATTCTCCTCCATTCCAGGAGTTAGAGAAGACGTCACCGATATCATTCTGAACCTGAAGAAATTGGCGATTCGTAGCCATGCTGAGGGTGCGAAGCGGGTGAGCTTGAAAGCTTCAGGTCCTTGCGCGGTTGTCGCTGGTATGATCGAAACAGGTCCAGATATCGAAATCATGGATCCTGAGAGTGTCATCATGCATTTGGACGATGGTGCAACCATTAACATGGAAATGACCATTAATAGCGGTAAGGGATATGTACCTGGCCCGCAAAACCGTCCAGAAGACGCTCCAATCGGTTTGATCCCGATTGATAGCCTTTACAGCCCGGTCACCAATGTTTCCTACAAAGTGGAAGCAGCGCGTGAAGGTCAAATCCTTGACTATGACAAGCTGACATTGAACGTCCGGACAAACGGAACCGTTGTTCCAGAAGATGCAGTTGCGTTTGCGGCTCGGATCCTGCAGGAGCAATTCCAGCTGTTCATTAACTTCGACGAGCCTGAAGAAACTGTTCAGGAAGAAGAGCAGCAAGAACCAGAAATGAACCGTCATCTGTTTAGAAAAGTTGATGAGTTGGAATTGACAGTACGTTCGACAAACTGCTTGAAGAACGACAACATCACTTACATTGGTGATCTGGTTCAGCGGACAGAAGCAGACATGCTTCGCACACCTAACTTTGGACGGAAATCTCTGAACGAGATTAAAGACGTTCTCGCAGGTATGGGCCTGCACCTCGGAATGGATGTCCCGAACTGGCCACCTGAAAATGTAGAAGAGCTGGCTCGGAAGTATTCTGAAGACTAAGACTTTAACACGCGGACGGGGGAAGGGTCCCCCAACTGCTTTGGAGTAGAATTATGCGGCATCGTAAATCTGGACGTAAGTTCAGCAGAAGTTCATCTCATCGCCAGGCGATGTTTGCCAACATGGCAGCAGCCCTGATCAAGCATGAGCAAATCAAAACAACACTGCCGAAGGCAAAAGATCTTCGTCCGATTGTTGAAAAACTGATCACACTTGGCAAGCGCGGCGACCTGCACGCTCGGCGTCAGCTGTTGGCAGCTGTTTCTGAAAAAGCGACAGTGGACAAGCTGATGACAACTTTGGCAGAACGCTATGCAGAGCGTAACGGTGGTTATACTCGCGTCCTTAAAGCTGGTTTCCGCACAGGCGACGCAGCTCCTATGGGCATCATCGAGTTGGTTGACCGCGACGTTGACGCTAAAGGTCAGGACAGTGGCCCAGTAATGGGTGAAGATGACGAAGTTTTGGAAGCTGAAGCAGTTGCATAACTGACAGACTTCACTAAACGAGAAAAAAGGCAGCCTCTGAGCTGCCTTTTTTGTTGTTCATTTGCTTGGCTCTTATTTGCGCGCCGCACCGCGCAAGATATCAAGAATGATCTCGGTTCCAATCTCAATGAGTAAAATATCTTCATCAACTACGACTCGCTTATACTTGCTCAGTCGATGAGGAAGGCGGGATTGAAGATCACTTGGTAAGTCCCTTTTAGCCACGCCAGGTGGCAGGGTACCGTTTTTTTCCAGCTGCATGGCTAAGCCAGGCGGTAGTTCTTTCTTCTTGGCGAGACCTGGAGGCATTTTCTTGGACCCTTTGGCACCTTTGGATCCAGATTTATGGTCACCATCACGGTCATTCCCGACAATGATGTCATAAAAGTCCCGAATTATCCTTTTCTCCTGATCTGTGAAAAAGGGTTGTGCTAGGTTTCCACTGCTCTTATCTGCAATCATGACCGGTTGGGCGGCAGAAACACTAGGAACAACTTGGAATGTTATGGTCGCTTGAACTGCAGCGACAGCTCCCAATATCATAAGAAACTTCAAGGGTATCTCCAGATCTTGTTAATTGACCTTGAAAAGACTACGGTCCAATTAAGGCAAATTGGTGAGCAACTGTAGATGGTGTGAGCAGCTTGTTTTTCACTATGAGCAAAACAGCGGAAAAATTGAGTGAATCGAAAATGAAAGCGAGACATTTATTAGGGGCATTCTGCCTGTTATTGATTTCCGTGACTACTGTGGTTGCCGAAAATAGACAGGTTCCCAGCAATCGGGATGAGATCACGCTTTCGTTTGCACCGCTTGTCAAAGAAGCCGCGCCAGCTGTCGTCAATATATTCACCAAGAAGCGGGTTAGTCAGCGTGCGCGGCCAAGTATCTTCAATGACCCTTTTTTTGAGCAGTTCTTTGGAAAAGGCTTTAGGACACCTCAAAAGAGGGAAAAAATTCAGAACTCATTGGGCTCTGGAGTGATCGTTAAAAGTGATGGTGTTGTTGTGACAAACTATCATGTGGTAGCAGGCGCTGACGAAATTACCGTTGCCCTGAATGATCGCCGCGAGTTCGAAGCGAGTGTGCTGTTAGAGGATGAAGAGACTGATTTGGCGATCCTGAAAATAAATGTTGAAGATGAAGCGCTTCCCTTTCTGAAGTTTCATGACTCTGATGACCTTGAAATAGGTGATCTTGTAATCGCTATTGGCAATCCTTTCGGTGTGGGTCAAAGCGTCACTAGTGGTATAATTTCTGCTCTAGGCCGAACTACAGGGGCCGCCGCAGATATCGAGAGTTTCATTCAAACTGATGCGGCGATTAACCCAGGAAATTCGGGTGGAGCTCTACTTACAATGGATGGGACCCTCGCTGGAATAAACTCCGCTATTTTTAGTAAAGGGGGAGGTTCTCTTGGTATTGGCTTTGCGATCCCAGCCAATCTTGTGCAGTCAGTCATGGAAAATGGTCTTGCGAGCGGACGTGTTATTAGGCCCTGGCTTGGTGCACAGGGACAAAGCCTGAATAGTGCAATGGCGAAAAGCCTGGGACTAGAGAAACCCCAGGGTGTTTTGATCAGTGAGGTCTATCCAGGAAGTGCTGCCGAGCGGGGTGGTTTGTTGCCCAATGATATTGTCCTTTCTGTCGATGGATATGAGGTTATTGACGAGCGAGCTCTTTTATTCCGTATCTCTACAGGAATTATTGATACAATTGCAGAGCTCGGCATAGTAAGAGATGGCTCCGAGATGACTTTGCAAATACTGTTGAAGCCAGCGCCGGAAATACCTCCGCGAGAGCTGACAGAGTTGAAGGGTTCCCAGCCTCTTGCAGGGATCACTGTTGGGACCTTGTCGCCAGCTTTCGCTCAGGAGATAGGCTTATCCCCCTTCTTATCTGGTGTTGTGATAACAGATATTGAACAAGGTAGTTTTGGTGAAAGACATCGTTTGCGTCCGGGTGACATCATCGTAAGTGTAAACGGAGTGAAGGCAACAACTGGAGTGCAGCTTCAAAGCCTATTGGTAGAGGCAAAAGAGGGTTGGGATATTACGATCCAGCGTAATGGACGCCTAGCCAGTTTGAGAATAAGCCGGTGAGTGATTTGTTTGGAAAAGCGGCTGATGAATTTGGCAAGGGCAGGCCTTTAGCAGATCGTTTGCGTCCGGCCACCCTTGAAGAGGTTGTCGGGCAGGATTATCTTTTAAAGGAAGGTGGGACCCTTCACCGTATGCTGGAAGCAAATTGGTTGCCGTCTTTAATCTTTTGGGGCCCTCCAGGAACAGGCAAGACAACAATCGCTCGGCTGCTGGCAGAAAAAGTGGATCTTTACTTTGAGCAAGTCTCAGCTGTTTTTTCAGGAGTTGCCGACCTTCGAAAGGTTTTTGAGGCGGCAAAGCTGCGCCGGCAAAATGGGAAAGCGACGCTTCTTTTTGTGGATGAAATTCACCGCTTTAATCGCTCGCAACAGGATGGCTTTCTTCCTTATGTCGAGGATGGGACGATCACTCTTGTCGGGGCGACAACAGAAAATCCGTCCTTTGAATTAAATGGGGCGTTGTTGTCTCGGTGTCAGATTCTTGTATTGGAGCGGCACACGGAAAAATCCTTCGAGATTTTGCTGGGAAAAGCTGAAGAACTGGAAGGTCGTAAGATCCCATTGAATGATGAAGCTCGTTTAAAGCTTTTTGATTTGGCGGATGGTGATGGCCGCTTTTTCCTGAATATGGTGGAAACTCTTTTCGCAACGGGTGATCGGCAACTTAATACAGAGGGTCTGCTCAGTGTGGTGTCAAAAAGAGCTCCCGCCTATGACAAGGACCGAGAGGGCCATTACAACCTGATCAGTGCTCTGCACAAATCATTGAGAGGTTCAGATGTGGATGCAGCCCTCTATTGGTTTTCGCGGATGATGGATGGGGGAGAGGATCCACTCTACATTACAAGGCGATTAGTTCGGTTTGCCGTTGAAGATATTGGGATGGCAGATCCCCAAGCGCTTGTTCAAGCAAACGCGGCGAAGGAAGCTTATCAGTTCCTGGGAAGTCCAGAAGGTGATTTAGCAATTGCGCAAGCTGTGATTTATTTGGCGACAGCACCTAAATCCAATGCGGCTTATGCAGCCTTTAAGCTATCCCGCCAGTCTGCCCGAAAAAATGGGTCGCATATGCCACCAAAGCATATCTTGAATGCCCCAACCAATTTGATGAAGGAAATCGGATATGGGACAGGCTATGCTTACGATCATGATGCTGAAGATGGATTTTCCGGTCAGAATTATTTTCCGGATTCAATGAAGCGACAGCAATATTATGCTCCGGTCGAACGCGGTTTTGAGCGGGACATTGGGAAGCGGCTTGACTATTGGGCCCGATTAAGAAAAAAACGTCAGCAAGAAGGAGATGGAAATAAATGATGTATCTCTCCATAGCTGTAGGCGGGGCTGTCGGTGCCTGTGCCCGTTTTGGAATGGGGTCACTTGTGGGTCGTCTTTTGGGGCATGGCTATCCCTTCGGGACACTCATTGTCAATATTCTTGGCTCTTTTTTGATGGGAGCCCTAATTGAATATATGGCGCTTCGTTGGTCTCCTTCGCCTGAAGTTCGAAGCCTTCTGGTAACAGGGTTTTTGGGAGCGTTCACAACTTTTTCAACTTTCTCTTTGGATGTTGCAGTTCAAATGCAGAAAGGAGCGTATTTAGCAGCAGGCGGCTATATTGCAGCCTCTGTCGTTTTTTCTATTGGGGGCCTTTTCGCAGGCCTTTATTTGATGCGTATGGGTTTATCATGAGTAGAGTGCAGCACATAGATGTGACAGAAGCCGAAGCGGACCAACGCTTGGACCGCTGGTTTAAGAACCATTATCCGGGCTTGTCTCATGGCCAGCTTGAGAAGCTCTTGCGCAAAGGGGAAATCCGCGTTGATAAGAAACGGGCTAAGGCTAAAGACAGGCTTGAGGCTGGACAAGTCGTTCGAATCCCTCCGCTGCCTGATGACGCGTTTAATCCGAATGCGGCTAAGAAACGGCCAGAAAAAGAACAATTGACCTTAAGTGATCGTGATATTGCCGAAATTCGCGGAATGATCCTGCACATGGATGATGATGTGATTGTGTTGAACAAGCCCGCTGGCATCCCCGTTCAGGGGGGCAGCAAGCAGCTTCGACATATTGACGGATTATTGGATGGATTGCGCTTTGACTATGATGAGCGACCAAAACTAACTCATCGGCTTGATAAGGACACTTCTGGCGTGCTGGTTATTGGCCGTACTCGTCAAGCGGCAAAACATCTGACCGAAGCCTTCAAGAAGCGCTCAACTCGCAAGATTTATTGGGCTTTGGTTGCTGGTGTGCCGAAGCCTGCTCAGGCAACAATCTCCTATAACCTGACAAAGGTGGTGACGTCCGCTGGTGAAAAGGTTGTAGTGGATCGGGACGGGCAATCCGCAGTGAGCGATTATTCGGTGGTGGAAGTCGCTGGTACGAAAGCGGCCTGGCTTGCGTTGAAGCCGCTGACGGGGAGGACGCATCAGCTCCGTGTTCATTGTGCTGCAATAGAAACGCCTATCGTTGGCGATGGAAAGTACGGTGGAAGTGAAGCCTTCTTGGAAGGCGTAATTTCTCGAAATATGCACCTTCATGCCAGAGAGATTACCATCTCGCATCCTAAAGGGGGAGATTTGACCGTCGTTGCACCTTTAGGACAGCATATGGCAGCTACCTGGAAGTTAATGGGGTTCCATGAAAATGACTATGAAGATCCTTTTGAAGAACTGGGATTTTAGGAAATAGCTGGAATTGCTTACCTTTTGACTTGACTAATCAGGGCTTAGCCATCATTTTTCTTTCATGATGAAAATTGATCGACTGTCAGGACTACTACTACGACTTACTAGCCCGGTACTTTAGGAGTGCCGGGGCACGTTGTCCTTTGTTCTAAAAGACAGTTAATCGAGAACTCAAATGCAGACAATTAAGACCAATTGGTCTGACTTATCACAAATTAAAATTTCAGCAGATTTAAGCGTCCAGAATGGCCATGAGGGCTCATTCGGGGGGCTCTCTCGACTTATGGGCGGTCTTCAGCGTGACACCTGAAAGCTGATGACCGGAAAAACAACAACAAGACCGACGTAATGAGACATTCAGGCAGAGACGAGCTGCCACAAAGACTTGAGGAAACGGAAATGAGTTTTATTCCTGGTGAAAAGTATAAAGCGTTTGAGCCAATTAACTTGCCGGACCGTCAATGGCCAAGCAAAGTTATTGATAAAGCACCGATCTGGTGCAGCGTAGATTTACGAGACGGCAACCAGGCATTGGTTGAGCCGATGGGACATGAAAGAAAGCTAAGGATGTTCCGTCATTTGGTTCATCTGGGTTTCAAGGAAATTGAAGTTGGCTTTCCATCCGCGTCTCAGACCGACTTTGATTTTGTGCGTTACCTGATCGATAACAATGAAATTCCAGATGGTGTCAAAATTCAGGTTTTGACCCAGTCTCGGGAGGAATTAATCACCCGCACGTTTGAATCCATCAAAGGCGCAAAAGAAGCAATCGTCCATCTTTATAACTCCACCTCAACTTTGCAGCGGCGCGTTGTGTTCGATATGGACCGCGAGGGCATCAAGAAAATTGCGATTGAAGGCGCTAAACTCGTCCGCAAACTGGCCGACGAAATGCCTGAAACCAAAGTCCAGATGGAATATTCTCCCGAAAGCTTCACACAGACAGAACTAGATTATGCCTGTGAGGTTTGTTCTGCTGTGAAGGAAATCTGGAAGCCAACCGTCGACAACAAGATTATCTTCAATCTGCCAGCAACGGTCGAGGTGGCAACACCAAACATTTATGCCGACCAAATCGAATGGATGCATCGGAACTTGCCAGATCGAGAGAAGATCATCCTGTCCTTGCATCCGCATAATGACCGCGGCACGGGAGTTGCTGCCGCTGAGTTTGGAATTATGGCGGGCGCTGACCGGGTTGAAGGCACATTGTTTGGTAATGGTGAGCGTACAGGTAATGTGGATGTGATTAACATTGCCATGAATATGTACACACAAGGCGTCAATCCAGAGCTGGACTTCAGCGATATCAACGAAAGTGTTCGAACCGTTGAGTATTGTAACCAGCTGCCAGTTCATCCGCGTCACCCTTATGGCGGCGAGCTGGTGTTTACAGCATTTTCCGGCTCTCACCAGGATGCGATCAAGAAAGGCTTCGCAGCCTTGAAACAGTCCAATAGCGAACTTTGGGAAATTCCGTATTTGCCAATTGATCCTCAGGATCTGGGGCGTAACTATGACGCGGTTATTCGGGTCAATAGTCAGTCTGGTAAAGGTGGTGTTGCTTATCTGTTGCAGGAAGATTATGGCATCGAACTTCCCCGTATGCTGCAGGTTGAATTCAGCAAGACCATTCAAGGCATTACTGATGAGACAGGTAAGGAGCTGTCTTCTGCGTTTATCTATGAAACCTTTGAAAAGGAATACCTTGAAACGGGTGGACCCATTGAGTTCCTGAATCACCAGACTACTGTAGATACAGATTCTGCTGACCGTCGGATGCTGTCAGCGACCATTAGGTATAATGGCGCTGAAAAGACGATTGAAGGAAAAGGAACAGGTCCAATTGATGCCTATATGAACGCTCTGAAGAGCAATTTGGATGTTGACCTTACTGTAAACGACTATCGGGAGCACACTACCGGATTTGGTGCAGATGCTGTTGCCGTTGCCTATGTTGAAATGCGGGATGCGGACGGTAACCCCGTATTCGGTGTTGGGCGTCATGCCAACATTGTGACGGCTTCCTTGAAAGCCATCACAAGCGCGGTCAATCGTGCCAGCAAATAGAACTCTAGAGCATTGAAATTGAAAAGCCCGGTTTTACGCCGGGCTTTTTCTTTTTAAAAATTTGAAAACCCGACCATCAATAACCAACAACCCTGATGCAATAGCGCATAGCCCAATAAGCATGGTGGATGTGATTGTTTCATCTAGAAACAGAAAACCAAGAAGCATTGCAGTAACTGGTATAAGCAGCGTGACTAGGGACGCATTGGTCGAACCAGCAGTTTGGATCAGCCTGAAATAAAGAATGTATGCGAGTGCTGTACTAAAGACAGCGATGCAGATGATCGCAGAGATTGCTTCCCATCCTGATGATACTAAGTAGGTCCAAGGCCTATCCACGATCAGAATAATTGGAAAAAGCCAAAGGCTGGAGGCAGTCACTTGACCCGCTGCTGTTGCGAGTGGGGAAATACCCATGCGTCCAAACCGCCGCCCAAATACGACGGCTATCCCGTATGAGAAACTAGAGCCGAGTATGGCAAGTTGACCCAGGACTTCATTTCCGGAGAAACCGATTTCACCGATCTTTGGACCTAGTAAAATGGCGACACCAATGATCCCAAGGCCAATGCCAACAATACGTTTCAGATTTAATCTCTCCGACGCTTCTGTCGTAGCAAAATGGGCGACAAGGGCAGCAAATAACGGTGTGGTTGCATTTAACACAGAGGTCAGGCTGCTGGTGATTTCGGTTTGACCTGCTACGATAAGGGAGAAGGGGATAACATTATTAATTAGACCCATCGCCAGGAATGAAAGGACAAGCGGCCAACTCCAGGGGATTGAAACTTTTTTCCAGTAAAGGATTAGAATTAGTAAAATCGCCGCTATAAACACTCGGCCAAAAACGACAGTGAAAATGGGAAAGCCGGTCAAGGCAATCTCATTAAAAAAGAACGACCCGCCCCAGAGAAAAGAGAGAAAGGCCAGAAGAAGCCAATTGAATAAAGTCATAACGGATTTCAATCCAATTTCAGGTGATTTATAGATTTGAGAAGCTAGGGGAACTTTGGGTAAAAAGCTTCCCGTTTTCCGTTTTCTTATTCAGGTGACTTCGTAATCGGGATATGAGCAGGTTGTGAGCGCACCCGGGCGAGCCAGGCTCTCACCTCCGGATAGTTTGCCAAATCAAATCCACCTTCTTCAGCGACGTGGGTATAGGCGTAAAGGGCAATATCAGCGATAGTATAGGCGCCGCCAACCAAATAGGGGCTTTTAGATAATTGCTGTTCCATCACGTCTAGGGCAGCATACCCACCTTTCTGCTTTTCAGGCATAAGGGCTTTCTGCTCGGCAGTCATGGTTCCATGAGTGAGCCAAAAGCGGGCAACAGCAATATTGGGCTCATGACTATACTGCTCAAAAAACATCCATTGGAGAGCGCGGGCTTTTTCCAACCGGTCAGTCGGCAGAAATTTTGTTCCTTCAGCTAGATAGTTCAGGATTGCGTTGGATTCCGCCAATGTATCGCCATTCGGCAACTGGAGGAGCGGAATACGCCCATTCGGATTGAGTTTGAGGAAGTCATCCGTTCGGGTTTCCCCCTCAAGGATATCTTTTTCCACATAGGTAAAGGGAATGCCAAGTTGTGTCAGAAGAAGCCGGACTTTGTAGCCATTGCCTGAGGGTAAGAAATCATAGAGTGTATACATGCAGATAAAGCCTTTTATCAGTCGTTCTCGATTTCCTGTCCAGGAAGAAGACTACCCGTATCTATTCAACATGAAAAGTGAGAAATTAATCTCACAGTTGCCAAGGTTGCGGGCTTACATCTTTGACCGAATTTGGTAAAAGAATTGGCTCAATAGTCTAAGTAGGTAGATATATGCATTCCTCTCCATTGAAGCTTGTTGTTTTTGATTGCGATGGAACACTGGTGGACAGTCAGTACAATATTACGCGTTGTATGGAGTTGGCTTTTAACGCTTGCGGTTTGACCCCACCTGATCATCAGGATGTGAGAGGCGTTATAGGCCTTAATTTGGATCGAGCTATCCATCAATTGATGGAAGAGAAAAATGATCCCGAACTGTTGGACAGACTTGTAGGAAACTACAAGGCAGCTTTTCATGACAATCGTCTTCAAGATGATCACGAAGAACCCCTCTTTGAGGGAACTCTTGATGTTCTGGAGGCTCTTGAAAAGGCAGGAGTGCTAATGGCTGTTGCAACGGGTAAGTCGTTACGCGGACTGAATGCTGTTATCGAAATGCATGGGCTGCAGCGTTATTTTACATCTTTGCAAACGCCAGATACCAATCCAGGGAAACCGCATCCACAAATGCTGGAGCAGGCGATGGCGAAAGTGGGAGCTGAAGCCGCAGATACATATATGATTGGCGATACGAGTTTTGATATGATGCTGGCACGAAACGCAGGCTGTCACCCAGTGGGCGTCAATTGGGGATATCATGAGGAAGACATTTTGAAAGCCGCAGGCGCCAGCCACATTTTGTCCACGTATCCAGAGTTGCTCCCTTTGGTTATCAAGTAGCCGGTTGCTTTCAGTCTCTTAGTTTTGCTTGCTTTTTTGATTTTAGGGCTTATAAACCAAACGACTGTTTGCTTTAGTTGAATGTATATAACCAAGCAGAAAAATAAATATGAAGCGATTTTATAAAAGGGTGGAAACAGGACCTGTCGATGACGGGTTTACAGTTTTTCTGGATGGTCGTCCGATTAAGACGCCAGCCAAGGAAAAATTGATCCTGCCCAATTCAGATCTAGCAGATGAAATTGCTTCGGAATGGGATGCGCAAGCGGAAAAGGTTGATCCATTTTCGATGCCTTCCATGCGCTATGCGGCAACAGCAATTGACCGGGTAACTCCGCAGAGGGACAAGGTGATTTCAGAAATCTCCGGTTTTGGGGAGACGGATCTCTTGTGCTATCGGGCAACCTACCCGGAACAGCTAGTTGATCGTCAGAGTAAAGCCTGGGATCCTTGGCTTGAATGGTTGGCAAACACGCACGGGGTTCGCTTGAACGTTACCTCAGGTGTTGGTTATGTTCAGCAGTATCCTTCAGCCCTTAAGAAAATGTCGGATATTGTGGCGTCTCAGACTGATTTACATTTAGCAGCTTTGCATGATGTGGTAAGCCTGACAGGCTCGCTTGTCCTGACTTTGGCTGCGCTGGATCAAAAGCTGGATGCTGACCAGGCGTTTGACATAAGTGAACTGGATGAAACCCATGTTATTGAACAATGGGGTGAGGATGCTGAACAGACCAAGCGAAGAAAGAACAATAAGTTGAGCTTGACTGCAGCAATACGATTTTTGGAGCTATGTGACCGGTGAGGGTCGCCCAACGGGATTGGGAAACTTCGGGGAGAAGACATGCAAGATATTATCCAACAACTGGAAGAGAAACGGGCGAAAGCTCGATTGGGTGGGGGGCAGCGCCGGATAGACGCGCAGCATTCCAAAGGAAAGCTGACAGCTCGTGAGCGGATTGAATTTCTGCTGGACGATGGCTCCTTCGAAGAATGGGACATGTTTGTCGAGCATCGCTGTACTGAGTTTGGTATGGAAAATGAAGTGGTGACCGGTGAAGGTGTTATCACTGGACATGGAACCATCAACGGCAAGCTCGTTTTCGTTTTCTCTCAGGACTTCACAGTATTTGGCGGTTCACTCTCTGAATATCACGCGAAAAAAATCTGTAAAGTCATGGATAAAGCCGTGCAAGTTGGCGCACCAATCATTGGCCTTAATGATTCTGGCGGCGCGCGAATTCAGGAAGGTATTGATAGTCTTGCTGGATACGCAGAAGTCTTTCAGCGGAACGTAATGGCCTCTGGTGTTATCCCTCAGATCTCAGTGATCATGGGACCTTGCGCTGGTGGTGCTGTGTATTCCCCGGCAATGACAGATTTTATCTTTATGGTGCGGGATAGCTCCTACATGTTTGTAACCGGTCCTGACGTTGTGAAAACAGTAACTAATGAGACTGTCACAGCGGAAGAGCTTGGTGGTGCAGGTACGCATACCAGCAAATCCTCAGTTGCGGATAACGCATATGACAATGATGTTGAGGCACTGACCGAGGTTCGCCGCCTTGTGGACATGCTGCCAGCATCCAATCGGGAGCAATCTCCAGTTCGGGAAAGCTTTGATAATGCTGACCGTAAAGAAATGTCACTGGACACACTGGTTCCGCCAAATGCCAACAAGCCGTATGACATGATGGAGCTGATCGAGAAATTGGCTGACGAAGGTGATTTCTTCGAGATCCAACCTAATTTTGCAAAAAACATTCTGACTGGATTTGCCCGGATTGAAGGACAAACAGTAGGTATCGTTGCAAATCAGCCAATGGTGCTGGCTGGCTGTCTGGATATCGATAGTTCCCGAAAGGCAGCACGTTTCGTTCGGTTCTGCGACTGCTTTAACATTCCGATCGTGACTTTAGTGGATGTACCAGGCTTCCTGCCAGGTACCGCTCAGGAATATGGCGGGATCATCAAGCATGGCGCAAAGCTGCTATATGCATATGCCGAAGCAACGGTTCCAAAAGTGACTGTGATTACCCGTAAAGCTTACGGTGGGGCCTACGACGTTATGGCGTCCAAGCATCTTCGGGGTGACGTGAACTATGCATGGCCATCTGCTGAAATCGCCGTGATGGGTGCAAAAGGGGCTGTTGAGATCATTTTTCGCTCAGAGATTGGGGATGATGAAAAAATCAAACAGCGCACCGATAATTATCAGGAACGGTTTGCGAACCCATTTATCGCCGGGCATCGTGGCTTTATTGATGATGTGATTATGCCAAATAATACACGTCACCGTGTGGCAGGTTCCTTGCGTATGCTGAAAAACAAAAAACTGGAAAATCCGTGGAAGAAACACGGCAATATTCCGCTTTAAGGTGAGGGGAGAGAAAAGAATGTTTAAGAAAATCCTGATCGCCAATCGTGGTGAAATTGCTTGTCGTGTCATTCGCTCCGCGCAGAAGATGGGCATTAAAACCGTAGCGGTTTATTCAGAAGCTGATGATGGCGCCATGCACATGCAGATGGCAGATGAGGCCGTTTTTATCGGTGCGCCAGCAGCAGCTGAAAGCTATCTTGTTATTGATAAGATCATTGATGCTTGTAAGCAAACTGGTGCTGAAGCCGTTCATCCAGGCTATGGATTCTTGTCTGAAAATCAGGCGTTTGCTGATGCTTTGGCCAAAGCAGATATCGCGTTTATTGGCCCCGGCAAAAAAGCGATTGCCTCTATGGGTGACAAGATTGAGTCCAAAAAACTCGCCCATGCAGCCGGTGTCAACACTGTGCCTGGTCATATGGATCTCATCGACGATGCCGATCACGCTGTCAAAATTTCCTCAGAAATTGGTTATCCTGTCATGATTAAGGCCTCCGCTGGTGGTGGTGGTAAGGGTATGAGGGTTGCCTTTAATGATGAAGAAGCCCGTGAAGGTTTCCAGTCAGCCAAGAATGAGGCGATTTCCAGTTTTGGTGATGACCGGATCTTTATCGAAAAGTTCGTTTTGGATCCGCGCCATATCGAAATTCAGGTTCTGGCCGATAAACATGGAAACTGCATTTATCTGGGTGAGCGGGAATGTTCCATTCAACGTCGCCATCAGAAAGTGATTGAAGAGGCGCCAAGTCCGTTTCTCGATGAAGAATTGCGCAAAGCCATGGGTGAACAGGCTGTCGCATTGGCTAAGGAGGTGGACTACCACTCCGCCGGTACCGTTGAGTTTATCGTTGGCAGTGACCGCAATTTCTATTTCCTTGAAATGAACACGCGTTTGCAGGTGGAGCATCCAGTTACCGAACTGGTAACCGGTGTTGACCTTGTCGAGCAAATGATCCGGGTAGCGAATGGGGAAGAGCTGACCCTGAAGCAAGAAGATGTGAAGCTGACAGGTTGGGCTATTGAAAGCCGCCTTTATGCTGAAGATCCTTACCGCGGTTTCTTGCCATCAATTGGACGGTTAAGCCGGTACAATGCGCCTGAAGGGGATGCTGTCCGGGTGGATACGGGTGTGACAGAAGGTTCTGAAATCACCATGTTCTATGATCCAATGATTGCCAAGCTCTGCACATACGGTGAGGATCGTCAGACCGCCATTGACGCGATGATTAAAGCCCTGAATGCCTATGAGGTTAAAGGTATTGCACACAACATCAATTTCTTGAATGCGGTTTGCAATCATCCTCGTTTCCAGGAAGGTCGTCTCACTACAGGTTTCATCGCTGAGGAATATCCGGAAGGGTTTCACGGTGTTGATTTGAGTAGTGACGATTACGAAACAGCCATCGCGATTGCGGTATTGGTGGAATTAAGAAGCCAGGCCCGTAACTTCGAGAATGTCGCTAGCTCGCTTGGAGCCGACTGGGTTGTAAGCGAAGGTCTTGAAAGACATACTGAGGTTCAAGTCCAAGATCAGGCAAACGGTTTGGAAGTCAAATTTGGCTCGAAGCTTCTTGCTGTCCGCTCTGATTGGGCACCGGGCATGCGCCGGGTGACGGCTGATGTAAATGGGGAAGAGGTTGTTGCCTTGATCCAACGCAGCAAGGGAGCCGTTGAAGTCACTTACAAAGGCTCTGTAATTAGTTTGGCTGTTCGTAAACCTCGGATGGCAGAGCTTGCTCAACTGATGCCAGTTAAAGAAGCGCCTGACCTATCCAAATTCCTGCTATGTCCGATGCCAGGGATGATTGTCTCGGTCAATGTTGAAGAAGGGGATGAGGTCAAAGCGGGTCATCCACTTGCCGTCGTCGAAGCGATGAAAATGGAAAATATTCTTCGTGCTGAACAGGACGGCGTTGTTTCAGCTGTTAAGGCAAAAGCAGGTGATACGCTTGCCGTTGACGAAGTGATCCTAGAGTTCGAATAGGATTATGTGATGATTGCTGTTCACGCCAGAATAACCGGCCGCGTGCAAGGGGTAGGTTATCGGGCGTGGACAGTCGATACCGCTCGAAAATTGGGTGTCACGGGCTGGGTCCGCAACCGTCTTGACGGTTCTGTCGAGGCTGTTTTTCAGGGCGGTGAAGATCGTCTCCTGAAGATGCAGGAAAAATGCTGGGATGGGCCGTTGCTCGCCCGTGTGAAAGACATTCAGACTAAGTCAGTGGGCGTTGATGAGAGCCTTAGAGGATTTGAGGCAAGATCGACCCTTTAAGTCCATCTTCCAGAAACACTTTTTCAAAACTGTTGCGCAACTCAATGTCAAACTCAGGCAAAGAGACGGGGATTCCCTGATCCACAAGAGATGTGACGCCAAACTCAGAAATTCCGCATGGGACAATACCATCATAGTGGTTCAAATCAGGCTCCACATTGATGGAGATGCCATGAAAGCTAACCCAGCGCTTAACCCGAACACCGATTGCTGCGATTTTGTCCTCGCGCGATCCATTTGAGATCCAAACGCCGACACGCCCTTCGCGGATTTCACCCTTAATCTGATACTGAGCCAGAACATCAATTATCCAGGCTTCAAGATCCTGCACAAATGCCCGAATGTCAGATCCTCTTTTCTTTAGATCCAGCATGACATAAGCAATTCGCTGACCAGGTCCGTGGTAGGTATATTGCCCACCACGTCCAGCGTCATAAACCGGGAACTTATCCGGGCTAACCAAATCATCAGATTTGGCACTGGTTCCGGCCGTGTAAAGAGGCGGATGTTCCAGCAGCCAGATCATTTCCCGTGCAGTACCTTCCCGGATTGCGACGGCACGCTCTTCCATAAAAGCGAGGGCTTCCTCGTAGGGAACTAAGTTATCTGAAATTTTCCATTCGATCTCATGCATGGATGTCTTATAGCACTTGCGTTTAAAAAGGGGCAAAGTAGATATTGTTCAAGCGTTAAGAAAAATGTAACCATAAATGCGCGATAGTTGTCTGAGGTCACAAACTTTTAGGTGCCGGTATGGAAGATAAAGCAATCAAAGGCGTGGATGTTGAGATTTCGGTAGTGCTTGGTAAAGCCATTATGCCGATCCATCAGCTGCTGAAAATGGGTCGTGGTGCTGTTATTGAGCTGGATACTGGCGTTGATGACGATGCAATGGTACTCGCGAATAATAAACCCATCGCTTATGGTGAGATTATTGTGGTTGATGACAATATTGGTGTTTCAATCACCGACAAAATTGGCCTTAATCAACAGGATATTTAATCTCTTTTGTGTTCCAAAGGCACAATGGCGGGATAAAAAACCGCTCCTTCAAAAAATAATCAAATCTGCACTTGCTATGCTGGCAAGTATTTGATATTTCCCCTCTACCTCAAGCGGTCGTGGCGGAATTGGTAGACGCGCAGCGTTGAGGTCGCTGTCCGGTAACACGGGTGGAAGTTCGAGTCTTCTCGACCGCACCAAAAACCCCTCCTGGGAACAGGAGGGGTTTTTTGTTGCCCAACCACTTGGAAATATAATTATAAAAATCAAATAGTTAGATCATATTTCTATGTATTTTGGCATAGGTAACAATATATACATTTTTATCGATTAAACATGAACCCATTCACAGGAGCGGGTTTTGGTTTTTATGTTTAAAAAATTTTTTACATCTAATTTATTTAAAAAAGAGCAAGAAACTGCGGATCAGGAGATTGTTGCCTCACTGTTTTGGACGCCGCGTCGGGTGCTTGTCGCATTGGCAGTCCTATTGTCGGTTGCTCTCCTGGCGGGTCAGGTCAAGATCGCGGAAAAGTTTACGCAGTTTTCACTTCAGGTCTTTGAAGATAACGCCTCCGATACCCTTCGGTTTCTGGTAAATGACCGTATCAAACTTCAATATACGGACAAATTTACACCTCACGTTAAAAACTGGTCGCGTCACGAACCGCTTGTGAAGGCGGTAAAGGATGAAAATCCGGCTAATATGACCATTCAGGCAACAGCATTTCACAATGATGCAATCATTACGCGCCAGGAGTTCTTTCTGGTTACCGTGAATATTTTTGATAAAGATATGAAGAGAGTTGCAACCTCGGAAAAAGGCGAAGGGGAGTCGGTTACGTCTATTCCCCAGATTCAAGAGGTATTGCTGGCACGGGATAAGAAGCAAAGCCGTGTAACCGCTTCATACTATTGGAGAACTGAAAAAGGGGCACCTGTCCATAGTGTTATCGCACCAATTGGTGGATTTCGGCTCGCTGGGTTTATTGAAGTTGTAACGAACCCGCTTCCTCATCTGCTGGGGTTGGGCGAATATATGGATGGGGATCTGGTCTATCTGGACGTTAACGGAAATACTCTGCTTGAAGATGATTTCCGGCATTTTACCGGACAGGAGAGTGCTCCTGCTGAGGGCCAATCAGAAGGAACTCAATCGGTTTCTGAAGATGGTAGCCATATTTCAAGTTCAGAAGAGCCTGGCTTTCATCAGCTGAATACAATCGATATTGAAATCCCCAGTACAACTGGTGACACTTGGATGGTCGCCGAGCTGACCCGGGATGTGGGCTCTTTTACCGGTGAGACAACAGGACTTAGGAACTCTGCATTGCTTGGGATAGCTGGGGGAATTCTGATCGCCTGGATCGCGGGTTGGATCCTGTTGAACTTCACACTGTTTCGGAAAATTAGCCGCTTTTCAGACAGGCTAACGGAAATCAGTAGAGGTCATACAG
The DNA here is from genome assembly GCF_012932565.1 of Sneathiella limimaris. Classification (NCBI taxonomy): domain Bacteria; kingdom Pseudomonadati; phylum Pseudomonadota; class Alphaproteobacteria; order Sneathiellales; family Sneathiellaceae; genus Sneathiella; species Sneathiella limimaris. The sequence goes on from NZ_JABBYJ010000001.1 coordinate 1,841,829, forward strand.
ACATCGATTTGCCTAAAGTCGGCCGTGATGAGTTCCTTCATATGGTTCGGGCTCTTGCCAGTCTTCGCAGCAGCGTTGAGGACAGTTTCCAGCTTCGGAACATGATAGAATGCAGTCATATCCCAACTGCCTTGGTTGGCTTGCAAGGTACAGTTTATTTTGTGAATGAAGCTGGTCGCAATGATATGAAAGGTCGAACCGGCGATGCATTGGATTCTAAGACCAAGATTTGGGATGTGATCGGCATTTCGCAGGAACGGGTAAGTGAGATTTCTGATGCAAATTTACTGCCCTTTAAAGATGTCATTTCTGTTGGACCACAAAAGTATGAAGTCTCGCTAGCAGCGGTACTAAATGCGGACGGGCAGCACAATCGCACTATGTTCACTTGGGAAGATGTGACGGAGCGCGAAAATATGGCCGCTGAAGTTGCAGAGCAGAAACAGCAGGCCGAAGCCAGAGCAGATCAGATTGCGGCGCAAAAAATGGCAGATGAAGCGGAAGCCGAGAGGGTTGCAGCGCTTATCCAAGCCTTTGATCGGGATATGACAGACACAATGGATGCTGTGAATACAGCGTCTGATAAAGTGCGTCTGACGGCAAACACTGTTGCTTCTATGATTGAGCAAACTCTTCATAAATCCAAAGAAATGGACCAAATATCCAAGGATACGGCTTCCAATGTTCAGATGGTGACTGAAGCAACCGTTACTTTAAACACATCTGTTGAAGAAATTCGGAAACAGGTTTCAACCTCGGCTGAAATCAGTAAGGAAGCGGTAACACATGCCGCCTCAACCTCTGAAACGATTAATGGTTTGGCTGAAACCGCGAATAAAATTGGTGAAGTTGTTGCCTTGATTGAAGATATTGCAAGTCAGACAAACTTATTGGCGCTGAATGCGACGATTGAAGCGGCCCGAGCTGGGGAAGCTGGTAAAGGCTTTGCAATTGTAGCCAGTGAAGTCAAAAACCTGGCTAGCCAAACAGAAAAGGCGACTGAAGAAATTTCGAAACAGATTTCTGACATTCAAGGGGCTACATCAATCACAGTGGACAAAGCATCAGAGATCACTCGCACCATTGAGAAAATCAACGCAGCGACGGAAACAATTGAGAGCGCTGTTGGAACCCAAGCTCAAACCATATCGGAAATTGGGGAGAGAGTGCGCTCAGCTGAGAATGCTTCATTGAATGTGAGTAGAACCATGACTGAAATTAGTGAAGAGGCTGAACGGACAGGTGGTGCTGCAGAAGAACAGCAAACCGCCACGACAAGCATGGTAGAGGATTTCCAGAAGATGCGATCTCAAATTCGGGATTTCTTATCCTCTATTCAGAAGAAAACTGCTTAAATCAACTATTCCGGCCAACCAATGCTGTGAAAACCCCGGCGCCCATGAGAAATGAGGCGCCGGTTTTGTTTAAGGAGTTCAATAGCCTTGGGTTCTGAAATTTGGCTCTGAAGCGATCCGTCAAGAAAACCCAGAGTGCGATATTGATTGCAGCCATGGTGACAAAGGTTGCTTCTAAAATGACAAATTGAATGAAGGCAGGTTCAGCCGGATCAATGAATTGCGGAATAAATGCGACGAAGAAGACAATCCCTTTTGGGTTCAGGGCCGTTACAATAAAGGCGTTCCAGAACATCTTGCCCAAAGACTGGGAACTGCCGGTTGAGGTAATCTCCCCAAGTTCCGGGCGGCTTTTCCAAAGTTTAAAGCCAAGCCAAACTAGATAGGCTGCCCCGACTAGTTTAAGTGCCGTAAATAAAGTTGCTGAGGCAGCCAGAACTGCGCCAGCCCCCAGCAAGGATGTGGTCATCGCGACGAAATCGCCAAGTGCGACACCTGGTATGGTGGCTAGCCCGGTCCTGCGTCCCTGGTTCATCGCATAACTTGTTATCAAAATGACAGTTGGGCCCGGTAAGGCCAGTAAAGCTGCGCTGGCGGCAACAAAAGCGATCCAGAGTTCCAAGGACATTATAGGCTTTCTTCTCAATTGATGTCTGCTTATCACTAAAGACAGATCATCGAGGGAGGTGCAAGCCCGTTCTTTTTGTCTCAGATCTGGGCCTATTCCTTGGCGATACCGGCGAGGGCCTGATCTTTCCAGAGCTCCTCTATGCGGGCATCGCGGCCGCAGTTATAGCGATAGAGTTTATAGCGGAGCGGGTTCTTTTTATAATAATCCTGATGGTATCCTTCCGCGTCCGTCCAGGGCCCTGCGTCTCGAATGGGGGTAACAATTGGATTAGGCAAGATTTCGGAAGCAACTAGCTTTGCTTTGGAGGCTTCTGCAATTAATTTCTGATCGTCTGATGTTGCGAAAATTGCTGTTGTGTAGGAATGGCCGCGATCGCAAAACTGTCCCCCTGCATCAGTCGGGTCAATAGATCGCCAGAAGATCTCAACCAGTTCAGAGTAGCTGATGATTTCCGGGTCGAATGAAATTCGAACGGCTTCGATATGCTTACCATGATTTCTATATGTTGGGTTCGCCATTGTCCCGCCTGTGTATCCAGAGACGGCAGTTTTTACACCTTTTACATGCTCAAAATCCTTTTCAACACACCAGAAGCAACCACCTGCAAAGATTGCGATTTCCTCAGCGGCTTTTGCGGGTAGAGACTGCAGGAGTGAGAACATCGCAATAGTTAAAAGCGTAAAAATGGACTTTTTAATCATAACGGCCCTTTCAAAAACTACTCCTAACCTAAGCCAGCTGATGACACCCGCAAGACACACTCTTACACAGTTTCGTGAAGGCGTGCAGAGGCGGCACGAATACATTGCATCATGATGCTGAGGGAGGTGTTTTCTTCAATATCCGCACGGGTGGTCAGGCCAACTGCTCCTTTGGTCTCTGATGTATCAATTGGCAAAACTGACATAAGGCCAGTTTCAAGGTCATGAGCAATAACGCCATGGGAGATAATCCAAACCCCATCGCTATCTCGGATGAATGCCCGGCCGAAGCTATCAGATACTGTTTCAATTTGGCTTGGAAGTTCCGGGATTCCATTAGCCAACAAAAACCGTTCGACAAATGGACGAATGACCGAGGCTTGTGTTGGCATCAGAATAGTGTAATTGCGAAGCTCGTTTAGTCGTAAATTCTTGTGCCTGAGTAGGGGATGACCTGACCGGACAGCAAAGCGCACCTGCTCGCTGTAAAGATGTTCAAAAGACAGACCTGTCATTTTTTCCGGAGAGGCAAGGCGCCCCACTACGATATCCAGTTCAGCATTCCGCAGTTGTTCAAGCAATACAGCGTTTTCCCCGGTGACGATCTTGACCTCATTTCCGACATTTTCAGTGAGGTAGAGCTGCATGGCCGCTGGCATAATCCGGGCAGATGTAGTTGGTAGGGCACCAATGCGAACCGGGGGTGCAGCGTTTAGAATTGCTTGGTTGACTGAGTCCACACCTTGCTGGATAGCCGCGACGCTCGCGCCGGCGTGCTTGAGAAACACTTCTCCCATTCGCCCCAATTTGATGCCGCGCCCATCTTTTTCAAAGAGTTTGACTTGCAGGATGTCTTCTAGTTCTCGAATGGTTTTGGTCACAGCGGGTTGGCTGATCGACAAAATTTCTGCCGCCTTGCCAACGCTCTTCTGGCGGGCGACCTCAATGAAAATAGATAAATGCCTGAACTTTATTGGAGGTTTGCTCATTTATAACCTTTTGGTTATTAGTTTCGCCAAATTAATCATTTTACCTTACAAAATCAATCTGTTTTCATTGGCTCAATAAAGGGAGGAAGCAAATGCAGTTTGTGGCGGTAAATGGCGTTACACTTCATTACAAGTTCGTTGATGCAGGGGCTGGCAAGCCTGTTATCGTTTTTGCCAACTCACTTGGAACAGACTTTCGGATTTGGGATGCAATCGTTGAAGGGATGTCTGGGAGTTGCTCATTTCTTCTCTATGACAAGCGAGGACACGGATTGTCTTCAGAGGGCTCTCCCCCTTACAAGATGGAAGATCATATTGCGGATGTAGAAGCGCTGATTGAGCATGTGGGCCTTCGAGATGTGTTAATTTGTGGTTTGTCCGTTGGAGGTATGATTGCGCAAGGAATAAGCCTTAAACGCCCCGATTTGATCAAGGCTGCTGTTCTTTGCGATACAGGGCATAAAATCGGAACGGCTGATATGTGGCAGGAACGGATTGCCGGGCTTGAAGCCGGCGGACTGGAGCCAATGGTCGATGCAATTATGGAGCGGTGGTTCACGGAAAGCTTTCGACGTGAGGATAATCCCGTGTTTCAGGGGTGTAAGTCGATGCTTGCTAGACAAAATTTAGGCGGATATATCGGTACCTGCCATGCCCTTCGAGATGCTGATTTCACCAATGAGCTGAGCAATTTAAAGATGCCGGTTCTATGTGTTGTTGGAGATCAAGATCTTTCTACTCCCCCTGAACTGGTCAGAGAACTTTGCGGACTGATTGAAGGGGCGGAGTTACTAGAGATTAAAGACGCAGGTCATATTCCTTGCGTTGAACAACCTGCTCAGTTGATTGCGGGTTTATCGTCATTCCTGCAAAAACATCTCAGTTGAGGAACATTAATATGGAAAAATCGGCAAAGTTCGAGACTGGCCGGAAAACTCGAATATCGGTTCTGGGGGAAGCACATGTGAAACGTGCTGAAGCGAACCAGACTGAGTTTGATCTTCCGTTTCAGGAATTGATCACTGAGGGTGCGTGGGGGGCTGTTTGGTCCCGCGATCAATGGACAAAGCGAGAGCGGTCAATGGTAACAATAGCACTGTTAGCGGGCCTCGGGCATTATGATGAGGTGGCGATGCATGTCAGGGCAGCAGAAAATACCGGCGCTACCCGTGACGATATTCGCGAGGCCATGCTCCATGTGGCTATTTATGCTGGTGTACCTGCAGCCAATAGTGCGATTAAGGTCGTCAAAGAGGTTTTCAAGAAGCTAGATGAGGAACGGGGTGCTTAACCATGTCTAATGAAAAGAAAGATAATGGAGCGTTCATGCAACGGGATCGGAACTGGCATCCCCCAGCATTTACGCCAACATATAAAACCAGTGTTCTGCGGTCTCCGCAAAAAGCTCTTCTATCGCTTGATAACACAGTGAGCGAAATGACTGGTCCAGTGTTTGGCCACAACCAGATTGGCGAGTTGGATAACGATCTAATTCTGAACTACGCCAAAAACGGTGAGATGCCAATCGGTGAGCGGATTGTCGTTCATGGCCGCGTGTTGGATGAACGGGGCAAACCGGTTCCGAATGTCCTAGTGGAGTTTTGGCAGGCAAATGCGGGTGGCCGATATCGGCATAAGAAAGAAACATATCTTGCACCACTTGATCCAAATTTCGGCGGCTGCGGGCGAGCCATTACGGATGATGCCGGGGCTTACTGTTTTCGGACTATCAAACCAGGCCCTTACCCCTGGCCGAATGGGGTGAATGACTGGCGTCCAGCGCATATTCATTTTTCAGTGTTCGGGCAGGGGTTTGCGCAGCGTCTTATCACTCAGATGTATTTTGAGGGCGATCCGCTTATCGCAAGATGTCCAATTGTAAATACCATTCCTGATCAGAAAGCGATTGATCAACTGATTGCACCTTTGGATATGGGAAATACCCTGCCAATGGATAGTCTCGCCTACAAGTTTGACATCGTCCTTCGGGGTCGGAGATCCACCATGTTTGAAAATCGGATGGAGGGGAACTAATGACACAGCCGCTTGATTATTTGAAAGAAACTCCATCCCAGACTGCAGGACCATATGTCCATATTGGTTGTACTCCAAATTTCTCGGGCATTGAGGGAGTCTTCGCTGAGGATTTGGGTGTCACAATGGTCAATGATTTGACCGAAGGTGAGCGGATCACGGTTCGCGGATCTGTTATTGATGGAAAAGGGGCCGCGTTGAAGGACGCGCTTGTTGAAATTTGGCAGGCAGATGCCAAAGGGCTGTACAATAGCCCCTTTGAAATGCGCGGTGCTGCTGATCCAAACTTCAGTGGCTGGGGGCGTTGCCCAGGGGCGATGGATACAGGTGAGTTTGTTTTTGAAACCATCAAACCCGGTTCGGTTCCTTTCAAGGATGGACGGCCGATGGCGCCTCACATCACATTTTGGATTGTGGCGCGGGGCATTAATCTTGGCCTACATACACGCATGTATTTTTCCGATGAGGACGAGGCGAATAAAGCAGATCCAATCCTTACCCGAATTGAGCATCAGAGCCGGGTTCCAACTTTGATTGCAAAGAAAACCGGATCGGAATACCGCTTTGATATCCACTTACAAGGTGATCAGGAAACCGTCTTTTTTGACATCTGAGTACGAAGCAATTGCAGTGGGAATTCTGAATGTCCATCTCCGTTTTTGATCATTCGTATCTTTCAGACCTGTTTTCGGGGGCAGATATCCTGCCTTTGTTTTCAGGGAATTCGGAAATTACGGAGATGGTCCGTTTTGAGAAGGAGCTCGCGCTGGCGGAAGGTGAGTGCGGCGTAATTCCGATGGACCATGCGGTTCAAATTAAAACAGTTTGCGAGAGTTTTGAGCCGGATATGGAAGCATTGCGGCAGGGAACTGCCTCTGATGGCGTGGTTGTTCCTGAATTGGTTCGAGAGCTTCGATCACTTTTGCCGGAAGAGATGAAATCCAGCCTGCATTTCGGGGCGACCAGTCAGGATGTGATTGACACTTCTTTGATCTTACGATTGTCAAAGGCGTTGAAAAAGATTGAAGTTCGGCTTGCTGCAAATGTTGGAGCCATAGAGCAGTTGAAATATCGATTTGGAGAGAACCAAATCAATGCTCGAACCCGGCTTCAGGTTGCGTATCCATTTTCGGCATCCCAGCGTTTAAATCAATGGGACGGCCCTTTGGTCGACGCTGTCGAACAGCTGGATGATCTCAGGGGAAAATTACTCCGTATCCAATTTGCGGGTGCGATAGGAAATTTACAGGATTTAGGTGATAAGGGGCCCAAAGTTAGAGCGCTACTGGCTGAGAAACTAGATCTAAAAGACCCAGGTGGAAGCTGGCACACAAATCGGTCGTCGATCCAGAGTTTGGCGAATTGGCTTCATTCCATAACGACTGCGCTTGGCAAAGCAGGCACAGATATTGCGTTAATGGCGATGAATGAGGTGGGTGAAGTTCGACTTGCAGGGGCAGGGGGCTCTTCTGCGATGCCTCACAAGCAGAACCCTGTTAAAGCTGAAACCCTTATCACGCTCGCAAAGTATAACGCGACCCTGGGTGGCGGGATTTCTGTGTCTAGTGTGCATGAGTTTGAGCGATCCGGTAGCAGTTGGACTTTAGAGTGGATGCTGATGCCACAAATGTTAGCTGCGACCTACTCATCACTAAATATTGCGGAGCGTTTGTTCGAAGATATTCAAGAGCTTGGTGCTAAGTCACCAAGGTAATCGGTGTCGCCAGTAGATGGATGTTTGTTAGAAGGAAGTTATAAGTCATGAAAACTCAGGTTGTCATTGTTGGTGGTGGTCCTTCAGGCCTTCTTCTGTCGCAACTGCTGCATTTAAATAATATCGATACAATTGTTCTGGAGCGGCAAACAGAAGACTATGTGTTGGGGCGTATCCGGGCTGGTGTCCTAGAGCAAGGACTGGTTGAACTGGCAAAAAAGGCAAACGTTAGTGATCGAATGATGCGGGAAGGCCAAATCCATGAAGGATTTGATATTTCTCAGCAGGGAACCAAGCATAATATAAATCTGAAAAAATTGACTGGCGGATCGACAGTTATGGTTTACGGGCAAACTGAACTGACCCGTGATCTCTATCAGGCGCGCCATCAAATGAACGGTCAAATAATTCACGAAGTCAGTGATGTTGAGTTAAACGACCTGAAAACAAATTCTCCTTTTTTAACTTACCGTAAGGATGGACAAGAATATCGGATTGACTGTGATTATATTGCTGGGTGCGACGGATTTCATGGAGTGAGCCGGCAGGCCATTCCGACAACTGTTCGGAGGGAGTATGAACGGGTGTACCCCTTTGGTTGGCTGGGTATTTTGTCCGAGACAGCTCCAGTTTCTCACGAGCTGATTTACTGTCAGCATGATCGTGGTTTCGCTCTTTGCTCCATGCGTAATCCGAAATTGAGCCGTTACTATATTCAATGTTCGCTGGATGATAGCCCGGAAAATTGGAGCGATGAGGCCTTTTGGGATGAGTTAAAGCGACGCATTCCAGAGGAGGATGCGGCTAAACTAGAGATGGGCCCCTCAATAGAAAAGAGTATCGCTCCATTACGCTCCTTTGTATCTGAACCTTTAACTTATGGTCGGTTATTCCTCGCTGGGGATGCAGGGCATATTGTCCCGCCAACCGGAGCGAAGGGGCTCAACCTCGCGGCATCAGATATTCACTATTTGTCAGAGGCATTGATTGCTTTTTATGAGCAAGGGTCGAGTGAAAAGTTGGATAGCTATTCACAAACTGCTTTGAAGCGAATTTGGAAAGCTATGCGGTTTTCCTGGTGGATGACCACACTGCTTCATAAATTTCCGGACTATAGTGAGTTTGATACCCATATCCAACGAACAGAGATTGAGTATCTGTTTTCTTCAGAGGCGGCTCAGAAATCTCTAGCAGAAAATTATGTAGGGCTACCTTACTAAACCAGATCAAATTCCTGATCTTTTGGCACGTTTGCCACAAGAATCCTATTAATGGCGCCGGATTGATGCTGCATCGGAAGTATCAAGCGGCACCATTTTGTCCGTTTGAAATCTCGAATAGAGGTATAGTGTTCCGAATAAATTGGCCATTTTCTTGAGAGCACGAGTGAATATTGGCAGATGGAGAGCTCTTTTTGGCCTCCTTTAAACTCAGTGACCCATTTTCCTGTCATTTCGGCGCCAAAGCGTTCAGCGATTGTTGAACCGTAAACACGGTAGCGAAAATCAGTTAAATCCTCATTTGGCTCCAGAAGCAGGATGTAGCCGATAGCTCTGTTTAAATCGATTGGATCTATCGTATCATAGATTGCGATTTCTTCGTCGCCACGAAGTTTCTGCCAGTAGTTCCATACTGTTTGATGGATTTCCAGCTTAAAGTCGTCCGCTGTCACATTGGTGACATCAAGCTTCGTGCATTTTAGATCTTTGATTTCAGGTGTTTGTAAATTTGCAATAAGGGTCTTCAGAGTTTCGTTTTCTGAAGTTTTGCCTGCGAAAAATTCGAATTTCATGTGATGCACGATTATTTATTAGTGTGTTCTGAATTGTATATTAGATCATGTATAGCTTAGTTGGTAGATAATATAAGGTAAAGGCTTACCTTTTCCTTTAGAATATGGGCTTGTCATGCTTGTTTTTTTCGGCATATTCAGTTCAATAACCGATTGCAGGGATTAAGGTTTCTTGGACCAAAGGAAAAGAAATGAAATCAGATTCATCTGAAAAAGCACTGGATTATCACAGGTATCCGAAGCCAGGAAAGCTGACCATAACCCCAACTAAACCGATGGAAACGCAATCGGACCTCTCGTTGGCCTACTCACCGGGAGTGGCCCATCCCTGTATGGCCATTAGTGAAGATCCTAACGAAGCAGCAAATCTAACCGCTAGAGGAAATCTTGTAGGTGTCGTTACAAATGGGACTGCTGTGCTGGGGCTTGGAGCGATCGGTCCCTTGGCATCGAAACCAGTTATGGAAGGGAAAGCCGTTCTATTTAAAAAGTTTGCCGGAATTGATGTTTTTGACATTGAACTGAATGAGAGGGATCCGGAGCGCTTAGTTGATATCATTTCCGCTATGGAGCCGACTTTTGGCGGTATCAATCTTGAAGATATCAAAGCGCCGGAATGTTTTATAGTTGAAAAGAAATGTCGGGAGAGGATGAACATCCCGGTTTTCCATGATGATCAGCATGGAACTGCCATTTGTGTGGCTGCTGCGGTTTATAATGCGTTACGTGTTGTCGGCAAAGATATCGGACAGGTTCGTCTGGCCGCCTGTGGCGCCGGTGCTGCCGCTCTCGCTTGTCTAAGGTTGTTGGTAAGTCTTGGGCTGCCCAAAGAAAATATTATCGTCAGTGATATTCATGGGGTTGTTTATAAGGGCCGAGAAATTGAGATGGACCCCTATAAATCTGACTTTGCGGTTGAGACAAATAAACGGGTTTTGGCCGAAGCTGTCGAAGGGGCGGATATCTTTCTTGGATGCTCTGGTCCCGGTGCCTTGACCAAAGAAATGGTGGCGACCATGGCAGAGCGTCCCATCATCATGGCTTTGGCAAATCCGACGCCGGAGATCCTGCCAGAAGAGGCAAAAGAAGTTCGTCCTGATGCCATAATTGCGACCGGGCGCTCTGACTATCCTAATCAGGTGAATAATGTCCTTTGTTTTCCTTACCTATTTCGGGGAGCGCTGGATGTCGGCGCGACCGAAATCAATGAGGAAATGAAACTAGCTGCGGTAAAAGCGATTGCCGATCTTGCGAAGGCTGAGCAGTCTGACATTGTTGCCAAGGCCTATGGCGGTGCTCAGCAGAGTTTTGGGCCAGAATATTTAATCCCGACCCCGTTCGATCCCCGGCTTTATGTGGAAGTTTCCTTTGCTGTCGCTAAAGCTGCGATGGAGAGTGGTGTTGCTAGTCGGCCGCTCGATGATCTCAAACATTATTATGAGCACCTCTCCAATTTCATCTACAGAACAAAATTTGTTATGCGCCCTCTGTTCGATCAGGCAAAAGCTGAATTGATGCGCGTCGCCTATGCTGAGGGTGAGGATGAACGAGTGCTTTCTGCAGTCCAAACTGTCGTGGATGAGGGGTTAGCCCGTCCGATCTTAGTAGGTCGACGTAAAGTCGTTGAGTTCCGTATCGAAAAAGCGGGGTTGCGGCTAAAAGAGGGTGAGCATTACGAGATTGTTGATCCCGAAGATGATCCGAGGTACAGAGAATACTGGACATCCTATCATGCCATTCGGGAGCGTGATGGTGTGGATCCAGATACAGCCCGAGCGCACATTAGAACTAACACAACAGTAATTGGTGCGATGATGGTGCATTTGGGGCATGCGGATGCACTTGTTTGTGGTACATATGGGAAATATTCCAAGCATTTCAGACGAGTACATGGAATTATCCCGCTCCGCGAAGGTGTACGGCATGCATCTGCATTGCATTTGGTGATATTGCAGGGGCGTCCACTTTTCTTCTCGGATACCCAGGTGCGTGAAGAGCATACGGTTGAAGAACTGGCTGAAATGGCGATTCTTGCCGCTGATGAAGTTAATCGCTTCGGTATTGAGCCCAAAGTAGCTTTGGTTTCCCATTCAAATTTTGGATCCTCTGACATCGCTTCTGCTCAAAAGGCAAAGGAAGCTTTGAGGCTAATACGAGAAATCGCGCCCGATCTAGAAATTGAGGGGGAAATGAAGGCCGATACGGCATTAGATCCGCAAATCCGAGAGGCCCTTTTCCCGAATTCCAAAATGAAAGGGGCTGCGAATTTGCTGATTATGCCTGATCTGGATTCTGCTAATATCGGTTATAATATTGCGAAATCAGTCGGAAATGGCATTGCAGTAGGTCCAATTTTGATCGGAATGTCGAAGTCCGTTCACATTACCGTTCCATCTGTTACGGTAAGGGGGCTGGTGAATATCACAGCGATTGCGGCCGTAGATGCCCAGTTTCATAAATCAGGGAAGATGATGACAGGTCCTGTTTCCCGAAAGCGAGCCGAATAGTTTAGAAAAGTTATGGTAGAGACTCAGGAAAAAGAAGAACTGAAAGAGGAAGTTGCTGTCGAGCGGGAAGACGAGACAGTTACCTATGGCCTTGTGGATGAAACAGTTCAACTTGTTCGTGAGTTTATCGATCAGGAAGATGTTGAAGCTGTTCGGGATCAGATCACAGGACTTCACTCTGCCGATATCGCCGACCTCATTGAATATCTGAAGCCAAAGCATCGAACGCAACTAATTGAATTTGCAGATGATTTAATTGATGCGGATGTGTACACGGATCTGGACGAGCAGGTTCGTGAAGAGCTCGTGGAGGATATGAATGCCTCCGAAATCGCAGAAATTGTCAATGATTTGGAAGTTGATGATGCGATTGAGGTCTTGCAGGACCTCGAGGAAGAAGATCAGCAAGAGGTTCTGAAGGGGCTGGCCGCCGAGGACCGGTTGGTCATTGAAGAAGGTCTTGGCTATGGAGAGGATACTGCCGGCCGGCTGATGCAGCGTGGCTTTATTGCGGTACCTGAATATTGGGATATTGGTCAGACTATCGATTATATGCGGGATACCGACGATCTTCCGACAGATTTTTATGAAGTTTATGTGGTGGATCCGCGGCATCATCCGATTGGGACCATTCCCCTTGATCATGCCATGCGCAGTCGTCGTCATGTCGCTGTTACTGATATTATGCGAAGAGAGCAGACCTTAATTCCGGTCGATATGGATCAGGAAGAGGTTGCCTATCTCTTTAAGCAGTACCGTTTGTCTTCTGCAGCTGTTGTCAATGATAACGGCGCTTTGATTGGTATGATCACGGTTGACGATGTTATGGATGTTATCAGTGAAGAAGCTGAAGAAGATATCCTGCGTCTGGGTGGTGTGGGTGAAGATGACCTTTTTGGCTCTATCCTCGATACCACGCGAACTCGGTTTACATGGCTGCTTGTCAACCTGTTCACAGCAATTTTGGCCTCTGTCGTCATTAGTTTCTTTGATGCGACCCTTGAGCGGGTGATCGCGTTGGCCGTTCTGATGCCGATCGTTGCAAGTATGGGCGGAAATGCCGGAACCCAAACATTGACTGTGGCGGTGAGGGCAATTGCAACCAAGGAGCTAACAGTCAGTAACATGCATCGGATTTTAGGCAAGGAGGCATTAGTCGCGTTTTTGAACGGCTGTGTTTTCGCCGTTCTTATCGGCCTGACTTCCTGGTTCTGGTTCTCTGACTATACCATTGGGTGGGTCATTGCTGTTGCCATGGTTGTAAATATGCTGGTTGCAGGTATCTCTGGTATGGCGATCCCAATAACTCTGGACCGCTATAATATTGACCCTGCTGTAGCCTCTAGCGTATTCGTGACAACAATAACGGACGTGATTGGCTTTGTGGCCTTCCTTGGGATTGCAAGCTTGGTTCTTATTTAGTTTATCTCGCCCATTCCAGATGTTGCGGCTCGCTAGGGCGTGAAATCCATTGGTGGCTGGTGGCAAACAGCCGGAATGATCTGTTGATCTCAGAGTCGTTTTCAGCGTTCCAAGTTAGGCCAAACTGTTTTGAAATACTTAATCCCTCAACTTGAATAAAGCTGATGTCATTAGATGCGAAGTTGTCCAGCATCATACAAAATCCCAAGCCCGCTTCGACAAGCGAAATTGCTTTTTGGTCTTCATCCGTTCTGAGAACGATGTGGGGTCTAACACCAGCCCGAGCGAATGTTCTTGTGACTTCTGTTTCTGTAATACAGTGACTGCGATGAACAAAATCCTGCCTATCCAGTTGCTTTAAGCTGACACTGTTTTTCCCTGAAAGTGGGTGTGATTTTGAAACAGCAAGCATGCATTTTGACGTGAACAAACGTTGATAATCGAGAAGCCCAGACGTTTCTGGTGGAATGGTAATTGCAACGTCGATCCTCCCTTCGTTCAGGAGATTTTCGAGCTGTTCTGTATTTCCCTCCTTCAAGGCAAGTTGAACTGTTGGGTGGGTTTTTCGAAAATCGGCTAGCAGACTACTGACATGGCTTATGGGTAGGACTCTGTGAATTCCGATTTGCAAACGCCTTGATTGAGGGCGGCCAACGGCTTCTTGTTTGGCTGCATTGCATTCATAAATGATGGATCTAGCTCGTGGTAGGAACCGATTGCCTGCTTCTGTCAGAGCAATGTCTCGTTTGCTGCGGTGAAATAAATCAACGCCCAGTTCCGTCTCAAGCTTTTTGATGCCAGCTGACAGGGTAGGTTGGCTAACAAATGCGCGCTCTGCAGCCCGAGAAAAGTTTCGGGTTTCAACAACGGCCAAAAAGTATCGCAGCTGGTATAAATCCATAATAATAGAAAATATCAATAATTCTGATTGAAATAAATGATTTTATCTATGTGAAGATATTTTTTATACTCCTATGAGAATTGGGGAAATCAAAAGAATTGTGTGAAAAGTCCGGCAAAGACCGGTCTTTCGAAAATGAGCTAAATGCCTGACTTCGAAGCCATAAATCCGAATTATCAAGCTGTTGTGTGCGATAGTTTTGAGCGCCAGCCATTTATGGCATTGGTGGGGGCTGAGATGAGTGCTTTAAAGCCAGGCTATTGTGAGCTCGTCACCACAAAGCGTCATGACCTCACGCAACAACACGGGTTCTTTCATGGCGGGCTTGTCGTCTCTCTCGCTGACAGTGCAGCCGGATATGCAGCTTATTCTCTTTTTCCAGAAAATAGTACTGTTCTGACGGTTGACCTAAAGACTAACTTTCTAAATCCATCTGATGGGGACGTGTTAAGGGCCGCGGCAACTGTAATTGGTTTCTCGGACGCCCTATATCATCTCAAGGCGGATGTGTATTCTGAAAAAGACGACAAGAATACCCTATGCTTGACCGGGGTGTTTACGATGATGTGTCTGAAAGGTCGATCCGATAATCAGAACATTATGCGAAACGGGTAGGCGAAGATGGATAGAATTGATCAGGCCCTGTATCAGCGATTGCAACCCATCATCGATGCTCAGGTCTTTCTGAAGCATTTGGGTGTTCAGATTGTTGAGCTGCAGCCTGGCCGTTGTGAGATTTCTCTGGATTATGATCAGCGCTGGTCGCAGCAGGATGGTTTTTTCCACGGCGGAATTGTCGGAACATTGGCGGACAACTCAGCCGGAATGGCAGGAGCCTCAACCATGCCAGAGGGTCGAAACTGTCTCACTGCTGAATATAAACTCAATTTTATTGCGCCGGCAAAAGGGGAAACACTGATTGCCCGGGCAAATGTTATTAAAGCTGGCCGGACATTAACGGTCGCAGAATCCAATATTTTTATCAAAAGTGGATCAGAGGAACGTCAGGTGGCAACTGCACTGGCAACCTTGATTTCCGTTTAAAAGACAAGGAAGAGGAAGTTCAATGTCTATAGCTCATTATCCCAGTTTGAATTTCGATCTTGGTGAAACCGCAGATATGCTGCGAGACACAATCAAAAGTTTTGCGGCAGATGAGATTGCCCCGAGAGCTGCTGAAATTGATCGAAAAAATGAATTTCCAATGGACCTGTGGCAGAAGATGGGTGATCTGGGCCTGCTCGGGATTACCGTTGAGGAAGAATATGGCGGGGCTGGCCTTGGGTATTTGGAACATTGCATTGCTGTGGAGGAAATCAGCCGGGCGTCAGCATCTGTTGGATTGTCTTACGGCGCGCACTCCAACCTCTGTGTGAACCAGATCCGTCGGAACGGGACAGAGGACCAGAAACAAAAATACTTGCCGAAACTGATTTCAGGTGAACATGTCGGCTCTCTTGCCATGAGTGAACCAGGTGCGGGTTCTGACGTTGTTTCCATGAAGCTGAAAGCCGAGAAAAAAGGTGATCGATATATCCTGAATGGGAACAAGTTCTGGATTACCAATGGACCTGATGCAGATGTGTTGGTTGTCTATGCGAAGACTGAACCGGATGCAGGCCCACGCGGGATTACAGCCTTTATTATCGAGAAAGGTTTTAAAGGTTTCTCAACGGCTCAAAAGCTCGACAAGCTGGGGATGAGAGGCTCTAATACCTGCGAGTTGGTTTTTGAAGATTGCGAAGTGCCTGAAGAAAATATCCTTGGTCCATTGAACGAGGGTGTTAGGGTTCTTATGAGCGGTCTGGATTATGAGCGGGTTGTTCTTTCTGCAGGGCCACTCGGAATTATGGATGCCTGCATGGATGTTGTTATTCCTTACATCCATGAGCGGGAACAGTTTGGTCAGCCAATTGGTGAGTTCCAGCTGATGCAAGGTAAAATCGCCGATATGTATTCCACCATGAACGCATGTAAAGCCTATGTGTATACTGTTGCCAAGGCGTGCGATCGAGGTGAAACTGCTCGAAAAGATGCAGCGGGTGTTATCCTTTATGCTGCTGAAAAGGCTACCTGGATGGCTTTAGAGGCTATTCAGGCATTGGGTGGAAACGGTTACATCAATGAGTACCCAACAGGCCGTTTGCTCCGCGATGCGAAGCTCTATGAAATCGGTGCAGGTACAAGTGAAATTCGCCGTATGCTTATCGGCCGCGAACTCTTTAACGAGACGGCATAATTGCTGAAATTGGGCGCAGTTTTAAGAAGTAAAATGGAGATATTGAAATGAGCGATGATCCAATCGTCATTGTTGGAATGGCCCGGACCCCCATGGGCGGATTTCAGGGAGAGCTGGGAAACGTAAAAGCGACTGAACTGGGCGCGGTTGCAATTAAGGAAGCCATGGACCGTGCTGGATTGACCGGCGCGGACATTGATGAAGTTGTAATGGGGTGTGTGCTTCCCGCAGGTCTGGGGCAGGCACCAGCGCGGCAAGCGTCATTTGGTGCAGGTATTCCAGAAAATGTAGGCTGTACTACTGTTAATAAGATGTGCGGTTCTGGAATGCGGGCTGCTATGTATGCTCATGATGCGATTGCGGCGGGTAGCTGTAACGTGATGGTTGCTGGTGGCTTCGAAAGCATGACGAATGCGCCATACCTGCTTCCGAAAGCTCGCGGTGGAATGCGCCTTGGGCATGGTGAAGTCAAGGATCACATGTTCCTTGATGGTCTTGAGGATGCCTATGAAGAAGGCCGGTTGATGGGCTCTTTCGCTGAAGAAACAGCGACACTTTATCAGTTCACGCGTGAACAGCAGGACGCTTACGCTATTGAATCCCTGAACCGGGCGAAAAAAGCAACAGAAGGTGGGAACTTCCGCGATGAAATTGCACCTGTCACGATCAAGACCCGAAAAGGCGAACTTGTCATTAAGGATGATGAGCAGGCCATTAAAGGCGATCCAGACAAGATCCCAACCTTGCGCCCTGCTTTTGCAAAGGATGGGACAGTAACTGCAGCCAATGCCTCCTCAATCTCTGACGGTGGCGCCGCGCTTGTTATGATGCGACAGTCTGAAGCTGATAAACGGGGTTTGAAGCCAATTGCTCGCTTCCTTGCACACTCCACCCATGCGCGCAAGCCGGCAGAATTTACGATGGCGCCAATCGACGCTATCCGTAAAGTCATGGAAAAAGTTTCCTGGACGAAAGATGACGTTGATCTATTTGAAATCAATGAAGCTTTTGCCGTTGTCGCTATGGCGGCAATCAAGGATCTTGGGCTTGATCATGACAAAGTAAATGTTCATGGCGGCGCTTGTGCGCTGGGTCATCCTATTGGCGCATCCGGTGCTCGTATTGTTGTCACACTCCTGAACGCCTTAAAGCAGTACGGAAAGAAACGGGGTGTTGCTTCACTTTGTATTGGCGGCGGTGAAGCCACAGCCATGGCGTTGGAATTGGTGGACTAAAGATCGGGCCAGACGAGAGGATAGTCGAATGTTGTTGACTGAAGAACAGAAAATGGTGCGCGACATGGCAAGAGATTTTGCCACCAATCGTCTGGCACCTAACACCGTTGCCTGGGAAGCAGCTGCTGCCGTTCCCGAGGATGTTTTTGCTGAAATGGGCAGCCTTGGATTAATGGGAATGACGGTTCCTGAAGCCTACGGCGGAGCTGAAACTGATTTTATTTCCTATGCATTAGCCCTTATGGAAATTGCTGGAGGGGACGGGGCAATTTCGACTGTCATGAGTGTAAATAACTCTCCTTGTTGTGCGGCGATCTTGAAGGATGGAACAGAGGCGCAAAAGCAGAAGTATCTGACACCTCTCGCAAAAGGGGAGATGATCGGCGCCTTTTGTTTAACTGAACCACACGCAGGGTCCGACGCGTCAGCGTTAAAGACCAAAGCCGTTCGTGATGGGGATGACTATATCATTAATGGCACCAAGCAGTTTATTACCTCGGGGAAAATCGGTGGGGTTGCTCTTGTTTTTGCGGTGACCGACCCGACTGCGGGAAAGCGAGGAATTAGCTGTTTTATTGTGCCAACAAACACACCCGGTTATCGAATTGCATCTGTTGAAAATAAACTTGGGCAAAAAGCCTCTGATACTTGTCAGATTGCATTTGAAGATGTCCGGGTACCCGCTGAAAATATGTTGGGTGAAGAAGGAGCAGGCTACCGGATTGCATTGGCGAATTTAGAAACAGGCCGCATTGGTATTGGGGCGCAAAGCGTGGGGATGGCAAGCGCCGCACTGAAGCATGCTGTTGATTATGCCAAGGAGCGTAACTCATTCGGATCCGCGATTATTGATCATCAAGCCGTTGGTTTCCGCCTTGCCGATATGGCGACAAAAATTGAGGTGGCCCGGCAAATGGTATTGCACGCAGCAAGCTTAAAAGATGCGGGGGAGCCTTGTTTGACTGAAGCCAGCATGGCCAAGCTCTTTGCCTCTGAAATGGCGGAGGAGGTTTGCTCAGCGGCAATCCAGACTTTGGGTGGAAACGGCTATATCGCAGATTACCCGGTTGAGAAGATCTATCGGGATGTCCGTGTGTGCCAGATTTATGAAGGCACTTCTGATATCCAAAAACTGGTAATCGCCAGAAGCCTTGCTGCATAAATAACAAGAAAATAGAGGAGGGAATTATGAGCTTACCAATTGAGTTTTTTATCGAATTTTCATCGCCGTATGTTTATATCGCGGCAAATCAGATTGATGAGATAGCTGCAAAGCATGGCTCTGAAGTCATTTGGCGGCCGATGTCGCTTGGCCATGTCTGGAAAGCCATTGGTGCAGAGAATGTTGGACCAAGCTCAATCCCTCAGAAAATGAATTACATTAATATGGATAGCGGCCGTTCCGCGAAGCTGGCTGGTTTGCCAATGGCGAAACCAGCAGTATTTCCGATTGATGCTAAACTGGCTCGCTTGGCTTTTTATCGGATAAATCGTTCAAATCCGGAATTGGCGAAGGAATTTGCAAAAGGTGTTTGTCGACGGGTCTGGGCTGAAAGCAAAGAGGTAACAGCACCAGAGCATTTGATCGAGCTGGCAAAGTCCCTTGGAATTGACGAAAGCGAAATTACCGAAGCAGCAGAAGATGCGGATGCGAAGGCAGAGGTTATCGCTGCCACCACAGCTGCTGTTGAATGTGGTGCTTTTGGTGTGCCGTGGTTTAAGGTAGGTGATCAAGTTTTCTGGGGGGCAGATCGGATCGCACATATTGACCAGTATTTGGCTTTTAAGGCTGCAAGCTAACCGCTAAAGCTGCTGGCCCGAATATTACGGGCCAGCGGAAATTATTGGTTATTCCTAGAACAGGAAATAACCGCCGTCGATAAGGAAAGTATCGCCTGTATGATAGGAACTGGCACCCGACATAATGTAGACAGCAATGCCGCCAAAGTCTTCCGGTTGGCCCCAACGGCGGGCCGGAATGCGTGGCTTGACGTTGTCTGCAAACTTGTCCCAGTTAAAGGACGGCTCAGTCATGGCGGTTTCAATCCAGCCCGGCAGGATTGCGTTTGCGGTGATACCTTTGCTGGCCAGCTCAACGGACAGGGCACGGATCATGGAAATCAGGCCACCTTTGGTCGCGGCGTAATGTTCGTTGCGGGCAGCACCGGAGACAGCCGCAAGGCTTGCAGTTCCGACAAGGCGTCCACCAGGATCCCCGTTTTCAGCCCGCTCCACCATGTGACGAGCAGCTTCCTGCATCGTGTAAAATGCACCGTCCAGATTAATGCTGATGATGCGTTGCCATTCATCGTCGGTGATAGACAAAAACGGTTTTCCTTTCGAGGAAACACCAGCATTCGCAAAGCAGCCGTCAACACGACCAAAATCTTCAAGCGTTTTGGCAAAACTGTCTTTCACAGCTTGTTGGTCACTGACATCACACAGAAGGCTGCCAACTTTTGTTCCAAAAGTTTTCAGCTCATCAACTGCCGCCGCGTTTTTGTCGGCGTTGGTTCCCCAAATGCAAACATCTCCACCGGCTTCGGCAATGGCTTTTGCCATCCCCAGTCCAATTCCGCCGTTACCTCCCGTAATGAGCGCGACCTTGCCGGTCAGATCAAATGCTTTATAGGCCATTTTTGGCTCCCTTTGTTTTCATTCTTGTTCGAAAGTAGCCGTATCATACGTTCGCTTTTCCGCCAAGAGAATGATACTGGTTTAACCTGCAGTTGTTGGACGTTTGAGTCTGAACGTTGCTATCTTTTTACATAAGGAAGAATGCGTAAATGCCTGTTTTAAAAAGTAACCTCAACACGCGTAGTGATGAATACAAGGCAAATGCGGCCCATATGCAGTCCCTTGTTGATGATCTGAAAGAGAAGGTGTCGATCATCAAGCAGGGCGGCGGTGAACGTGCCCGTGAGAAGCACCTCTCCAGAGGTAAGTTACTTCCGCGGGAAAGGGTCCGCAAGTTGCTGGATCCCGGTTCTCCCTTCCTCGAGTTTAGTCAGATGGCTGCATGGGATATGTATAGCGGAGACATTAACTCTGCTGGAATTATTACCGGTATTGGGCGTGTCTCAGGTAGAGAATGCGTTATTGTTTGTAATGATGCTACGGTTAAGGGCGGGACCTACTACCCAATGACGGTAAAAAAGCATCTGCGGGCGCAGGAAGTTGCTGAACAGAACAATCTTCCCTGCATTTATCTGGTGGATAGCGGCGGGGCGAACCTGCCAAATCAACAGGACGTGTTTCCAGATCGCGAGCATTTTGGCCGCATTTTTTATAATCAGGCGAATATGTCGGCAAAGGGTATTCCGCAAATCGCTGTTGTGATGGGCTCCTGCACGGCGGGCGGTGCTTATGTGCCAGCGATGTCTGATGAAAGTATCATTGTTCGAAATCAGGGAACGATCTTCTTGGCTGGACCTCCGCTTGTGAAGGCGGCGACTGGTGAAATCGTCTCTGCTGAAGATCTTGGCGGGGCGGATGTGCATTCCAGAACTTCTGGTGTGACCGATCACTATGCGGAAAACGACCTTCACGCTTTGGAAATTGCGCGGAATGTTGTGGCGACACTCAACAGGCCAAAGCCGATGCCGCTGGATATTCGGAAACCACTGGACCCACTTTACGATGCAAGAGAATTGTATGGCTTGATCCCACGGGACACGCGTCAGCCGTTTGATGTCCGTGAGGTAATTGCCCGGATTGTGGATGGTTCAGAATTTGATGAATTCAAGAAACTCTACGGAACCTCCTTGGTAACTGGATTTGCCCATATCCATGGCTATCCGGTAGGCATTGTTGCTAATAACGGAATTTTGTTTTCAGAGTCCGCTGTGAAAGGAGCTCATTTTATTGAGCTCTGTTGTCAGCGGAATATTCCGTTGGTCTTCTTGCAGAATATCACAGGCTTCATGGTGGGCCAGAAATACGAAAGTGGCGGAATAGCCAAGGACGGGGCCAAATTGGTCACGGCTGTAGCAACGGCTAAAGTTCCGAAGTTTACAATGATCTTTGGGGGATCATTCGGTGCCGGCAACTATGGTATGTGTGGTCGTGCATATAGCCCTCGGATGCTCTGGATGTGGCCAAACTCACGGATTTCTGTGATGGGTGGGGAGCAGGCGGCTTCTGTACTCGCGACAGTTAAACGGGATGGCATGGAGGCGCGCGGGGAAACCTGGAGCGCTGAGGAAGAGGCTGCATTTAAAGCCCCCGTCCAGGCTCAATATGAAAAAGAAGGGCATCCCTATTTCTCGAGTGCCCGCTTGTGGGACGATGGAATTCTGGATCCCGCCGATAGCAGGCGTGTTCTCGGTTTAGCGATATCTGCGTCCCTTAACGCTCCAATTGAACCAACTAAGTTTGGCCTATTCAGAATGTAAGGAAAGATTATGAGTGAAGAATCTGCAGTACTCCATTTTTCAACTGACGGCATTGCAACCGTTACCCTGAACCGGCCAGAAGTTCATAATGCTTTTGATGAGGAGCTAATTGAGCGGCTTGGGGACATGTTTGAAGATCTCGGACATCAGGAAGGCGTTCGGGCCGTTGTTGTCGCCGCCGCAGGCAAAAGCTATTGCGCTGGGGCAGACCTGAACTGGATGAAGCGGGCAGCTGGTTTTACGGAAGAGGATAACCGTGAAGATGCTCTTTTATTAGGTCGCATGCTGAAAAATCTCCAGGATATTCCAAAACCGACTATAGCATTGGTGCAGGGGGCTGCTTATGGCGGAGGCCTTGGTCTCGTTGCTGCCTGTGATATTGCGGTAGGTGTGAAAGCGGCAAAATTCTGTTTGTCAGAAGTAAAACTTGGTCTGCTGCCTGCTGTCATTTCGCCCTATGTTGTTGAGGCAATTGGGATACGGGCATCTCGCCGCTATTTCCAGACAGCTGAGGTTTTCGATGCTGAAACGGCTTATCGACTGGGATTGCTTCATGAACTGGTTGAGGATGTTCATGATCTAGCGCATGTCAGAGATGAGCTGATTGCTCAAATTATGGGTAATGCGCCAGGGGCCATGGCTGATTCAAAGGATTTGATTTACACGGTTGCTGATCGTCCGATCGAGCAAGAGTTGATCAATGAAACTGCGGACAGGATTGCAAGCCGCCGAGCGACGGAAGAGGCTAAGGAAGGAATTTCAGCCTTCTTTGAGAAACGTAAACCTTCCTGGAAAACAAGCTAGAGTATAGGTGATAGAAACGTGTTTGAAAAAATACTAATTGCCAATCGTGGTGAAATTGCCTGCCGCGTCATTGAAACTGCTAAGAAACTAGGCGTGCGTACCGTTGCTGTTTATTCGGAAGCGGATGCTGCTGCTCGTCACGTAAATATGGCGGATGAAGCAGTTCTGCTAGGGCCTGCAGAAGTTGGGGAAAGCTACCTGAAGGCAGATAAGATCCTGAAGGTTGCCAAGCTGACAGGGGCAGAAGCAATTCACCCCGGTTACGGATTTCTTTCTGAAAATGCGGGCTTTGCTGAAAAGTGTCAGGCTGCCGGCGTGACATTTGTCGGGCCTCCTGCAGATGCCATTCGAGCAATGGGACTGAAAGACGCCGCCAAAGCCATGATGGAAGAGGCGGGTGTTCCTGTGGTGCCGGGATATCATGGAGATAATCAGGATGCCGATTTGCTAGCAAAAGAAGCCGAGCGAATTGGCTATCCGGTTCTGATCAAGGCTGTTGCCGGCGGTGGCGGTAAAGGTATGCGCCGGGTAGATAGTGCCAAGGAGTTTCCTTCTGCATTGGAAGGCGCCAAACGTGAGGCTGCTAACGCCTTCGGTGACGAGCGGGTTTTGATAGAGAAGTTTCTCACAAAGCCAAGGCACATCGAAATCCAAGTTTTCGCTGATACGCACGGGAATGTAGTGCATCTATTTGAGCGCGATTGTTCCTTGCAGCGTCGTCACCAGAAAGTGATTGAAGAAGCACCTGCACCTGACATGCCTGAAAATATGCGGGCAGCTATGGGTGCCGCGGCCGTCGCCGCTGCAAAAGCAATCGGATATGTAGGCGCAGGAACCGTTGAATTTATTGCTGACGTTTCGGAAGGTCTGAACGAAGACGGCTTCTATTTCATGGAAATGAATACCCGACTTCAAGTGGAGCACCCCGTTACAGAGATGATCACCGGTCAGGACCTGGTCGAATGGCAGCTGGTTGTCGCCAATGGTGGTGAACTGCCGCTTGAGCAAGATCAGTTGAAGATTTCAGGGCACGCTTTGGAAGCTCGTCTCTATGCAGAGGACCCGCATAATGACTTCCTGCCGGCAACAGGTCCACTTCTCAGGCTGCGGCCTCCGCTTGAGGAAAATGGTGTTCGTGTTGATACTGGAGTTCTAGAAGGAGACTCGGTAACCCCTTTTTATGATCCAATGATTGCAAAACTGATTGTTTGGGGTCCAGATCGTGATGCGGCGCTTCGCAAGCTTCAAAATGCGCTATCAGATTATCAGGTGGCGGGTTTGACAACAAACCTTGAGTTTTTGAAGAAAGTTGCGACCCATTCAGCCTTTGCTGAAAAGGATCTGGATACGTCTTTTATTGAACGATTCAGGAATGATCTTGTTCCAGAAAAAGCAGTAGCATCTGACTTACATTTGACTCTCGCCGTTTTGCATCTTGTCTTGAAAGCAACTCAGGAAAACGTGGCTTCTGCTGCGCTTAGCAGTGATCCCTATTCGCCATGGAATGAGGCAACAGCCTGGCGTTTGAATGATATTGCGCATCTCGACTACGTTTTTGAACGTCAGGGTGAAGAGGAAGTCATTACGGTTTCCTGCCTGGATGATGCCTTCCTCATCAAAGTAGGTGGACAAGAGCTGAATGCGCGCGCTGAGTTGCAGGGTGACGGATCCTTGCGCGCTGTCGTTGATGGCCATGCCGTCACGGCTTCTGTTGTTGAAGACGGTGAACGGCTAATTGTTATTCAGGGTGGGTATCAGATCGATGTGAAGCGGGTCATCACTGATTTTGACGGAACCGGTGACGAAGGTGGTGCAGGTGCTATCATGGCTCCAATGCCAGGTAAGATTATTCAGGTCAATGTTTCAGCTGGCGCCAAAGTTGCCAAGGGCGATCCATTGATGGTGATGGAGGCCATGAAAATGGAGCATACATTATCAGCCGGGGCCGACGGAACCGTCGCAGAAATTTTCTTTGAAACTGGTGATCAGGTGGATGAGGGAACCCTGCTTATCCAAATAGACGCGGAAGAGGACTAAAAGATGTCGTTTGACTATCCTGATAAGGTCCGAATTTTTGAAGTTGGGGCCAGAGATGGCTTACAGAATGAAAAGACGCAAATCCCGACAAATATTAAAGTTGAGTTGATAGAGCGTCTGGTTGATGCAGGTGTGACAGCTATTGAAACTGGAAGTTTTGTTTCACCAAAATGGGTTCCCCAGATGGCGGACACCGCTGATGTCATGTCTGAAATTGAGAGAAAGCAGAATGTTTCCTATAGTGTGTTAACTCCAAACATGAAGGGGTACGAGGGGGCTAGGAACTCTGGTGCGGACGAGATCCTAATTTTCACTGCGGCATCTGAGGCGTTTAATCAAAGAAACATCAATTGTTCTATTGCTGAAAGTTTGGATCGATTTGCGCCTGTCGTAGCAGAGGCAAAGAAGGATGGAATACCCTTCAAAGCAAGTGTTTCTTGCTCCCTTGGAAGTCCGTTTGGTGAGGAAATTACACCAGCCGCGGTCGCTGAGGTGTCAAAAAAACTTTATGACATGGGGGCCTATGAAATTTCTATTGCCGATACGATCGGTGTGGGAACGCCAAGAAAAACCGTTGAGGTGTTAGAGGCCGTGGCGAAAGTCATTCCATTAGAAGCGATTGGCATTCATTTTCATGACACCTATGGGCAAGCCCTTGCCAATATTCATGCGGCACTTCAAGTTGGCGTGACCAAGATTGACAGTTCTGTTGCGGGCCTGGGGGGCTGTCCTTATGCGCCTGGTGCGACAGGCAATGTTGCAACTGAAGATGTTGTATATATGTTAGAGGGTATGGGGATTGATAGTGGTCTCGATTTGACGAAATTGATCAAGACAGCCTGGTTCATTTCTGATTATCTTGATCGTGCGCCTGTCTCCAGTGTTGCTAAAGCCCTGAAAAATAAGCTGGACTAAGATACGGCATATGGACTAGTTACCAGTTATGACAGTACATCTTGTGAAAGTATGCGTTGGGATCTCGTCTATCGAGCAACTTCGGAGAGCTCAGGAGCGCCGGTTGATCGCGGGCCCAATTTGCCATGTTACCAAACAAAGGCCTCAGCGGGAGGAAGAGCTCTTAGATGGGGGCTCTCTCTACTGGATTATCAAAGGTCATATTGCCGTTCGACAACGGATCGTTGAGCTTGAGCGTCTCTACGATACAGATGGCGAGAAATGTGGTTTGGTGTTGGACAAGGAACTGGTTGAAACTGAGCTCGTCGCTCGAGGCCCACATCAAGGATGGCGATATCTTGAAGCAAAAGACGCTCCACGAGATCTTCGTGATATCGTCGAAGAGGCGAACGGTGATGAAGACAGTGAAGGCGAACTGTCACCTGAAATGGCTGCTGAGCTTCGGGAGCTTGGACTGCTCTAGGTGCTGGATCAGGACGGTCTGATCCAGACAGCTGTATCATGAAATGCAGCTCCGCCGTTCGGTTTTGCCCTGTCTGCACTGACCAAAAGATTGATGCCAACTTTTTCTATGAAATATTTGTTCGGCCAAATCCCTTCTACAACGACGGTTCCGGGTTGAAGCCCATCAAACACTTCCACATGGATCAACAATGAACCTTGTTGGTTCCCCATCCGTACAATTTCGTCGCTTTGAACGCCGATGGTCTTCGCATCGGTGCTATGTAGCAGGACTGTCGGTTTCTTCTCACGCTTGAGAGAGGAGGGGGTTGCCGTGAAGGATGTATTCAAAAAGTTGCGAGCCGGCGCTGTTACCAGCCGATAAGGGTGGGTTTCATCAGCTTTTTGGATAACGTCCCAATGGTCAGGCAAACTTGGCATGCCCTCGAAGTCTTTTCCAACCCCTGACCAATCAGCGGCAAAATGGAATTTACCATCGCTATGACCAAACCCGTTTAGGAAATGGGCATCTTCAAAGGGGACCTGAACATCAATCCAGTTCTTATTCGAGATAGTCTTGATATCAGGCCAGCCAGAATCTTTCAGAGTTCTTTCAATCAACTCTCGGGAAGTAAGATTAAATCCTTCATGTTCTGCTCCGAGCCGTTTGGCGAGCTCTGAAATAACCTCATGGTTAGACCGACACTCTCCAAGAGGCTCAATAACTTTAAGGCCAAGAGAAATATGGCTGTGACCGCCACCCTGGTAAAAATCATCATGCTCAACAAAGGTTGTCGCAGGTAAAACGATATCTGCCATCTTTGCGGTTTCAGTCATGAACTGCTCATGGACACAGACAAAGAGATCCTCTCTGGCAAAGCCCGCGTGGACTTTGGCGAGCTCTGGTGCAACGTCCATGGGGTTTGTGTTCTGGATCAGCATTGCGGTCACAGGCGGGCCATCACCGATGTCTTTTGGGTCCCCGGTCAAAACAGGTCCAATTCTGGATTGGTCCAGCATACGGGTCGACGCTTTTTTGACGTCCAGCCCCTCAATCAAAGTCTTGTCCCAATGAAAAATGGCTCCATTGGTATGAAAAGCGCCGCCGCCTTCATGTTTCCAAGCACCTGTCACGGCAGCAATGCAGGTCGCAGCATGCATATTGACGGCTCCGTTACGGCTTCTGGAAAACCCATAGCCCAGACGCAGAAAAGTCCGTGGCGTTTTTCCAATCATATGGGCGAATTCGGTAATATCCGAGACGGAAAGACCTGTAATTTCTGCGGCCCATTCTGGGGTTTTTGATTGCAGGTGTTCTTCAAATTTTTCTGCATCGCGGGTATATTGTGCAAGATATTCTCGATCCGCCATGTCATCACGAAACAATATATGCATCACTGCTAGTGCAAGCGCACCATCTGTTCCTGGGCGAAGCATCAGATGAAGATCGCCTGCCAGAGCCGTCGCATTTTTGTAGGGATCTATAACCACAATTTTTGCTCCCCGCTCTTTTCGGGCGCGGGTGGCATGGGTCATCACGTTGATCTGGGTATGAACGGCGTTTGTGCCCCAAATAACAACAAGATCAGATTTTGCCATCTCTCGGGGATCACTTCCCCTGTAAACGCCAACGCCAGCTTTCCAGCCAGCCCTGGCAAGGTTAATGCAGATGGTAGAATCTTGACCTGAATAACCTTTGACGTGGCGAAGGCGTTCAATGCTGTCGCGCTGGACCATACCCATGGTGCCGGCATAATAATATGGCCAGACAGTCTCAGGACCATATTTTCTCTCGGCTTCAAGAAACTTCTCAGCGACAGTATCTAAAGCATCCTCCCAGCTAATGCGTTCCCATTTTTCTTCCCCTTTTTTTCCAACACGTTTTAGGGGGTGCATCAGTCGATCCGGATGGTGGGTCCGTTCAGCATAGCGAGCTACTTTGGCGCAAATTACTCCGGCGGTATAAGTATTCTCTTCGGCTCCTCTCACTCTGCCAATTTGCTGTGGCCCAAGTTTCTCAATTTCCAGAGAACAAGTGGACGGGCAATCATGGGGGCATGAGGACGGAAGGATTTGGGGGTTTGGCTCAGCAGACATTTTTTGTCCCAACGAGTTGAATGGGAAAGAATTTGTGACAAGGTTAGTGATTTATCCATCTTGCGGCAATATAACAAATGGTGATCACGGCACGGGATGCATAAATAACTGGCAGAGATTAAAGCAGCAGGATATATCCAACCTGCAATATTCAGGAAGTAAAAGTCGAAATAGGTCCGTTTCAAAATTGAAGAAAATTCTGAAAAGTAAGTTTGCGATGTCGGTCATCACCCGATTGGCGGCGGCCTATATCTGGTTTGTTCATAAATCTGTCCGATGGAAAGTAATCAACGGGGAGATTCCAAACCAGTATATGAAAGAGGGCAAACCCTTTCTCATGGCTTTTTGGCACGGCCGTTTGTTCTTGATGGCTGAACTAATTCCCTCTTATGCCAGACTTACCGTCATGATTTCTCAGCATGGTGATGGCGAGCTCATTGCAAGAACTGTCAAATACCTTGGTGTAGATAGTATCAGGGGGTCCTCATCCAAGGGCGGTGTACCGGCCTTGAAGGAGATGTTGAAGCTGTTAAAACGGAATAGAATAGCTGTGATTACTCCAGATGGTCCACGGGGGCCACGGATGCATGCGCAAGACGGCGTTGTTGGAATTGCCGCCATGAGTGGTGTTCCAGTTATTCCCGTCAGCTTTGCGACAACCAGAACCAAACATTTATCTAGCTGGGATCGGTTTGCTTTGGCCGCACCTTTTGGGAAAGGGGTGCTGGTTTGGGGCGATCCTATTTATGTCCCGCGCAAAGATGAAAATGGCAGTTTTGAACTCGCCAAAAAACAGATTGAAGACAGTTTGAATTTTGTAACGCAGGAAAGTGATCGGCTTTGTGGTCTAACTCCTGTAGAGCCTGCCTCCATAGAAAAGCAGGAAGAGCGCGTGGTAAGTTAAAATGTATATGGCTCTTTATAATATGGCTCTGACAGTTGCCGCACCAATGATTAAGTCGCATCTAAAGAAGCGATTAAAAGATGGAAAGGAAGACCCCAAACGATTTGAAGAGCGCTTTGGTGAGCCTTCGCGCTCAAGACCCAGTGGAGAACTAATATGGATTCATGCCGCCTCTGTTGGCGAGGCAGTATCCTCTCTTCCTTTGATCAGGGTCCTTCTGGCAAGAAATAGTAATCGGTCTGTTCTATTGACTACAGGTTCCGTGACATCTGCTAGATTAATGGAAGACCGGCTCCCTACAGGGGCTTTTCATCAATTTATTCCTATCGATACCAAGGAAGCCGTTAGCAAGTTTTTGAATTACTGGAACCCTCAAGTCGCTATATGGCTTGAGTCAGAGATCTGGCCCAACTTGATTACGGAAACCAGTAAGCGCAAAATTCCCATGCTGCTTCTGAATGCAAGGATGACCGCAAGTTCATTCAGTACCTGGCGAAAAACGGGAGGCCTTATCAAAACTCTGCTGAAGAGATTTGGTTATATCCATGCACAGACCCAATTGACGGCTGATCGGCTGGAATATTTGGGGGCAAAAGATGTTGAAACATTGGGCAACTTAAAGTTTTGCTCACCGCCGCTTCCGTTCCAAAAGGACAAGTATCACGAACTCAATCGTGCGGTATCTAACCGCAAGGTATGGCTGGCTGCAAGTACACATAAAGGTGAAGAAGCGATTATTGCGGCAACCCATATGGCGTTGAAACCTGTTACTAAAAACCTACTTACAATTATAGTCCCTCGTCATCCGGAACGGGCCGAAGAAATTCGTGGTAAGCTCGAAGAGGCTGGTTTTGAAGTCGCTCAGCGGTCAGTGAAAGAGCCAATATCGGAAACAACAGATTTCTATCTTGCCGATACGATTGGAGAGCTAGGTACTTTTTATCGGCTTGTGGATGTGGTTTTTGTCGGAGGCTCACTTGTTTCAAAAGGTGGGCAAAATCCGTTGGAGGCAGCAAGACTTGATTGTGCGATCCTATTTGGGCCTGATATGAGTAATTTTGAGGAGATTGCAGTTGACCTTCTTGAAAACGAGGGCGCCATTATGGTCAAGGATGGTGTTCAACTGACTAAACAGCTCGCGTATCTATTTAGTGAAATCAAAGTGCGCGGTGAGATGGCTATCAAAGCTGTAGAGGTTGTTAAAACCGGTGAAGCGTTGCTTGGTCACTTAGTGATGGAAATTGAAAAATCGCTTTCTGGGAAAGATAAAAAGTGAAGGCACCAAAGTTCTGGAATTCGAATAGAAACTCTATCTGGCCGGTTGTTCTAAGCCCGCTCAGTTTCATTTATGGATTTGCCAGCCGTGTCCGATTTACAGGTAAAAGGTCTAAAAAAGTTTCCGTCCCAGTAATCTGTATTGGAAACGTTGTCGCTGGCGGGGCAGGCAAAACGCCTGTTGCGATGGCTGTCGCTGAATATTTGAAACAGATTGGCTGGAAGGTTCATTTTCTTTCTCGTGGATATGGGGGTAGTCTTGCGGGGCCTGAGCGCGTCGTGTTGGATGTTCACACTGCAGATCAAGTTGGTGATGAGCCGCTCCTTCTGGCGACTGTTGCCCCAACATGGATTTCCAGGGATAGGGTGATTGGGGCAGAAGCTGCCATCGAAGCTGGAGCTGAAATCATTGTTATGGATGATGGTATGCAGAACCCTCTACTGGAAAAAGATATTACGGTCTTGGTCCTTGACGGAGGGTATGGCTTAGGGAATGGCTGGTTAATGCCTTCTGGTCCTTTGCGGGAACGTTTTTCAGAGGCTTTGAAAAAAGCAGATTTTGCCGTCTGGGTTGAGGGTGATTTGGAGCAGCCTCTAGATGTCGGAACGTTACCTTTATTCAAGGCACGGGTTGTCCCCCATGAGTTGCAGTCTGAGTTGGTTGGGGAAAAGGTAATTGCGTTCGCTGGAATTGGGCGCCCTGAAAAGTTTTTTAGAAGTTTACGCCAAGCCGGCGCTGAGCTGGTTGAAACCGTTGAATTCGCAGATCATCACGCCTATAGCCAAGAAGATATTATGAACCTGGTTGAGCGGGCGGCACTACATAATGCAGCTCTAGTGACAACGAGGAAAGATTATGTTCGTCTTTCACCTGAAGCTCGCATGATGACAACAGTGTTTGATATTGATCTTGTCTTTGAAAGCCCTGCCTTGCTGCAGAAGTTATTGTTGGAGAAGCTAGGCAGCCGGGAACATGCGTAAAAAAATTACTTTTAGTCGAAAAGTCCGGTATTGGCTGGAATATCTTCTAATGCGCGGGTTGTTTGGTGTTTTTCGCTTGCTTGGTCGAAGAAAAGCTTCAAATTTTGGTGCGTGGCTTGGTCAAAAAGTCGGACCACTTCTTTCCGCACATCAGACTGCAATCGAAAACCTGAAGCTTGCTTTTCCAGAAATATCTAATGAAGAAAGAGCTGAAATTCTTTCAGGCATGTGGGGTAATCTGGGGCGGAATGCAGCTGAAATTCCGTTTGTGCGGGATTACGTATTTTCCAGCGAAGATGTCGAACTTGTTGGAAAAGAGTATTTGGATGAATTCCTTGAAAGCGGACAAGCGGCTCTTTTCGTGACAGCCCATTATGGCCCTTGGGAGGCAACAGCTCTGGCCGGTAAATACTGTAATGTAGATGTGAATATTGTTTACAGAGCGGCGAATAACCCTCTTGTTGAGGCGTACTTCCAGAAGGAGCGGGCGGGAGTAGGCTACCAATTCATTCCAAAAGGAAAATCTGGAGCTCGGTCTATCTTGAAAGCGTTGAAGGAAAATCGTCCTGTGGCGCTACTGAATGATCAGAAGCAGAACAATGGCTTAGCTGTTCCATTCTTTGGAAAAGAGGCGAAAACGGCTACTGCAATTGCTGATATTGCATGTCGATCTGGATTGCCAGTATATCCTGTTCGGGCAGAACGAGACGATACTGGTAAAATTCGCGTTGAAATTTACGAGGCGATTTTTGCGCCAACGGAAGGAACCTCCGAAGAGAATGTTGTGAACTTTCTCACACGAATAAATCAAATTTACGAAAACTGGATCCGGGAGAAACCGGATCACTGGTTTTGGGTTCACAACCGTTGGGGCTAAAGTTTTACCTCTTAACTCGCCATTTTGAGGCGGGTATTTTCTATTCTCTCACGGGCCATTTGGTAAGCGATCTCGTGGGTTGGCCGGTTCTCTCGATCAGCACGCGTAAAAATATTCAGCAGAGTGTCATGAATTTCGGCAACTTGCTTCATCGCTTTGTCACGGTTAAACGTGGGACCTTCATGACTGATTAGGATAATACCACCTGCATTGATCACATAATCAGGCGCATATAGAATTCCCTTGTCTCTCAAAATCTGGCCATGGCGATCTTCTGCAAGCTGATTATTTGCAGCACCAGCAATTATCTTGGCTTTGAGCTCTGGGATTGTTTCATCGTTAAGAACAGCACCAAGAGCACAGGGGGCAAAAATATCAACGTCTTGCTGAATGATTTCCTCTGGCTTTACTGCCTTGGCATCAAACTCGGCGACCGCTTTTTGTACCATTTGATCATAGATGTCTGTGACGATTAGTTCTGCGCCAGCTTCCCGTAGATGTTTGCAAAGTCCGTAACCTACGTGGCCAAGTCCCTGAACGGCAACCCTCACGCCTTTGAGGTCGGTTGCATTCAAGCCATATTTTGCCGCCGCTTTCAGGCCGTTAAAGACGCCCCAAGACGTAGCTGGGGAGGGGTCACCGGCTCCTCCTTCGCTAATTCCGGCGATATAGGACGTTGACTGACGAGCATATTCCAGATCCTCAACAGAGGTCCCAACATCTTCAGCAGCAATATAATTGCCGTTAAGCCGACCAACCGCTTCACCAAATGCACGAAACAGTTCAGGGGATTTTTGTGTTTTTGCATCGCCAATAATGACTGACTTACCACCTCCCAGATTGAGGCCGGTGAGTGAAGATTTATAAGTCATTCCGCGGGAGAGGCGAAGGACGTCTGTGAGCGCTTCTTCTTCGCTTCCATAGTTCCACATGCGGGTACCGCCAAGAGCAGGGCCTAAAGTTGTATCGTGGATGGCAATAATGGCCTTTAAACCGGTTTTGGGGTCTTTAAAAAAGAGAACGGTCTCGTGATTATCAAATTCTGGATTGCTGAAAATAGTCATGAAATATACCTCCGTTCTCTTAAGGATTTTTCGCATTTTGCAAAAAAATCAACAGTTTTGGAGGCGGATTTCGAAATTCGCAGTATCGTTTCAGTATATCATTGAAATCCGAAATAAGCTGACCAAGAAGCCTCATATTCAGCAACTTTAGATACTGGCGAATTTCTGAGAATTTTAATGTTTGGACCTTAAATCAGATTCAGGATCAAATTTTGGGAAGATTATAAACATATTCAGCAATCGCTAGACTGGATGTAAGGCCGGGGCTTTCCATTCCATATAAAAGGACTAGGTTCGGTATGTTATGAGTTGTTGATCCAAGGATACAAAAATCCTTCATCGGATCATTCGGCCCTTGTATTTTAGGTCTGATGCCGCAATAGGCGGGTGTCAGGCTATCCTCAGGAAGATCTGGATAATATTGTCGAATAGCGCCATAGAAACTCTCAGCCCTGTTGGGGTCCACACTGTAATCTATTTCGGTAACCCATTCCTGATCTGGCCCAAAGCGTATCTGACCTGCTAAATCCAATGTGACGTGTACGCCAAGGCTTGCTGTATTCGGGACCGGATAAATCAGGCGATTGAACGGGCTTGGCTTTGACATAGTAAAGTAGTTACCCTTGGTTAGGTAACGGGTCGGTATATATCGATCTTCCAGGCCATTTATGGATTTTGAAACGGCCTGTGCAGCCAATCCGGCCGAATTTATCAAGCGGTTGCAGGCAAGCTTTGTACCGTCCTTCATGCTGAGAAGAAAGCCGTTTTCAATTATTTCTGCGCTTTGAAATTCAGTGTTATAGGCGATGAAACCGGCGTTATCTTCGACTTCCCCCACCAATGACAGCATATATTGATGCGTATCAATGATACCTGTAGAGGGAGAGTGGAGTGCACCTTTGCAGTGAAGAGCGGGTTCCATCTCTTTCGCGGCGTTCTCGGAGATGAATTCAAGATCCATAACTCCATTATCCTTCGCTTTTTTCTTTATGTTCGTTAGAACGTCCAACTCTTCAACTGTGGTGGCGACGATCAGCTTTCCAGAATTCTTGTGAGGGATATTATGGTGTTTTGCATATTGATAGAGTTGCGCTTTCCCCTCCACGCAGAGGCGCGCCTTCAAGCTTCCTTTTTGATAATAGATACCTGCGTGAATAACTTCTGAGTTGCGAGAGGATGTTTCTTCACCAAACAGTGGGTGCTTTTCTAGGACGAGTACTTCGTGCCCGTTTTTGGCAAAGTAACGGGCAATCGCGAGACCGATGACACCGGCCCCCACTATAACTGTATCAATTCTGTCGATCATTAAGGCTGAGGGTGATTTTTTTGTCTATCTGATGGAACTCCATGGGTTTCTATAAGCTGTTTGGTTTTCGGACACAATTTAAAATCTAATTTTATCTAATCGCGTATTAACCGGTTAATACGTAAATTATGGAGTGTTTTTTTGTGTGGAGATTCGCAGTTCTGGGGCTTTGTATTTGCGAAACGGACAAGATTTGGGAAGCCGCGTCCTCTCTTTTGTGTCAGATCAGAAATTTTTATCATTAGTAATTGGTATTCCATGTCAGCCAAGAGTTTTAATAGCAGATGGGGAAAGTTCGGATAATATTAGTTTTATGTTCTCGGCCCATGGTCACCGTTTGAAATTATCTGTCGTACTGAATTAAATTTACACGTTTGTGGGGAAAAGCCTAGTTTTCTGCGCTGTTGAATGTCTGTTGTCTATATGTAGGAACTGTGCGTTCAGTCATTTAATTGACGCGCTTGTGAGGCAAACTTAATCGGGATCCTATGTTGTTACTGAATGAACTTGTTAGTGTTCTTCAAACTCATGCGAGAAAACTGCATATCTACTCAACTTTTTCTATATATTTGTATTTAGTTTAATAAGACCACAACATGTTGTCGTGTAAGATGAGTCTTGTCAGGTTAGTAATGCTGGGTTAATCCTTAGTTTGAGAGATAAACTGCCTAATGATTTTGGGTGACAGGTTACCGAAATGTGGAGTGAAAAGTGACGCTTACAGTTGAGGAGACAAAACCAGCCAGTGATACTCAGGCTACACGTGCCCATATTATTGTCATTGGGAATGCAAAAGGGGGGTCTGGTAAGTCAACGACTGCCATGCACGTGATTGTATCTCTGTTGACGCTGGGTTTCAGGGTCGGAGCCATTGATTTGGATGGTAAGCAAAAAACCCTTGGTCGTTATATCGAAAACCGTCAGGATTTTGTGACTAATAAGAAGCTTAAGCTTCCAATGCCCTCCTTGACTGTTATTGAACCGAGCCAAAAGAAAAACATGGACGAAGCTCAGAGTGATGAGCGCGCACGGTTCGTCGCTGCACTGCAAGAGCAAGTTTATGGCAACGATTTTGTTGTTGTGGATTGTCCAGGAGCAGATAGCTTTATTGCAAAGCTCGGCCACTCCTTTGCGGATACACTATTAACCCCAATGAATGACAGTTTTATTGATCTTGATCTCTTAGCCAAGGTCAATGAACGCACATATGATGTTGAACGGCCAAGTTGGTATAGTGAAATGGTTTGGGAACAGCGCAAGCGCCGCGCCCTTATCGACAAGCACCAAATAGACTGGGTCGTGATGCGAAATCGTCTGTCTCACACGGATGCCCATAACAAGCGGAATATTGAGCAAATTCTTGATAAGTTAGCTTCACGGATTTCATTTCGTGCTGCACCGGGTTTTGGGGAACGAGTGATCTTTAGAGAGTTGTTTCTAAAAGGTCTCACGGTTCTTGATCTAAAACGCAAAGGCGTGGGGGTCAAAATGTCTATGAGCCATGTCGCTGCGCGCCAAGAAATTCGAAATCTAATTAAAGCGCTGCAGTTACCTGGTTTGGAAGAAAAGATCGACGAAATTTAGAATTTTATCAAAAAAGCGGGATCAATCTTCCAAGATTGATCCCATAAAACAATCCGCGAATAAAAAAGGTGCAGATTTCTACGTTAAGATGTACCTAAATAAATCAACAGGTTAGCAAGCAAAACTTTGTGCTTGATCACAATTTTGCCATAAAAATTAACCCGTATATCTTATATTAACGTTTTCTGCGTATACATTGTAACTGTTAAAGAGTTCGAATGGATTTTGGCCACAGGTCGGTTCCTTTCGAAGGTTTCAATGTAAAAGGAGGAGCGTATGTTTAAATATTCCAAACATTACGATGCAGCGGTTGAAGGTCTACGCATGCGCTCTGTCATTTCTATTGGACTTTCAGTGCTAGTATTTGCAGCTATGATGGTTTCATTTCAAGTGACAGAGGCGAGTGCTCAAAATGCCTGTTTCGAGCGTGGCGCACTTGTAAAACACTTGGATGGAAAGTTTCAGGAAGCCCCAGTTGCAGCGGGACTAGCCGCAAATGGAAGTGTTCTTGAGGTCTTTACAAGCCCAGACGGTGTTACTTGGACAATCGTGCTTACGCAGCCAAACGGCGCGACATGTGTTATGGCTTCAGGTGAATCCTGGATGGGTATTCCCTTAAAGAAAAAAGGGAAGGTCAGCTAAAAAACTGATTTGGAAAAAGAAAAGGCGCTGATTTTTCAGCGCCTTTTTTTGTTTGTGCAAATCTAAATACCTATATGGCGGGCATTTCAATGCCGGCTTCCTGAAGATTGTCCCGCATATGCAGTTTGACATCTTCAAGGGCTTCTTCACTTGGTGCTTCGCATCTCGCTACGAGGACCGCTTGAGTATTAGAGGCTCTCAATAGCCACCAGCCACCGTGCACGTTGACACGGACACCATCGACATCAGAAAAATCGGCATTCTTCTCACGAAGCTGCGCCTGGATTCGCTCAACGGCTTTGAACTTTTCTTCATCTGGGCAATCGAACCGAAGCTCAGGTGTGTTGATAGCGGTTGGAAGATTATCAAAGAGTTCATCCAAAGATTGGCTTTCCTGACCCAGAAGGTTCAGAAGACGAAGACCCACATAGAGTGCATCATCATAGCCATAGAAAATATCATTAAAGAAGATATGCCCGCTCATTTCACCAGCCAGCGGAGAGGAAAGCTCAGCCATCTTGATTTTGATTAAGGAATGACCTGTCTTCCACATGACAGGATCACCACCCAAATTTCCAATTTCATCAAACAGCAGTTTACTTGCTTTGACGTCTGCAATGATCGAGGCGCCCGGTGTTTTTTTCAAAATCTCTCTGGAGAGAATTGCAAGCAGTTGATCGCCCCAGATGATGTTTCCGCGGCTATCAACAACACCAATACGGTCTCCATCACCGTCGAAAGCTATACCAAGATCTGCACCGACACCTTTCACTGTGCGAATAAGATCCTGCAGATTGTCGGCAACTGTTGGGTCAGGATGATGATTGGGGAAGCTGCTATCGATTTCATCATAAAGAAGGACATGTCGTCCAGGAAGGTCCTTCGCGACCTTACGCATGGCCTCACCAGTCACTCCATTCCCGCAGTCCCATACTACCACTAAGTCGGATTTGTGCTTATAGTCTTCCAAAACTCGGGCAACGTAGCGATCCAGCATTGGGTCTTCTGCAACTGATCCTGTTCCTGATTTGAACGAGCCTGAAGCGCAGAGCCTACCCAGTTCTTGAATGGCTTCACCATAAAATGGTTTTTTGCCCAGGATCATCTTGAACCCGTTATGAGATGGGGGATTATGTGAGCCAGTAATCATAATGCCATTGCCCGTGTTCAACTCATAGGTTGAGAAATAGAGCATAGGGCTTGGACCCATTCCGACGCGGATAACGTTGACGCCTGTCGATAACAATCCTCGAACAAGGGCTTCTTCCAGTTCAGGTGACGTTGCACGGCCGTCATAACCAACCGTTACCGAGTTGTCTCCATTTTCAATCATCAGGGTTCCAAAGGCTTGGCCAATGGCTTCTGCGTCGATCGGAGACAATGTTTCCCCAATGATCCCGCGAATATCATATTCCCGCAAGACGGAAGGATGAAAATCATGTTTTTCTAAGGCCATGTTGTGTCTCTTTTATAAGGCTTAAGCTTGTCTACCCACGCAGGTGTATTCAAAACCGAGATCTTTCATTTCCCTCGGCTCATAGATATTGCGAAGATCAACCATGATGGGTGACTTCATGCTGGATTTCACGCGATCTAAATCTAATGCGCGGAATTCGTTCCACTCAGTAATAATGACTACCGCATCTGCTCCTTCTAAAGGCTCGTATGCATCCTTGCAGAATGTAATGTCGGAGAGTAATGACTTGGCCTCTTCCATCCCTTCGGGGTCGTAAGCGTGAATATTCGCACCAGCCTTGCAAAGAGTAGGAATAATATCAAGACTGGGGCTTTCCCGCATATCATCCGTATTTGGCTTGAAAGTGAGCCCTAGGACTGCAATTTTTTTGCCATCGATAGAGCCGCCACACGCTGTGATAACTCTATCCGCCATTCGGATTTTGCGGCTTTCATTTACATTGATAACCGTTTCAACCAGTTTGATCGGTGCTTCAAATTCTAATGATGACTGATAGAGGGCTCGTGTATCTTTTGGGAAGCATGAGCCGCCAAAACCTGGGCCAGCATGCAGAAATTTACCGCCAATTCGGCCATCCAGGCCAATTCCTTTGGCAACCGAATGAACATCAGCACCTACTTTTTCACATAGATCCGCGATCTCGTTAATAAAGGTAATCTTGGTCGCCAGGAACGCGTTTCCAGCGTATTTTGTCAGCTCTGAGCTTTCCAATGAGGTAAACAGAATTGGTGTTTGGATCAGAGAGAGTGGTCGATAAATGGCTTCCATGACCTTTTTTGACTTGTCCGTTTCTGCCCCAACGACTACACGATCTGGGCGCATGAAATCCTCGATTGCTGCGCCTTCACGAAGAAATTCCGGGTTTGAAACAACGTCGAAAAGATCTGAAGTACATGTTTCGGCGAGGATTTCGGCTACTTTGCGTCCTGTGCCTACAGGAACGGTGGATTTATTGACGACAACGGTATAGTCCTTGATGGCTTGGCCGATCTCTTTTGCCGCTTGAAAAACATAGGTTAGGTCAGCCTGCCCATCACCGCGTCGACTTGGTGTGCCAACTCCTATGAATACAGCGTCAGCTTTTTCAACTGCACTCACGAGGTCTGTTTGAAATGAAAGGCGTCCGGCTTTAGTGTTTTTTGCAACCAAAACATCTAAGCCTGGCTCAAAAATTGGGATTTCACCGGCATTCAACCTGTCAATTTTGCCTTGATCTTTATCAACACAAATTACCTCATGTCCAAATTCGGAAAAACAGGTGCCAGAGACCAAGCCCACATAACCGGTTCCGACCATTGTGATGCGCATTTTGATTTACCTTATAGATCTTTCGCTAGCGTTTTAATGTGATTGGCTATTTCTTGCCCCATGTCGCTTCGCTCTAGCGCAAAAGCAATATTTGCTTGCAGGAAACCAATTTTGTCGCCGCAGTCGTAGCGTGTGCCCTCAAAGCGAAGACCATAGAAAGGACTGGTCTTTAAGAGGTTTGAAAGTGCATCAGTGAGTTGAATTTCATTCCCAGCTCCGCGAGCCTGATTTTCCAGAAGATCAAAAACCTGTGGCTCCAGAACATACCGGCCTATGACAGCGAGATTTGATGGCGCGTCTTTAGGATCTGGTTTTTCGATAAGGTGTTTGATCTCAACCTTTTTCTCATCATCAAAGCCTGGTTTGATGATCCCATAACGAGAGGTGTGTTCGTGGGGAACTTCCATGGCTGCCAGAACATTGCCTCCACCCATTTCATCACGCGTATTTATCATTTGTCCAAGGCAAGGAGTCTTGCTCAGGATGAGGTCATCCGCAAGAATTACAGCAAACGGCTCATCGCCGACATAGCGTTTTGCGCACCAGACGGCATGCCCAAGGCCAAGTGGTTCTCTTTGGCGAATATAGGCAACGGTTCCGGTAGGTGGCATACTATCGGCAAGTGTGTTTAATGCCACTTCTTTATTGCGCTCTTCCAGAACACTTTCCAGTTCATAGGATCTGTCAAAATGATCCTCGATTGTAACTTTGCCGCGTCCCGTCACGAAGATAAACTCTTCAATTCCAGCTTCGCGTGCTTCATCTACTGCATATTGGATCAATGGCTTGTCGACCACTGGAAGCATTTCTTTCGGCATTGCCTTTGTCGCAGGAAGGAAACGAGTTCCTAGACCGCCAACAGGAAAGACAGCTTTACGGACTTTTTGTGGCATAAAGTTAGTACCCCTCATTTGCTTTAAGCATTCGCTTATTGCACTCTAATTTCTGCAATTCAATAATAGAATAATTACTGTTTTGTGAGGATGTCTCTGGCTTCGTTTAATTTCGCCGCCATATACGCAGATCCCTGATGGTCAGGATGAAACTTTTTCATTAGCCTTCGATGCGCTGCTCGGATCTCATTCAGGCTAGCCCCCACCTCGAGTTCTAAAATTTCATATGCCTCTGCTTTCGTCATCTGGTTATTTTGACGCGTGTTTGTGCTTTCAGACGCGTCTTCTTGATGACTATGTTGGGACCCCCTCTCAAAATTTCTGTCAATGTATGCTTGCAAGATAGCAAGGCTTTGTTGATCTTTGATTAATACAGTTTCCAGTTTTAGAAGATCTTCAAATGACAACTGGGACAGCGTTGCGCCCTCAAACTCTCCTTGCTTTATCGTAGCATCCATTTCGCCGCTATCATGATCCAGTGTTGCGTGGAGCCACTCGGTGTTGACATCGGATGATTGGCCTGATGAAGGAGAAGAACTTGAGAAGAAAGGTTTGTTGCGTAAGAAAAAGAGGGACGCAATAAAAAGCCCTGACGCAATTTGAAAACGTCCAGTTAGGGCAAAGAAGAGGGCCGCACCAGCGAAACCGATTAAACCGGTCCATCTCAAAATTTTAAGTAGGGTTCCTGGTTTGGCGTTGGCGATTGCGTGGCCACCCAAAACAAATGCGAAAAGCAGGGCAGCGCCAAG
The DNA here is from genome assembly GCF_012932565.1 of Sneathiella limimaris. Classification (NCBI taxonomy): domain Bacteria; kingdom Pseudomonadati; phylum Pseudomonadota; class Alphaproteobacteria; order Sneathiellales; family Sneathiellaceae; genus Sneathiella; species Sneathiella limimaris. The sequence continues at coordinate 1,883,097 of NZ_JABBYJ010000001.1, forward strand.
AATGAAATATCCGATCATTCTTTATCTCTACTATTTTAACTGCTGAGAAAGAAGCAATATGTCACCTCCTTCTTTTTTGCCATAATCCTGAAGGGCTTTTCGTCCCCCAACGGCAAATACAGCAACAGCTTTTAATAACTTTCTCAAGCTAGCAACTGAGTTTTGGTCGAACCGGAAAAATGCTCCTTTGCTCAATCTGCACATTTGCCTGAAACAGTTTTCTGCAATCGGGTCGTGGCCTTCTTGGAATATAAATAATGGTGTATTTGTTATGCCCAATTGACCAGCGAGATGACAAAGCTCGTCTGCGTCTTCTTCCATGCAATCACCCACATAGACAACAGCGTTGATTGGCGATTGCTCATTATTGCGGATTGCATGTTTCAGGACTTTTCTGATTTGCGTGTGGCCACCAAGACACTGGACGCGTGACATTGGTCGGATCAGGCGGTCACTGTTCTCAGTCCAGGGAGTTGCCTTAAATTCACCAAACCCTCTGAAAAACGCGACCTGCATTGCCAGTTTCCCGGTCTTCGAGGCCTCTTCAAACATCTCACATTGGATTTGGCAGGCATTATCCCAGGTGGGTTGACGGCTAGCCGTAGCGTCAATCGCAAACAAGAGGCGCCCAGAAGCTGCACCTGCCTCAGCTTTTGGGGTTAAGGCAACTTTTTTTAAAAAAGCATCTACATCTGATTTGGTAGATTGCGCGTCTGATTGATCGAGTTCTTTAGCCATGATTTTCTGTTCTGAAGTCACTCAATTTAACTTAAGGATTAATGTGGTCCTTTTCAAATATGCAGTTTCAATAAACGGTTATTCAGTTGAAAGCAGTTTTCAATCAGGATAATTTTTAGTTTCTCTGAGCTCTTCAAAATCGATTGATAATGTTCCCACCAAAATCCTCTTATCAGGAGGTTATGCGACTAGCATGGCCTGTTATCCTATCAAATCTGTCTGTTCCGCTATTGGGAGCGGTTGATACAGCTGTTATTGGACATCTGCCGAATGCAGCAAATCTGGGAGCGGTGGCTATCGGAACCATGATCTTCAGTTTTTTATATTGGGGTTTTGGGTTTCTCAGAATGGGAACGACAGGTTTCGTATCTCAGGCGAATGGCGCCGACGATGCAAATGAAATTAGGTCAATCATAGCACGTGCACTTTTATTGGGTTTGGTGCTATCTGGTTTGGTTCTTTCTCTACAGTGGCCCGTATTGAACATTGCGCTTACTTTGGTGGAAGGTACTGCAGAGGTGGAGAGTGGTGCTGCAGAATATTTTGGTTATCGAATTTGGGGCGCTCCTGCAGCGCTTGCAAATTACTCTATTCTGGGAATTTTCATTGGTTTAGGTCAAACCCGCCTGGCGCTTGTCACACAAGTTTTCATGAACAGTGTGAATATCATTTTGGATCTGGTTTTGGTCCTTGGTTTTGATATGGGAATTACGGGCGTTGCGATTGCGACCGTCATCGCAGAATATATGGCAGTGGTGCTTGGTCTGTTGATTGTATCAAACCAATTAAAGCGGATCGGGGGAATGTGGGTGATCCAGAATATCCTCTCCCTCGAGCGCTTTTGGGCCCTAATGAGTGTGAATCGGGATATTTTTATTCGAACGATCCTGCTGATTTTTACATTCGCCTATTTCACTGCGACTGCTGCCTCACTGGGAGAAGATAAGCTTGCTGCGGTAGCTGTTGCGATGAATTTCATGCATTTTCTTGCATTTGGCTTGGATGGTTTTGCTCACGCAGCGGAAAGTATGGTTGGTAATGCCATCGGCGCTAAACGAGAGAAGAGATTACAGGAAGTTGTTTTTTCAAGCACCATCTTGGCAGTCATTGTTGCGGGGCTTTATGCGCTTGTCTATGGATTTGCAGGCGATGGACTGATTAATCTACTAACAGATATCGAGGAGGTTCGCTTTGCAGCCTATGAGTTTCTTCCATGGCTGACTGTAATGCCCCTGGCGGCAGTATGGTCATACCAACTGGATGGAATATTTATTGGAGCTATTCGAACGCGGGAAATGCGTAACGGGATGATTATATCTTTCATAATCTATTTCGCAGCTATCCAAGTTTTTGCAGATAGTTGGGGGACAGATGGATTATGGCTATCTCTCATCTTATTTATGCTAGCTCGGGCTGGTACTTTGATGTTGATGTATCCAGCAGTCAGACGATCAGCGTTAAAAAACTAGGCGCGGTTTTTCCAGCGCTTTTCAAATGCGGGATAGATAACTGGAATAATCGTGATAATGGCGGCTATTCGGACAACATGCATGATGGAAACAAACGCCACATCAATTCCAAGCGCTAGTGCAACAAGTGACATTTCCGCTAGGCCGCCTGGAGATAGTGCGAGAACCAAACCGGCGACACTGACATGCGTGTAATCAGATGAAACAAGCGCAAAGAACGTTGCTAATCCAATCATCAAGGTTGTGGATCCGATGCTCAGCATAATGATTTTGCGGATTTCAGTGAGTGTTGTTCCCAAAAATCGCAGTCCAATAGCGGTCCCGATAACCAGCTGCGCCAGGTAAATCAGGATCATTGGGGGCATCACGTCAATCAGACCAGTGATACTTAAAATGCCGGAAAACAACATAGGGCCTAGAAGATGGTGTGCAGGAAGTTTCAATAATCCGCCCAGAAAATATCCAGATATGCCCGCAACCACCATTAAAATGTAACCCGTTGCATGGCCAGCGATACCGAAGAGTTCAATGCTGTTTGTGCTTCCGTTGGTGCTCCCAATGTCTGTTGCATATCGAAAAAAAAGCGGGACCGTCATGACAAGCAGTAAGATGCGCGTTGCATGGATCAGGGCGATGCTCCTTCCGTCGCCACCTTTTTCCTCCCCAATTTCATACATGACGTTGAAGCCACCCGGAGCAGAAGAAAAGAAGGCGGTTACCCGATCAAACTTACCAATATATCGAAAGTACCAATAGACTAAAGACATACAGACAATCACATTTACCGCTAAAAGTGTGAGGCTGCTTGTCCAAGCGCTCAAATGCCCAAGCGTTTCAGGAGAAAAGCTGGTGCCTAACATAAGGCCCAATATCGCAGTCATTATTTTTCGGAGAGTACCATTCACATGAAGGTCTACACCTTTAAGGGCAACAATGGTTGTGATGCACATTGCACCCATCATCCAGGCCAGAGGTAAATTCGCCCAAAAAAACAGGGCCCCACCAATAGCGCCAATGAATAAGGATTTAAGACTTTTGACCATGGGTGGGAAGGGCTCCCAAAAGTGTTACACGGAGTCTCCCTCCAATATTGTTTCCAGAGGATAATGGAACGGGGAGGAAAAGCGGCTTAGTTTTTGAATGTGATGCTTTCTGAGATCTTTATCCTTTATATTTGAAAGAATAAACTCATCAAGTGATATCTCTTCATTGAAAAGTTCAATAATTTGGTTTTGCACCTCCCTTTGAGTGGCAGATCTAAAGGGCGCATTTGAGTTGCTGAATTCCCGAATTAGGATCGGCTCGTTATGAGGGCCGAAGTGGCCGTGCTTGCTAATGTATGCATATATTGTGTTTAGAGGGCCGTAACCCTCACATTCACATAAAACGTTATCCAATCGGGAGAATCTGTAATTGACACCCAATGCTTCTGTTGCATGCATCCTCTCGAGTTGGCTGCCAGTAAGCCACGTGATATGTCCTGTTATTTGCTGCCCTGGTGAATAACTCAGTGTTGCGGGGACTGATCCATATGCAGTTAGGTGGGCTGAAAAACTGCAAACAAAATCTCGTAGATGGATTTTTGTCACAGGAATCTGAGACGCTGGAATATGTGCAAATTTCCGCGCAAGTTGCTCTGGTGCGGCGTTGGATCCGCATGCGATTACAGGTGTAAGGGCCGAGAAATCTGTTGAGCCCGAGGGAAATGACTCGAACTTGCCGTCAGAAAAGAGAAAAGAATGGTTGGGCCGGGGATAGGGGTAACCAAGGGCCCTTTGGAGGATCTTATTTGGATTGGCAGGCATTGATGAACAAAAATCTTAGGACAGAGCTTTTCTAAGGTCCGCCAAAGCAACTGGTTTTGTCAGTGTTTGAATTTTGGAAAGCCCTTTTGCGCCGCCCAGATCTTCCGCTAATTCGATGTAACGGGGATTGAAGCCGGTAACGATCAAAATATTGGCTTCGCAGTTTTGCTGGGCCAGCCAACTGATGAGTTCCACGCCGTCAATACCTGGCATAACCATATCCATGACGATATGTGTGGGAACTGAGGATAAGTAGGACGCCTGAAAATCCTGTGCTTTTTCAGTAACCGTCACTTTGAAGCCCATGGCTTCAGCAACAGTCTTCACGAATTCACCGAATTCACGTTCATCATCGACAATAAGTAAATGCTTCTCAGCTAAGGCATCTGAAGTTTCTGTCGGCTGAACCTGGTTGCTGTTATCGTTCATCTAGCCGCCTGCAATTGGGGGATTCGTATTTATTCCAAACATCAACTACATCTAAACCAAGGATAAAAAATTATCCGTTAAGTTGTTGAAAAATCAACAAAGAAAACCATAGCAAATTGATTCTGATTGTAAAGTGGTTCCGCGATAACGGTTCTGTCGAAACACACTCATCGCGGTTACCAAATTCCAATCAACTCACCAAATGCATGCCACCATCAACAAGCAGAAGTTCGCCGGTCACAAGATTAGCACCCTCGATGAACCAAACTACGGCGTCGGCAATATCCTCTGGTTTAGAAATGTTTGCCAATGGAACCTTCTTCGTCATGGAAGCTTTGTTGCGATCATAGTTTTCTTCGCCCCAACCTTCCTTAAGCCATCTTGTCTCAATCATGCCAGGACAAATGGCGTTGACCGTAATTTCTGGGCCGAGCGCCCGCGCGAGCGATTTTGTCATGGAGTTAAGCGCTCCTTTTGAAGCGGCATAGGCAACTGATGAGCCGTGGCCGTGGGTTCCCGCAACAGAAGAAATCATGACAATTCGGCCGCGACCACTTTCTTTGAGGTAAGGAGCACAAGCCCGTGTCATCTGGAAGGGTCCAATTGTATTGACGGCATATATATCCTGAAAGTCTTGAGCAGATAGGCCATCGAGATCAGCGTGTGGAACAAATTTTGTCCGCCCTGCGTTATTGACCAGAGCATCAATTCGTCCCCATTTATCAACAGCAGCCTGCGCCAGTTTTTTGCAATCTTCATCGCGAGAGACGTCTCCCTGTACCACGATGCATTCGGCGCCTTCCGCGCGGACTTTGTCCGCTGTGTCATTCGCCTCTGTCTCACTTTTCGTGTAGTTGACGACAATGTTGTAGTTCTTTTTAGCCAGTTCAATAGCGATAGCGGCGCCGGTTCCGGTTGCTGAGCCAGTCACAATAGCAACTTTTCGAGAGTTGGACATATACGTTCCCCAAATTGGTTGTTTATTTTTCTTTGCACTTAAAGTAGCGGGTTCCTGCGCATTAGTGCAACGAAAACCCGATCATTTTATGTTGAATTTCGAAGAAGCTCGCGTTAGGTCAATGAAACTTCTTTTTTAAGTCCTCCAGAATGTTGAGACAATTATGAAACTCTCTTATTCCGCTGAAGTCGCTGAAGCTCTCAAGAATGGTGTCCCCATTGTTGCTTTGGAATCTACGATTATCAGTCACGGTTTTCCTTATCCAAAAAATGTAGAACTTGCGGAAGAGATGGAGACGATAATCCGGGAAAATGGGGCTATACCCGCTACTATTGCTATAATCCGGGGTAAAATTACCGTTGGGTTGGAGCTTGAAGAGCTATTGCATCTTGCCAAGTCCGGTGATGTTCGAAAATGTTCTGTCCGTGACCTTTCAATGGCGTTGGTTGATGGGGTAACAGGGGCAACAACGGTTGCTTCTACGTCTTTTATTGCGGCTCGTGCCGGCATTCGTGTGTTTGCAACTGGTGGTATTGGAGGAGTTCATAAAGCGGAGGAGGGGGCGAACGGCTTCGATGTCTCTGCTGATTTACTAGAACTTTCTCGAACGGGCGTTGCTGTAGTTGCGGCGGGAGCTAAATCTATATTGGATTTGCCTGCGACTTTAGAGGTTTTAGAAAGTTTTAGTGTGCCTGTTATCGGCTATCAGACAGACACCTTTCCCGCTTTTCATTGTCGTTCAAGCGGACTGAAATTACCTGCATGGACCGATAATATCGGGAAACTCGCTGATATTGTTGATACACATCTGCAATTAGGGAGTGGGTCAGGTATGCTGATTTGTAACCCTGTTCCAGAAGCTGCTGCGATGACTAATGATGAAGTGGATGAGCTGGTTATGGCCGCTCAGCGTGAAGCGGTTGGTAAAGGCATAAAGGGTGCGGCGTTGACACCTTATATTCTGGGCGCTCTGGACCGGCTTTCGAAAGGGCGGACGAGCGAGGTGAACCTCGCTCTAGCCCTGAATAATGGAAAAGTTGCCGCTGAACTGGCAAGTTGTTTAGCTCGCTGAGGCAGGAAACACTTTCTTGCCAATAAAGATACCGACAACCATTGCAACGCAGAACACAGCTATCTTTGGACTTGCATAAGCAAGGGAACTGAGCGCAGGTCCTGGGCATAAGCCACCGATTGCCCAACCGAGACCAAAGAGTGCAGAACCGATGACAAGGCGTTTATCAATGTCTTTACGTGTTGGCAGGTAGAATTTGTCACCAAAGAGAGGGTGTGGCCGTTTTAGCAAAAAGTGAAATGCGATCACTGTCACCATCAGGCCACCGCCCATTACAAAAGCGAGACTAGGGTCCCAGTTTCCTGTCAAATCCAAGAAACCAACGACTTTGCTGGGGCTCAGCATGCCTGAGAGAGCCAATCCGTAGCCGAATAAAATGCCGGAAACAAGAGCAATTACTTTGTTCATGATTAGGCTCCTAAAAATGTGCGAATAATGAAAACAGTGATGACCGCGACAACCATGAAAGTTATCGTGGCGACGAGAGATCTTGCAGATAGACGGCCTAGTCCGCAAATGCCATGGCCGCTTGTGCAACCCGCGCCAATGTTCGTACCAAGACCAACAAGCAAGCCGCCGATAATCATCGCAATGTAATGCTCATTGTCGGACCAGTTATATGGATTGATGTTGATGTAGGAGATGTCTCCACCGGAAATCGGAAAGAGGACAGCTCCACCGATAAGGCCAAGCACGAAGAGAACGCGCCATCCCAAGTCCGAGACAACTGGTGGGACAAGACCACCAAGAATACCGCTAATACCGGCGATCCGACCACCAGTTAGCAGGATAGTGGCTGAGATACCAATTATCAGTCCTCCAGCCAGAGAGAGATAAGGGGTGAAATTTTCCATTTAGATACTCCATTCCGGATCATTTAACAGGGGATTCCCTTTTTGGGATAAAACTTTGAAGGCTTCGAATGTACTCAGAAAAACAAACGGGGAATTCTCTGACTTTAAAAGTTGCGAGGTGGAGAGGCGATCCATGACAGGGCCTTTTACCTCGGCAAAATGCAGTTCAATTCCGTTTTCTTTGAGTTCCTCCTGAAGGAGCTCAAGAGTATGGAGCGCACTTCCATCAATGGAATTGATGGCACTGCAAATAAGAAGGACATCTGTAATCTGGGTCTTGCTTGCAACTTTGTTGAGAATGAAATTCTCAAGGTAACTGGCATTGGCAAAAAACAGGCTTTCGTCGATCCTGAGAGCAAGCAAATGGGGATAAGTTTTGACTTTATGCCGGTTGATATTCCGAAAATGTTCTGTATCGCCTACCTGGCCTACGATGGCAATGTGGGGCCGGCTGGAACGCCAGAAATGTAAAATTAGCGAGAGTGAGATACCAACAATAAGTCCGGTCTCAATGCCAAAAAACAGAACCGAGATAAATGTACTGCCCTCTGCAATCCCGTCCGCACGATCGTAACGAAGGTTTTTTAGGAACCCTTTGATGTCGACAAGTTCAAGGATGGCGACGAGGATAATTGCGGCCAATACAGTTTTTGGGATGTAGTAGAAAAGCGGTGTAAAAAAGGCCAACGTGAGACCAATAAGACAAGCGGTAATAATCGCTGCCATCTGTGTATTGGCGCCAGCGGTGTGATTAACAACTGATCGGCTAAAGCCGCCACAAACTGGACTTCCTCCAGTGAAACCACTTCCAAGATTGGCAAATCCGAGCCCCCAGGCTTCCTGATTAACGTCCAGCTTTTGGCGGCGTTTGTTTGCCAAGACCTTGGCGATTGCAACGCTCTCAACATAGCTGATGATTGTGATCAAAACTGCAGAAGGAGCCAACTGCTGGAAAAGTCCCAGGTCAAAGCTAATCATCTGCAGGTCAGGTAAACCTTCAGGGATGGATCCGATGACTTTTACGTTCTCAGTCTCGGCGAGGTTGAGGCCATACACAATCAGCGTGCTGAGTATAAGAACCAGAAGTGGTCCCGTCTTTGAAAGTCCTGCCGCCAGATTTTTCAGTGGATCAATATTTTGCAAGATAGATGCAAAATATTTCCGAGCCAGATACAGAAGAATTAGGCTGAAAATACCAATGATGAGAGTTGTTCCATTCAAAGGGTCCCAGACGTTACTTAGTAAATTCTGTGGTAGGAAATCGTTATATGTGAGTTTTGAATTGAAGCCGCCAAAGGGTGTTAGTTGACTGAATGCGATCAGCAAGGCAGCCGCGCTTGTAAAACCCGCCATAACCGGATGGCTCAGAAATTCAGTTAAAAGCCCGAGCCGTAAGACGCCAATTATTAAAAAGCAAACACCAACCATGGCTGACAAGGTTATAGCGGCGGCCAAATATTCCTCTGTCCCTTGTGCGGCAACAGATGAAAGTGCATAAGCAACCATCAATGAGGCGACCGCCACGGGGCCGACTGCCAATGTGCGACTACTGCCAAACAATGCATACATAATTGGCGGCGTGATGCTGGCGTAGAGCCCAATTTCAGGGGGAAGACCTGCCAGGGCTGAGTAGGCCATAGCCTGTGGGATTAGAAGGATAGCGGTGA